>DNXB01000567.1 GCA_003506995.1 Verrucomicrobiales bacterium
GCGTGGAGGATGAATTCCGCGCCTTGACCGCTGCCTTGGCTGCGCGCCTCGACCCTCCCGCCATGCAGTTTGACAATCCGCCGCACCAGCGAGAGGCCGATGCCCAGCCCGCCGTGCGCGCGATCCAGCGCACGGCTGCCTTGCACGAACAAATCGAAGATGCGCGGCAGCAGCTCGGGGGCGATGCCGATGCCGTTGTCACGCACGGAGATGACGACCTCGGGCGGTTCGGCGTCTGCGGCGCGCCCGGCGCTGAGCGTGATGTGGGAGCCCTCGCCGCTGTATTTGCAGGCGTTGCCGAGGAGATTGCCCAGGACCTGCTCCAGCCGCGTGGTGTCGGCATTCAAAAACACCGCTTCCGCAGGCAGCGACACCGTGAGCTTCTGACCGCGCTTCGCGACCTCGGTGCGTGCCAGGCTCACTGCCGCCGTGAAAATCGCCTCCAGTGCCACCGGCTCCCGCCGCAGCTCGATCTTCCCCTCGGTGATGCGTGAAATGTCGAGCAGATCGTCAATGATCCGCGTCATGTTCCCGATCTGCCGGCCGAGGATGCGCTGCGCCTGCGTCTGTTCGTCAGCACTCGCCTTCGGGATCTTCAAAATCTCCGCGGCGTTGCGCATGGACGCGAGCGGGTTGCGCAGCTCGTGCNNCCTGCTTGCGCTCGGTGATGTCGGCCCGGATGGCCACATACTGGCGCGGTTTGCCCTGCTCGTTGAGGAACGGCACGATGGTGGTGTCCACCCAGTAGAACGAACCGTCCTTCGCCCGGTTTTTGATCTCGCCGTGCCAGACCTGGCCATGCGTGATGGTTTGCCACAGGTCGCGGATGAATTCCTTCGGATGGAAGCCCGAGTTGATGATGCGGTGATCCTGCCCGAGCAGCTCCTCACGCGAATATTTGGAAATCGCGCAGAACTTGTCGTTCACATAGGTGATTTTTCCCTGCGGATCGGTGATCGCCACGATGGCGTGCTCGTCCACCGCGGCCTTCAAATCACCCACTTCCTTGAGCGAGGCGCGGAGCTGATCTTCGGCCTGCTTGCGCTCGGTGATGTCGCGCAAAAACGCCGTGAACAGCGGCGGGTCGCTGCCGGGGATGGGAATGATCGCCAGTTCCGCCGGAAACTCCGTGCCGTCCGCCCGCAGGGCTGGCATTTCGATCTGCCGGTTCAGGACCGGCCCCGAGCCGGTGGCCAGATAGTGCGCGATGCCCTGCCGGTGGCGTTCGCGCAGCCGTTCGGGGATGATCCATTCCGCCAGCGGCCGGCCCAGCACATCCGTCTGGGCGTAGCCGAAAATCTTTTCCGCCGCCGGGTTGAACTCCACGAAGTTGCCTTCGTGGTCCATGGTGATGATGGCATCGGGCGCGGACAGGAGGATGGCATTCTTGCGCACCTCGCTTTGCCGCAGGGACTCCTCCGCCTGGGTGCGCTCCGTGATGTCCTCGATCCCGAGCACGATGAGCGGCGTGGCGCCGGTGCCCTGCGGCAGACGGCGGGCATTGAGCATCATGATGCGCGGGCCGAGGTGCTCAAAGGTGTGGCGCACCTCGAAGTCGTCCACCACCTGCTCTTTGGGCAGGATGTCTTCGAGCAGGCCGCGCAGGGTGGGGATGTTCCACTGGCCGTTGCCCAATTCGTAGAGCAGGCGGCCCTCCGTGGCGCTGGGTGGCACGCGGAAGATCCTATAAAACGCCGCGCTCGCCGTCTTCACCCGCAGCGTCTCCTCCAGCACCAGAAGCGGGCTGCGCATGGACTCGATGATGCTCACGGCGTATTCACCGGAGAGCCGCAGGGAGCTGTTCAGCCGTGCCAGGTCCATGTTGCGGTTGTTCAGCTCGTCATTGACGGAGGACAGCTCCTCATTGCTGGCCTGGATCTCCTCCTTGGAGGTCTCCAGCTCCTCGTTGACGCTCTGCATCTCCTCATTGGCGGACTGCGCCTCTTCATTGATGGATTGCAGCTCCTCATTGGCCGCCTCGTGCTGCTCGATGACGGATTGCAGATACTCGCGCGTGGCCGCCAGCTCCTGGGTCAGGCGGTTCAGCTCGTCCTGCGCAGCTTGGGTCTGCGTCTTCGCCTCGGCAGGTTCCACGCCGCCGCCGGCCACCTCCTCAAACAGCACGAGGTAGCCCTGCTCCCGCGTCGCGCCGGCCCGGATCGGCAGCACCCGCACATTCACCTCGCTGAAGCCGGACCCGGCCTTCACCCGCAGGCCTTCCTCCAGCACCGGCTTGCCGGTCTCACCCGCGCGCAAGATGGCGGTTTAAACTTGAAACTTGAAACTCTCACCTCATCCTTGCCGGTCTCACCCGCGCGCAAGATGGCGGAGCGCACACCGACGAGCAGGCCCTCACGCAGCATCTTGAGCAAGTCCTGGGTGGGCGTACCGGAGGACGGTGACAGATAGGCCCCGGTGTCGCCACGGTATTGCACGATCTCCATGGACGCGGAAATGACCACGCCCGGCGGCACAAAGGTGGCGAGCAGCAGGCGCTCCGCCTCCTTCTGCAACTCCGCCCGTGGCTGATGGCGTGGCAGCACGGTCACGGACTGCGCACCACGGTGCTGGAGCGTGGGCAAGACCGCCGGCCGGTAAGCTGCGCCGGAGGGGGCATTGCCCGGATGGCGGGTGAAGAACTTGTGCCGCACATCCGCCGCGTCAAACAACGTGCTGCCGACCCCCGGCGACTCCGAAGTGCCCAGCCAGAGCACACCCTCAGGATTCAGCGCATAGTGCAGCAGTTGCATCACCTTGTGCTGAAGCACCGGCTGCAAGTAGATGAGCAGATTGCGGCAGGAGATGAGATCAATCCGTGAGAACGGCGGATCCGCCAGCACATTATGCTTGGAGAACACGATGCGCTCGCGGGTGGCCTTGCAGATGCGGTAGCCATCGGGCTCCTCGATGAAAAACCGGCGCAGGCGCTCTGGCGAAACATCCTGCACGATGCTCTTGGGATACAGCCCGGCGCGCGCCTTGGAGATGCACTGCTCATTGATGTCGGTGGCGAAAATCTGGAGCGGCACCGCGCTGCCCAGCGCCTCCGCGCACTCGGTGAAGACCATCGCGATGGAGTAGGCCTCCTCGCCGCTGGAGGCTGCCACCGTCCAAATGCGCAAGGGTGCATGCACCGAACGCTGTGCCAGCAGCTTGGGCAGAACGTGGGCTGAGAGAGCCTCGAACACCGCAGGATCGCGGAAGAAGCTCGTCACGCCGATGAGGATGTCCTGGTAGAGCGCCTCCACTTCCGCAGGGTTATGCCGGAGCATGGCCTCGTAGTCGCCCAGCGCGTCCGTCTTGTGCAGCAGCATGCGGCGCTTGATGCGGCGGTGCAGCGTGCTGGGCTTGTAGTAGCTGAAGTCCAGCCCGGTGGCCTGCTGCACGATGTCCGCGATGCGCGCGTGGACGAAGGGTTCCTCAACAGCGCCCTCCTGCTCGGGCTCCGCCATCGGGCTCTTCGCGATGCGGGCGATTTCCAGCGCGATCTCCGCCGGCGGCAGCACGAAATCCACGCAGCCCGAAGTCACCGCGCTGCGCGGCATGGAAGCGTGCTGCGCCGTCTCATCCTGGGCAAAGGTGATGCCGCCCTCCGCCTTGATCGCCTCCAGCCCCACGGTGCCATCGTCCAATGCGCCGGAGAGCACGACGCCGATGGAGCGGTGGCCGCAGTCCGCCGCCAGCCCGCGGAAGAACTGATCAATGCCACGCGGGCGCACCGGGCGCGCCTGCGGCTCCAGATGCAGCTTGCCACCGGCGATGCTCATGTCCCGCCCCGGCGGGATGATATAGACGTGATCGGGCTCCACCACCGGCTCATCGCGCACCTCGCACACGGGCATCGTCGTCACCCGCGCGAGGATTTCCGCCAGACTGCTGACATGCGTGGGGGAGAGATGCTGGATGATGACGAAACCCATCCCGGTATCTGGCGGAAGAGCCTGCAGCAGTTGGGTGAGCGCGTCCAGCCCGCCCGCTGACGCACCGATGCCGACGATGGGAAACCGCACACCGAGATCGGGAGATGCCGCCGCATCTCCAGGCACAGCTCCCGCGTCCTGCCGGGCTTGTGGGTCATCAACCATAGCCGGGGATTGTGGAATAGGGGCGGTACTCTGGCAAGCATCCATTTATGTCAGGGAGAGCGGGACACAAAGAAGGCGTGAAGTTGGTGAGAACTCCACGCCTTGGTCATCGGGTCATTGTTTCTCTCTTCGTGAAAATCGAGATCAAGTCGCTGACCACTGATACATCGCCGCTCATCATCCGCGCGGTTGTATGGATCACGTTTTTTTTAATGCCAGGGGCGCTCCCTGATCAGCGAAGTTGACGGTGGTTTGCAGTCGTTGACGGTGGTTTGCGGTTGTTGGCAGTGGTTGACGATGGTTTGAAAACCACGGTCAACGGCGCGTTAGCGCCCTCAACAACCGCAAACCACCGCGAACTGAGAACCGCGAACATCCAAGGCTGGCGATTCAATGATGAAGATCGACAAAGAAAATGCGGCTGGTTGAGATCAACCCACGTATTTGGACGAGTGCCCGGCCAGCCCGAGTGTCGGCTGAGCTTCATCTGCCATCTGCGAACATCCCAATGAAACCGAAGCGCCTCGTGGTAATCGGCACCTCCGCCGGGGGGCTGGATGCACTCACCCGATTGATCGCCACCTTGCCGGCGGATTTCCCCGCACCCCTGTTTGTGGTGCAACATATGGCGGCAAGCAATACTGGAGAGGTGCTGGTCCGCGCTTTGAAGAACGCCGGAGAACTGAACTGCAAGGAGCCAAGGAACGGAGAGATATTCAGCGCCGGGAACATTTACATCGCTCCGCCTGACCATCACATGTTGATCGCCAAGGGACGCATCATCATTTCCAAGGGAGCCAGAGAGAACCGTTCGCGGCCCGCCATCGACCCGCTGTTTCGTTCCGCCGCCGTGGCCTACGGTGCCAAGGTCATCGGCGTGCTGCTCACGGGCTATCTGGACGATG
Source organism: Verrucomicrobiales bacterium (assembly GCA_003506995.1). Lineage (GTDB taxonomy): Bacteria > Verrucomicrobiota > Verrucomicrobiia > Verrucomicrobiales > Verrucomicrobiaceae > Prosthecobacter. Next base: position 4,991 of record DNXB01000567.1, read on the forward strand.
GCACCTCCGGCCTGCTGGCCATCCAGCGCTGCGGCGGCATGTGCGTGGTGCAAACTCCTGAGGATGCCGCATACCCCGACATGCCGCAGAACGCGCTCAACAACTTAACGCCCGAGCACTGCGTGCCGGTGGATTCAATGGGAGAGCTGCTGAGTCGGATCGTGCTGCTGCCGGTGGCCAAATCTCCGCCGGTCCCCGATGACATCGCCTCGGAGGCCATCATTGCCGAGCGCGTCGTCAGTGATCTGGCTGCGGTCGGAAAGCTGGGCGCGCAGGTGCCCTTCAACTGTCCGGACTGCGGCGGCGTGCTGTGGCAGATGACCCAAGGGAAGCTGGTCAGATATCGCTGCCACACCGGCCACGCCTTCACTGCATCGGTTCTTCTGGCCGAGCAGACGAAGCATATCGAAGAGACGTTGTGGGTGGCTTTACGGATGTTTGAAGAACGCAAGAACCTGCTGCACACCATGGCCGACCCGAAGAGCAGGGCGTACAATGCATCCGCCGCCGAGCGGTCGAAAGAATCGCAAGTTCACATCGAGAGAATCCGGTCGATTCTGCTGACCCGCGTCAAACCCATGGCGCAACCACCGTCAGTGCGGCCGCCCAAGCCCAAGGCCCGCCGCATGGTCCCCTCCAATCAATGATGGCGGCCACCATCACTCCATCGCTCCACCACTCACCCATTCCAGTGTGAAGCGGCCGATACGCCGCCCGGACATCCAAAAAGAAGGCGTGGAGTTGCTGTGAAACCGCGCGCCATGGCCTGTTCGAAACCCACAGTGCGGAGCTGCGCAGGCGAGGGGCGTTGATAGGGGCATCAGCCGAAATCCCTACAGCCATGGGAAGCAGGGGTTCCGAACCATCCTCGACTGCCAAAACCACACCCCACCCGTCATGAAAAACATTCTATTCCTGCTTCCCCTTGTTTGTTTTGTTCCACCAGCGCTTCACGCCCAGGTCAACGTCGCCGTTCCTGGCAAAGTGGTGGTGACGCCCGGCACCACCACCACGACCACCACCACCGTGCATGGCCTTGATCCCGTGGTGGTGCAACGCCAGCTTTCCACCGCACCCAAGGTCGTGGTGGTGCCTGCGCCAGCCACCGTGACTGTTCCCGCAGTGCCGCAGGAGGTGACGAAGACCACCAAGACCACCACGGTGGTGGAAACTCCGGGCCGGCCGCGCCGCGTTTATCAATCAGAACGCAGCGTCGTCACCGTGGAAGACGGGACTCAAACCCGCGAGCTGACGTATGTGACCCTGCCGGTGCTGTTCGTCAAAGAAACCGCCGAACTGCTCGACGCCGAGTCACGTTCCGCGCTGGAACAGATGGCGGGCGTGATCAGCACCGTCAGGGCCACGACGCCCGATGCGACGTTTGACATTGAAGGTCATACCAGCACGGATGGGACGGCTGAATTCAACATGCAGCTCTCCGCCGCGCGCGCCCAGCGCATTTATGACGAGCTGACGCTGCGTTACGGTGTGCCGCCCACCGCGCTCAGCGCCCATGGTTACGGGGAAAGTTTTCCCATGTATCCGAATGGTACCGAAGCCGAAATGCAGCAGGACCGTCGCGTGCTGGTCGTGCGCACCAAATAAATCACCAGCCATCCGGTTTGGTCAATCACGCCTGCCACGCCCCTTCGGTTGTCAGTGGCACTGACGACTGCCGCGGGGCTGGCAGGTTGCGCGCAGGAACAGCGGACGGCGACGTAAGGGGGCTGGACCGCTGCCAACCCCGACATGCTGCCGCTTTGATCTTTGCCCATGCTGCAAGCATGGAATCGTTTCTCACGACGCCCCTGCCTTGGACCCGAAGGATCAGGCCCAAGGCTTCCTTCAGCGATTCATCTTCTCGCGACTCGCTCAATAGTCTGACCGGTTGCTTTCACATCCCGGCCAAATCCGTGGAAGGTGTTGCAACTGGTGGCGATGACGCTCCAGCCTGCCGAGGCAAGGAGGAGCAGGGCGAAACGAATGGATGATGTTTTCATAGGTTTGCGTGGGGGAATCAGTCAATGACTGCAAAGCAAAGCAGCCCGTGCCTAATAGGTCTGGACGGTGCGAGTTTCCACGGTGCTTGAAAGTGGCACCGGAGAGAGAGGGGTTCTGGTGACGGTGGTCTCTTCCGTCGTCGTCGTCGTGGTGGTGGTGAGAGGAATGTCATCAACCGTCTCACAACTGCTGAGGGACATGAAACTACCGACGACAAGACCCGAGAGGAGCAAGAAATTCTTTTTCATAGCGAGCAGGGGTTATTTTTTTGGGGGGGGTATGGGAAATAGTCTCTGTGTGTGATGAATGGGTGATGGCACAATCTATTTGCGGGTCGTGGTGGTGGTCGTCGTCGTGGTTTTTTCCTCGATCACCGGACTCGGCACTGCCACGCTCCTTCTCACGACGACTTTGTTCGCAATCAGCGTGTCTCCGACCTTCGTGTAGTACACGGTGACCGGAAGTCCTGACTTGATCGTCTCAACGGTCACGGGCGCGCCATTTTCGTCCACGTAAGTCGTGGTCTTGCCGTACGTGTAGCGGAGTGGGTTGGGAGACGACTCCGTCTTGATGAGGATGTTCTCAGGGCCGAACTCGGTGATCACGCCTGCCATCGGCGTCACGACCTGCGTGGTGGCTGCGGGTATCACGACCTGCGTGGTCGTGGCGGTGCGGACGGGCGCGGCTCCGGTTCTGACCATGACCTTGGTGGCGAGCAACGTGTCGCCCACCTTGGTATAAAAGACCGTGACGGGCAGACCGGACTTCAGGGTGGCGATGGTGACGGGGTTGCCATTTTCATCGACGTAGTTCGTCGTCTCGCTGGAGATGTACCGGATGGGCTGGGCGCCTGCTTCGGTTTTGATGACGACCGCCTGCGGTCCAAACTCACTGATGGTGCCTTCGGAGGTGGTCACCGTGCTGGTGGCCTCAATCCTCTGGGCAGGAGCCGTGCTGGCGATCAACAGCGTGCTGGTGAACAGAATCGTCCAAATAAATTTTTTCTTCATAGTCTGACGGGGGTTGGTGATTGATGGGCGATCATGCGAGCAGCCGCCCTTCCTTGGATCGTGCCGCGCGCTGGACATGTGCGTATCAAAAACGGCACCCCGTCGTCATCAGCGCGATCCGGGCTTGTGGCTGGCAAAAAAAGGAGGCGCGAAGTTTGTTCAACTTCGCGCCTGACGGTCCGGTGGTCGTTCTTCGGTGTGAAGATTGCTTCTGGGACCATGGATGAATCGGCGGACGCCGTGACCGTGGATGTATGGCATGGAATTATTCTTCCCAAGAGAAGGGCAACATGGCCTCATGACTCGTCTCAGGCTCTGCCGCGCCAGCGCCAGCAGCTTTACGCGCCTTCCTCTGGCGGCACGACGGCTTGAGCCATGCTGACCACCGTACTGATGACGGCGGCCGGGAGGTATGGACATTTCCTTCGCCAGTTCGGCCTGCATCTGCTGGAGTGCATGCGCGGGCCAGTGGAAGGGTTGAGCGGGAGGCATGGGCATCTGGTTGCTGGAGAAATGGCGTTGGTCCGCTTCAGCGCGGCACGGTGGTCCAGCACTTGTGAGACGGGAGACATGGGTGCGCTGTTTTAGGGGCGGCGACTGGTTATGCCATCAGGTGAGGCGTGAGAGGCGCCGCGGAAGAAAAAAGCGAAAAACCAGCGGCGTTGCCGAGCACCCAAAACAGAAAGCCGAACCTCTCTTTGAATCACATCGCAACGACCGCCATGAAACCAACCCGTCCTCGAGCAGACCTGTCGAGTGCGCGACAAGCACTCATGAGCTTGCAGCAGCATGTGGACCAATGTGCGAAGTGTCTCGCAGACTCCGGCTTGTGCATCAAACTGCTGCGGCATGCGGAAGCCAGCAGCAAGAAAAAAATCTTGGACGAGCTTTCCTCCTCTTCTCATGTGCGCCTAAAACTACGAGAATGTGCCCTCGCTGGCATGCGAAGGAGAACTGGTCTGGCTTGACCAAGCGCCTGCCTTCTTGCGGGTTCATGACCGCTGCCATTTCCGGGGTTCCGTTAAACTAACTGGCACGCCGTTTGCGAGTCGCGGCAGCTTTGCGTGCCGAGGCGGAGCGTTGCGCCGCAGGTCGCGCTGCCGCCGCCTTGCCGCCCAGGCGGCCGCCTTTGCGGAACGGCGCCTTGTTCTCAGGCTTGCCGCGCCCGGAGCCGCTCTTCTTGCCGCCGCCGGACGATTTATTGACGGTGGCCCAGGCGCGCGCCTCGGCTTCTGGCTCGGGCACGCCGCGCTTTTTGTAGCCTGCCTCGATGTGCTCCGCCTGACGCTTCTGCTTGTCAGTGTAGCTGGATTTGTCTCCGCGTGGCATGGGTTTGAGGGTTGGTGTTTGAGTTAGCAGCGCTGGAACACAGCGCGGCGGACGCAAGGGGAGCCGGCATGCGACCACTGTCCCATGCCGGCCCGCTGCGGCGGTCAATCGCAGTCACAATCGCAGTCACAGTCCTCCTGCATGTAGCGTTTGATCTCCTCCCGGGTTTCCCCGGTGCGTTTCTGGATGCGGCCGATGAGCTCGTCCATTTTTCCTTCCACGAGCGTGAGATCGTCATCGGTCAGGCCGGCCCACTTTTGTTTGAGTTTGCCTTTCACGATGTTCCAATTGCCTTTGGTTTGTGTTGCGGTCATATCAGTGTGAGGTTGATGTTTTTCCCCGCCTTGTGGCGGCAGTGGGATTCGTTACTGGCTCTCCTTCCATTGTCAGGACCATGCCGCGTTTTGGGGTAGGGAAGAAGGCTGCTTTCCTGCTCACGCATCCAGCTTCACCGGCGCGTTCGTCTTCAGGGCGCGCTCCAGCGCTTCAAGGATGAGCATGTCGGCCAGGCCCATTTCACCAGGAGTGCGGCAGGTCTCACTATTCAGCACGACCTGGGAGAAATGATCCATTTCCTGGCTGAAGTGATTCTTCACCTCCAGCAGCAGTTCCTGAGTCTCCGCCGTACCGCTTCTGGGGTCGCCCTCGCTCAGATGCAGACGCAGCCCCCGGTAGCTGAACGCCGGCTGCATGCGCAGAGATCCCTCGGTGCCATGCACCTCATAGAAACGGCTCTCCGCCATGCCAAACGAGCAGTCACAGTGCGCCAGCGCGCCCGAGGGATAGCGCAGCGTGAAGGCCACGCTTTCAGGCACTTCACGGAAACGCGGATCGTCCTTGGGCTGCTGCGCGGTGGCAAACACCTCGACCGGTTCCTCACCGATGGTGTAGCGCGCCGCATTGATGCTGTACACGCCCACATCACCCAATGGACCGCCCCCAAGCCGCGAACTCAGGCGAATGTCCGGCTCCTGCACGTTCTGGCCGTTGGTGGAGGCAAAGGTGCGGATCTTTCCCAGCGCCCCGCTCTTGCAGAGCTCCATCGCCCGTTGATTGAACGGCTCGTAGTGCAGGCGATAGGCCACCATGAGATGCCGCTGTGCCGCCGTGGCGGCGGCGATCATCTGCCGTGCCTCGGCCACCGAGGTTGCCATGGGCTTCTCACACAGCACATGCTTCCCTGCGTTCAGCCCGCAGATCGTGTATTCTGCGTGCATGCTGTTCGGCAGGATGATGTAGATGACATCCACCCGTGGATCCTGCGCCAGCCGGTCGTAGTTGTCGTAATTGTAGATCGCATCCCGCTCGATGTGGTAGAACTCCGCCACCCTCTGCGCCTTGTCGGGATGCCTGCTGACCAGCGCCACGGGTTTGGCCAGCTCACATTCGGCAAAGGCGGGCATCACCTCATTGAGCGCCAGCTCCCCCAGGCCGACAATCGCCCAGCCGAGCTGCTTTGTCGTCTTGAACGGGATTTTGAGATTGGCCGGCTCTTTCTGCGGCGGTGCCAAGGCGACCTCCCCGGAAGACGACACCGGCACTTTGGTTTCACCTTTCTGAACCGGGGCGGTCATGGCATGATTGCGATCGGCCAGACAGGTGAGAGCGGCAGAAGAGAGCAGGAAATGACGGTGATTGGTCACGAGCGTGGTCATAAAAAATAGAGGTTCTGGACAGAATGGTTCGCTCCCTTGGGCAGGATTGGCCGCGCCTCTTCTGCGGGCTGAAGCAGATGACAGGGGGGCTCCTGATCACCTCCACTTGAGGGGTGAGTGGCAGAAAGCGCGCCGTCCGCCGCCGCCGGACTTGGTTCCAACCGCACCGGACGGGACAGCGCCTGCCGACGTGAGTCGATAAGACCGACTTGATGACGAATGACGATGATGTTTGCATGAAACCTTCCGCCGATCCTCTTGTCTTGAATTGCAACCCGAACGCAGGCGATCCACACCCGCAGTCGAGGCAGTGGCGCGCGATCAACGTGCGCTTCATGGAAAACGCCGACATCGAAGGGAAAATCGTTTATGCAGGCCCCCAGGATGCGCAGGTGGTGGAGGCGTTCGTGCTGCGACCGACGGCTTAAGACCCATGCTGTTAAGCGATTTGTGTGATGTGATTGACCGGGAGAAAATCTCCGTGAAGAACCAGCGCGGATCATTGCAGCCAGCCAACGCACCATCCTGGCCACAGGACGAGATGAGAAGATCCGTGGTCGTTGTCCTGGCGGACGCTTCCTCAGGGAAACCGTCAATTTTCCCTCGGTGTGCAGTTGGACAAGCGCACCTGACCTCTGGCTCACGAATATCAGGCCAAAGGCGGCAGAAGCCTTTGCCACCCTGCTTTTTTATCCAGCCATGCTCTTCTCTATCGGCCAGCAGCTTCGAGCGAAGCGTGAGCAGATGAACCTCACGCTGCGCGATGTGGCGCAGCGGACGCGCATTCCTGCAAACACGCTGCGGTGCCTGGAAGAAGCGGATTACACGAGCGTCGGCGGCATCACTTATGCATGCAGCGGTTTGCGCAGCTACAGCCGTTGTCTCGGCATGGATGCCGGCGACGCGATCGCGATGCTGAGGCAGACGTTTTTCGTCACACCCGAAGCTGGCGTGCATGGCGGCGAGCTGCCGTATGACATCTGGAGAGAAACCGCGCCGACGCCGAAATCAGCCNNCCCTCACTCACCGCCGCGGCACTGGTGCTTTCGATTTTTTTCTTGGGCGGCGCGAGTTTTTGGATGCATCAGCTCGACAGGCAATGGGCGAAGGCGCGGGAACCCAAAGCCGCCCCTGTGGTGCAAGAGGAGATGCCACGGCCTTTCCATGGCTTGTCTTACCATCAGCCTGCCAGCTCGAAACGCGCCGGGGATTCGCGCAAGCCACCGGTGAGGCTGGAATAGATCGAGTCCTGCCCCATCGCTCTGCTGGCATGGGAGAGTGAAACCTTCACCACAGGCTGCCTGTCTCACGCTCTTCCCCTCAAGGAGCGGGGGCAGCCTGCCCCCGTTGATCGATGGATCACGATGGAGGCACGGTGCGGAAGACGCACATCCAAGCAGGCGGTGTGGCGCGATGGGTGGGTGCCAATGGCAAACCCACAACCACACCATGAAAACAACCATCGTACTCCTCATTCCACTGCTTGGCCTCGGTCTGGCAGCCTGCAAAAAAGAACCTTCCGTTCAGGCCCGCGAAGACGCCAGGGAACGCACTGAAGCCGCCAAGGAGGCCGCCACCGACTCTCCCAGCACGCTCAAAATCAAAGGCAACTGGAACCAGATGAAAGGCAAGCTGAAGCAAAAATACGCCGAGTTGACCGACGACGATCTCCTATATGAACAGGGCAAGGAAGATGAACTCTACGGCCGCCTGCAAAAACGCCTGGGCAAGACCCGCGAGGAAGTCGATCGCATCCTGAACGAGCTGTGAACACCCAGGCATCGCTCCGCCATCCGCTGAGTCCGTGCTGGTTTGAAGCCACTCCTGCATCGAGATGAAAAGGCCCCTCTCCGCGCCACGAAAGTCGAACGAGCTTAAGAAGTATGCCGCTGCCGCGATCGCAGGCGGATTTGTCTCGACGGTCCTGGCGCGGAACTTCTTTGAGTACGAAAAGAAGATCACGCATCCGATCCTGGTGGATTACGACGTCAGTGACCCGCAGTTCCGGCAGACCTTGAGCCAGCTTCTGGGGCCGCCGTTGGTCGAGGGAAACTCCGTCACCATCCTTGAAAACGGCGCGGAGATTTTCGATGCCATGGTGGCGGGGATCAAATTGGCACAGCGCACCATCACCTTCGAGAATTTTGTCTTCACTCATGGCCGCATCACCCGGCGGCTTGCCGAGGCCCTGGTGGGGAGGGCACGGAAAGGAGTGAAGGTCCACTTCCTTCAGGACGCCATGGGTTGCGACTGTGTTCATGGCGGTGAAATGCGGCTCCTCCAGGATGCAGGCTGTGAAGTGGAGATTTTTCGCTACATTAACCTGCGCTTCAATGAGCGCACGCACCGCAAGCTGCTCATCATTGATGGCAAGGTGGGATTCATCGGCGGCGTGGGAATTTCAGATGCCTGGGATGGCCATGCTGACGCGCCAAACCGCTGGCGTGACACGCAATACCGGGTGGAAGGGCCGGTGGTGGGCCAGATGCAGCAGGCCTTCATGGACAATTGGATTCAGACGCGCGGCGTGGTGCTGCATGGGGAGGACTATTTCCCGCCCTTGGAAAAGCAGGGCTCCCTCATCTCCCAAGCGTTCCGAAGTTCTTCCTGCGAAGGGGCGGACAGCGCCCGGCTGATGATTCTGTTCTCCATCGCGGCCGCGCGAAAAAGCATCCGCATCGCCAATGCCTACTTCATTCCAGATGATCTCACCATCAGCACGCTCATCCAGGCCAGGGAGCGGGGTGTTGAGGTTGAGGTCATCACTCCAGGACCGCTGATCGACCAGCGTGTGGCCAGATACGTGGGGCGCTCACGCTGGAAGGGCATGCTGGAAAGCGGCGTGCGTTTTTATGAGTACCAAGGCGCCCTGTATCACTGCAAGTACATGATCGTGGACGATCTTTGGACGTCAGTGGGCTCCTGCAACTTTGACAATCGCTCGCTGCGCTTGAACGAGGAGGCCAATCTCAATGTGCTGGATGCGGAGTTTGCCACGAGGCATCTCCAGGTCTTTGCGGCCGACAAGGCGAAGGCCACGGAAATCACCCTGGAGCAATGGCAGGCGCGTCCAATGGCTGAAAAAATCCAGGGGCACCTGGGATGCCTGCTCAGGTCTCAGCTTTGAACTCTGCATCCGTGGGAAGATGCAGATCTGCCACCAGGGGAAGATGGTCCGAGGCCACCCGTGCCAGCGGTGTGTTCACCACGCGCACATGGTCACATGTGAAACCCGCGCTCACGAAGATGTAATCCAGCCGCACCAATGGCCAGCGGGATGGGAACGTGGCCTTGGGCCGCTGCCCCGGCAGCATGCGCTGCGTGTCGCTCATGCCCCGGCAGGCCCTCTTATAAACCGCTGAGCAGGGCAGGGCATTGAAGTCTCCGCATAACACACGGGGCGGGGTGCAGTCCGCATGTTGCAGCCAGTCAGCTCCCATCAGCGCGGCGATCTGGGCTTTGCGCTCATTGTTGCTGAGGCCCAGATGGGTGTTGATCACCTGGATCTCCCGTCCGTTCACGGTGATGGAGGACCACAGCGCTCCACGCGGCTCGAAGGCCAGCCGTTCTTTGACCGTGGGCAGCTCCGCCGCGCGTCGCAGTCTCAAAGGCCAGCGGGCCAGGAGGGCATCTCCATACTCCTCCTCCTCCCGGATGCGGTGTGCGGGATGAAAATGGAACTGCATGTTGAGAAGGTCGGCAATGATGCGGGCCTGATGCACACGGCCGCTGCGCTCACGCGACACATCCAGCTCCTGCAATGCCACCACATCGGCACCCTCCGCGGCGATCACCTCCGCGATCCGCGCATGATCCAGTCGTCCGTCGCAGCCGACGCAGCCGTGAACATTGTAAGTCATGATGCGGATCATGGCTCCGTTCGTTTCACGGGATGCGCCGGCTGCACAGGCTGCGGACGGCATCAACGGTAGTAATACCGGCCGGAGCGGCGGTCGTAGTAGCGCTCGCGCTGGTCCTGCGAATTGCCGATGGCATTGCCAGCCAATGCGCCCAGTCCGGCGCCAATCGCGGCACCTTCCAGGCCACGACCGCTCTGGCTGCCGATGATGCCGCCTGCCGCGGCACCCCCCAGCCCGCCGATGACGGCTCCGGTCTGGGCACGAGGTCCGGTGGCGCAACTGACGAGCGAGCATGCGAGGATTGAGTTCAAGAGAAGTGTTTTCATGGGGATGGCTGAGGGTTGAAAGCGGCTGGTTGATTGGCGGACGCTCCCCCACTATTCGAGCCTCAGGCCCCATCCGGTTGCATTGTAGAATAGCGAAACGCTTCATGGAATGCTGACAATGCGCGGCACAAAAAGTGGATCGAACTTCCAAAAATACACGCGCTGTCAGGAGACGCCCCGAGCGTGACATCGGGCGCGCTTTTGATGATTGGAACTTCGCGGCACTGACGAAATAGGTTTCCCGCATGAAACCAGCGCAACTCTATCAATACAATGGTGCCGCAGTGGAGATTTCCCTCAATGAAGCCAAGGCATTGGGCATTCTCTTTCTTTCCGACAAGGACGAAGCCTGCGTGCTGTCCCTTCGTTACCTGACACCACAGGCACCATGCCCGCTGGTCCAGCACGTTCTGTCGGAGGAGGAAATCAAGGGGCTTGCCAAAAAGAACCGGCACCAGCTTCTCTCCCGGATCCAAATATCTGCCAAGGCTCCGGGCACCGGTGCTCGGAAGTGATCCGTGGGAAGCGGGTGTCATCTTCCGGGGACTGGTCACAGCTCGCGTTCTTCAAACCCCATCTTCGCCCACCAGACATCCAGTTCGTGTGCGCCGAAGTCCGCGAGGATGTGGCCGTCGATGTCGAGCGAGGGAGCGCAGGTCTGCCCGGTGAGCCGTTTCATCTCCTGCATCGCTCCAGGTTCATTGATCACATCGATCTCTTGGTAAGGAATGCCGCGCATGCGCAAGGAATGCCGCGCATGCGCAAGCCTTCCCGTGCCTCGTCACACCAGCCACAGCCTGGTTTGACAAACAATCTGACAGACTGGGGTTTCATCGCGTGTGGAGATGCATCGCTGCAACGCCCCTTGTTGGATGTGTGCCGCACTCACAGCAGACCGGCGTGGCAGGACTTACGCACCCAAATCACGGAGAACGGGCATTCGTGGCCCATTCGACTTGGATTCGCGTTAGGGTTCACCGGCTCGCGTCTCGCGGAAAACCGTCCACAGAGCATCGCGTGGCATGCACGCCACGCGCCACCACCTGCCGCAAGATCCGGCGCAGCTCATTCACATCCACGGGCTTCACCAGATGGGCGACGAAGCCCACTTCCTCAGACCGGCGCAAATCCTCCTCCATGCCATAACCGCTGAGAGCGATGCCGCGCAGGCCGTGCGCTTCCCGGAGGTGAGCCATCAGCTGGTGCCCCGTTCCATCGGGCAGGCCCAGATCAGAGATGACGAAATCAAAGTTTTGCCCGCGCGCGGCGGCTTGCGCCTCTGCGACTGTGCCAGCGGAGGTGACGGAGTGGCCGGCGCGCTTGAGCAAGCGGCTCAGCACCTGGAGCGTGGCCTCGTGGTCCTCGACAAGGAGCAGACGCAGCGGCAGCTCCGGTTCACCATCGGATGCCGCCGCAGGGGCGGTCATTTGCGCCTTCCGATTCACCTCTCCCGGCAGCTCCACCGTGAAAGTCGCGCCGCGTCCAGGCCCGCCACTCTCGGCGCGGATGTGACCGTGATGGAGATCTACGACTGCGCGAGCGATGGCGAGGCCGAGCCCGAGACCCGCGCCGTGGGTGGTGTCAGCTTGGTGAAAGGGCTCGAACAATCGCCCGCCGTCCGCGGCGCTGAAGCCGATGCCATCATCGCTCACTGCGATGCAGACGCGATGACCGTCCCCGCGATGGTCCCGTTCGCACACGCCATCGTGTGACTCAACGCGGATGTGACCGCCGCGTGGTGTGAATTTCACGGCGTTGCGCAGCAGATTCCAAAACACCTGCTGGAGCCGCGCCGGATCGGCTTCGAGCTGGCTGCGCTGCGCGGCGAGATCGAGCGTGAGGGTGATCTGCTTTTCCCGCGCTTCGTCGCGGACGATCTCGATGGTGTGAGAGATCAGGGAGTGCGCGTCGCAGGATTCCGTGCGCAGCGCCAGCTTGCCGCTGGTGATGCGGGTCAAATCGAGCAGGTCATCGATGAGCCGCGCTTCGAGAGCAATGTTGCGCTCGATCATCACGAGGTCTTTGCGCACATCTGCTGGCAGACGCGCGTCATCGCGCAAGACGGCAGCGGTCATGAGCACAGGGGTGAGCGGCGTGCGCAGCTCATGCGAGAGTTGAGCGAGGAAGGTGTCCTTGGTGCGCGCGGCTTGTTCAGCTTCCTCGCGCGCGGCGCACAGGGCCTGCTCGTTGCCCGCGACCTTCAGCAGCGCCCACCAGAGCAGCGCGGCGAGCAAGAAGATTTCGATCAACGTCCTCAAGGCTGTGCCAAATACCGTCTCAAAAAGGCCGGCCTCCCGCCCCCACACCACCAGTGCGCCGACGCCGATAGGCAGCAGAAACACCATTGGCAGGACACGCCGAGCCAGCATGCCCGCCGTCGTGCGGGCGGCCAGGAGCTTCATTGGCTGGAGGCCAGGCAGCGCCGAGAGCAAGCCCAGGCTGAGACCGAAAATCACCGTCGCGGTTTGCAGCGCAATGGCCGTGAGTTTCGGCACCAGATAGAGCTGGTCCGCGCCGAAGGCGTAGCCCACGAGCGAGAGTAAGGAGACGGCCAGCGCCAGCAGCACACCCATCCCTGCGGCACGCCGCGCTTTCACGCCGCCACACGCCAGCGCCAAAGCCAGCCCGAGGAGCGTCCATGATGCCGAGCCTGGCGGCCCCATCCGGCCCGGCTCCACGGTGCCCCGCTGCCCCCACTCGCGTGCGACGATGAGCTGGTCGATGCCCAGATCAATTCCGGTCGCGAATTCAAACAGGGTGGCCGCGCCGATCAGCGCCACAAATATTCCAAGGCCCACGACCAGCCGCCGCGCACCGAATGCAAGCGCGACCAGCGCCGCACCGGCGCACATCGCGCAGACTGCTGCGTTGGGCATCATGGAAATTCCGTTGCTGCCCCAGGCAGTGAGAATGGGCACATCCGCCAGCCAGCCAGTCAGCACGAGCGCTCCGCCGAGAATGGCGTAAAGGCCGAACCCCGCGGCAGGCAGATTGATATGGCGGGGTGGGGTCATGCAATCGTGCGAGTATAGACATTCGTCTGCGGCTGGCAAGCGTCCGCACTTAAACGGATTCAGGAACCGGACGGTTGGAGCTGGAGGATTTGGAGGCCCCGCTCCGAGCATGCAGAGTTGGCCGCTGCTCTCGTGTGTGCTGAGCAAATGACAGAGACTCCCGTTCACCTGCTCCAGGCAAGCGGTGCTTATTCAGCATGGACCTGCTTGAGCCAACGGCGCACCCAGGCGAGCTGCGAGCCAAGGATCGACAGGCCCGCCGGAATCACGATGAACGCCGGACCGGGCAGCATCCACACCGCGATGCCGCCCAGCAGCACCGCGCCACCGATGACCACGACGGCAATGCGTCTGGCTTCCATGCGCCGGCGTGTCGCGGCGAGCACGCGCGGGTCTGGGGGCTGGACCTCGATCTTCTGCATGGCTGTCAGGTGAGGGTGAGCGCGATCACGCCGCTTGATAGCTGTGGATGGCGCTGCGGGTGTTGAACGCGCGGCGGAGTTTCTTCAAGCCCAGTTCCAGGCGTGTCTTCACCGTGCCGAGCGGGAGGCGGGTGGCCTGCGCGACCTCGCGCTGGCTCATGCCGTGGAGGAAGGCCAGGGAGATGACGCGCTGCTGCGGTTCGGGCAGCAGCTTGAGATGATCGTTGAGGACATTGCCCAAATCCGTCTGCTCACAATCGGCGGTGGCATCATGGGAGACGGGCAGGGCCTTGGCTGCGTCCTCATAGCGGGTGCAGGCTCTGCCATAAGCCTGTGAGCGGCGGACGTGATCAATGGCACGGCGGCGGGCGAGCGTGAGCAGCCAGCTCAGCGGCGCGCCCTTTGCCGCTGAATAGCTATGCGAATGCCGCCACAACTCCAGCAGGCACTCCTGCACGACGTCCTCGGCGGAAGCGTCGTCATGGATGACGCGCCTGACGATGGCCTTCAAATGGCCTTGGTAACGATGAAACAGGGCTTCCAGCGCGGTTGGGTCACCACACTGGATGGCGGCCATGAGGTCGGCATCCGCTGGCTGTGATGACTCATCAAGGACAAGCTCATGGCGGGAGGAGGCGGCGGCGGTGAATAAAGTTTTCATGCGCCCGAGGTTAAGAATCAAGCGGTTCACCACAACCTGACCACGCCCTGTCTGGCCGGTCGGGAAAAACCTGAGATTCTGATGCAGCTATCAGGCAACCGCCGGGGCCCAAAAAGGAGGCGCGAAGTTTGTGCAACTTCGCGCCTGACGGTCCGGTGGTCGTTCTTCGGCCTGAGCTAAAGATTGCTTCCGGGACCACGGATGAATCGCAGCGCACCGCGAGCGCGGATGCATGATGTGAAATTTTATTTGGCACGGGGCATCGACCCCATGGTTTTGGAAGCCATGACGCACCACATTGCACCCCATGCCAAACAAAACTCAACTTTCTCATGCAAGGGGAGGGCCGGCCGCAGGGCCAACTGCGAACGCACATGAACCTCCTGCCCTATGAATCAACCGCACCTCAATAGCTGGCCCCCGTTTCTCGTCGGCGCGAACAGATTCTGGGAAGCGCCCGTCCGCAGCCGCTTTGATTCCCATTCCAACTCCAGAAACTGCCATGGCACTTGTCTTTGAACGCATCCAAACCGAGGGCATCGCGGAGCTTTCCTATCTGCTCGGCGATGACAGCGACGGCGTCGCCGCTGTCATTGATCCCACTCCCGACGTGGACAAATACATCGAGCTGGCGCGTGAAAAGAAGGTTTCGATCACGCATGTCTTCGAGACGCACATCCACGCGGACCTGGTCAGCGGCGCGCGCGAACTCTGCGCGCGGGTGGGATCAGCCAGGGTCTTCGTCAGCCATGAAGGCGACGCGCGTTATGGCTTTGATCACGAGAAGCTGATGGACGGTGACAAGTTCACCTTTGGGAAGACGGTGGTGACCGTGAAGCACACACCCGGCCACACGCCGGAGCATGTGAGTTACCTGATGGCGGCGGCGGATCACCCAAGGACACCGTGGGGTGTCCTCACGGGAGATTCGCTCTTTGTGAATTCAGCGGGCAGGCCGGATCTGCTGGGCTCCAGCGAGACGGAAAAGCTGACGAAGGAGCTGTTTCACACCCTGCGTCAGTTCTTTCTCAAGCTGCCGGACGGCGTGATGATTTATCCGGCGCACGGCAGCGGTTCACCCTGCGGCGCCGACATCGGCGACCGGCTGGAAAGCAGCATCGGCCACGAACGGAAATTCAATCCTTACCTGCAATTGCCCAACTTCAAAAAGTTCAAGGAGCATGCGCTGGGCAGCGCACCACCGGTGCCGGCCTACTATCCGCGGATGAAGAAGCTGAATGCCAAAGGGCCGGCCGTCCTGGGCAATCTGCCGCGCGTGCCCGGCCTGCCCGCGAAGACTTTCAAACAGGCCGTGGACGAGAAGGCCGGTGTGCTGGTCGATACGCGCATGATGCTGGGCTTCGGCGGCGGGCACATCAAGGGCGCGGTGAACATCGGGGCGTCTCCCATGCTGTCGATCTGGGCCGGCTGGCTGCTGGAGCCGGACGAGCCGATTCTGCTCGTGCTGGATAGCGACACCGACGTGGACGAAGTGGTGAAGCTCTTCATTCGCACTGGCTACACCCAGTTTGCCGGTTATCTCGTCGGCGGGATGAAGGCGTGGGACAACGCGGGCTTCGAGTTGGAGGAAGTCGGTCAGAAGACCGTCCACGAGATCAAGGAGGCAGCGAAGCAGCTCCAGATCGTGGATGTGCGCTCACCCACGGAATGGGCGGAAGGCCGTGTGCCGGGTGCGGCACACATGTTCCTGCCAGAGCTGCGGAAGAAGGCCGCGCGACTCGACAAGCACAAACCCGTCGCCGTTTACTGTGAAAGCGGCTATCGCGCCAGCATCGGCGCCAGCATTCTCAAGCAGGAGGGATTTGAGGATGTGTCCAATGTGCCGGGAAGCTGGCAGGCCTGGAAGAAGGCCAGGTTTCCCGTCGAAAAAGGAGGGGACAAGGAATGAAACCCTTGCTCTTCATCGCGCTCGTTTTTCCGTCGCTCGCGAGCGCGGCGGATTTCGGCGTCAATGCCACCGACTACGACGGTGGCGCATGGTCGCCCTATCTTGTGGGCGCCGGGATCGGAGTGCTCTCATGGCTGACATTCTATTTTGCCGACAAGCCCATCGGCGCGTCCTCGGCTTATGCGACCATGGCTGGTTTCATCGGCAGGCTCGCAGCTCGCAAACACACGGAATCGTTGAAGTATTACCAGAGCCATCCGCCGACGTTGGGCTATGGCATGGTGTTCTTCATCTGCATCATCCTGGGCGGCTTGATCGCAGCTTGGACGGGAGGCGAGATTCGCAACGAGTGGCTGCATCCGATGTGGGTGGAGCGCTTTGGCGGCAGCATCGTCCTGCGTGGAGTCATCGGCTTCATCGGCGGTGTGCTGATGGCCTTGGGNNTCACGGTATCAGCGGCACGCTCCAGCTCAGCGCCGGTTCGTGGCTCTCGGTCATCTTCATGTTCATCGGCGGCATTGCCGCCGCAATGCTTCTCTTCTCTTTTTTATGATTGATCCAGGCAAAGCCGTGAAGGAATCCAGCGCGCCTCCGCCAGCGGTGCTCTCTGGCAAGAAACTGGTGTCCGCGATCCTCTTCGGTTTCGCCTTTGGCTTCCTGTTGCAAAAGGGGGGTGTCGGCAAATACAACGTCCTGCTCGGTCAGTTGCTCCTCCAGGACTTCACCGTCGCCAAGGTCA
>DNXB01000041.1 GCA_003506995.1 Verrucomicrobiales bacterium
TCCGTGAGGGCGCGGAGATGCTGGTTGCGCGCTTGAATGAGCGTGCGGCGGGCATCGAGGATTTCGAGCTGGGTGAAGCGCCCGGCCTCATAGCCCTGCATGACGGCTTCCTCGGCTTCCTTCGCACCCGGCAGCACGTCTTTGTTCAGCAACTCCACTTCCGTCGTGGCGCGGAGCAGCACCTGATAAGCGGCGCTGAGCTGCGCATACACATTCATCTCGGAGGTCTTGCGCTCGCTGTCCGTCTTGGCGATTTCCGCCTCTGCTTCGGCAATGCCGCCCTGATTCTTGTTCTTGAACGGCAGCGGGATGGAGAAGCCGACGACGAAGGAGATGTCGTCGCCCCTGCCCAACATGCGCGGCCCTGCGGAGACGGTGATGTCCGGCTTTGCCAGTGACTTTTGCTTTGCGAGTGCCGCGTAACGTCTGTCGCGCTCAGCCGACCAGCGGGCGATCTCGGGATTGCTCTGGATGCGCTGCACGAGTGTGGAGAACTTCGGCACGGCTTTGATGCCTTCCAAATCACCCTTCACGGAATCGAAGTCTGCTGTCTGCGCTCCCCACTGAACGGCGAGCTGGATTCGGGCCGTGGCAAGCGTGCGCTTTGCTTGCTCCATCTCGATCTTCGCCGATGCCACGGCCACCTTGCTGCGCATGACCTCGACAGCGTTGGCCTTGCCCGCCTCCACACGCTTCTGCGTCATCGGCGTGACCTTCTCCGCCAGCGTGGCGGTTTCCTCCGCGAGTTGCACTTGGCGTTGGGCCGCGAGCACTGCCACGAAAGCCTGCGTGGTGTTTTTGAGCACTTCGACACGGCGCACTTGATACGCCCACTCGGCGACGCTGCGGCCTGCCTCGGCTTCATTGACACGGGCCTGGCGTTTGCCGCCCAGCTCCACAAGCTGACCCAGCTCCAAGGTGTTTTCCATGATGTCACCGCCACGGTAAGGGCCGCTGCCGGGTAGGTTTTGAGCGCTGTAATTGATGACGGGGTTGGGTTTCAGCCCAGCCTGGAGCGTGCGTGCCTCAGCGGCGCGGATGTCCCAGTCATAGGATTTGAGTTCGGGGTTTTGGCGGAGAGACAGCGCGAGCGCGTCTGACAATGATATGGAGCCGCCGGGGCTGGCAGCATGGGCATGGGATGCGAGAAGCAGAAGCAATGAAAAGACACGAGTGTGCATGATGAAAGAGGGTGAGTGCATGAGTGCAGGGGTGATCCGGGCACGATGAGCGTGCATGGATTCGGCGGATAACTGCCGCCGCAGTGACAGGCGTGTGTTCCAGGCGTGAAGGCCCGCAAAACATCACGCAACGGCTCGACGGGAATGCCCGTCAGCCAAGTCCCCTCAAATCAGGAAGACCACCGAACGCACCACCAGCAAAGGCATCGGCGGTGGGCCGCTATCATCACGCGGCGGGAGAATGACCAAGTGCGGCTCCTTCGTGGAAGCCAAGGTCGTCTCAAAGATTTCAATCCAAAGCACCGGCGTTAGACCGACCGCAGGAGCCATTGCCACATCTGGCGGGACTGTATCGGTCGGCGTCTGCACCACTTCATGGTGATGATGGCTGCCGGTATCCGCAGGCACATCATTGTGATCATCGTCATGGTGCTGGTGTCCGACAGGCGCATGATCCAGCGGGCCTTCTTCCCCATGCTCACCATGGCAATGCTCATCCATCGTGACGACCGCCTTGCCCGTGCAATCGCAGTAGTAGTGAAAGATTCCGCCCGACAACTGCACCATGAGCATCGCCAAAAGGGCGAGTGCGGCAATGGTGCGTTTCGTGGAGCGGGATAGCATGGCGGGTGACTGACTAACGGCTGAACCGAAAATAGCAAGTATGCAGTATCGGAGGCCAGCGGCAATTGGAGAGGCACCCTTGGTCAGTGTCGTCGGCCTGCGGCATAAAAAATTCTTGGGAATTGTGGCTTTTAAGACACGATTCCGTGTGGTGACCAAATTGAAAGTCCCAGCGTTCCCGTGATGCTACGGAAGTATTGATAATGTATTTTATCACTACTATAATTCGTTCAAGGTGAGGCGGTTGGAATGGTTAATGGTTCTTCAGGATTGGTCGTCGAAACGAGCGAGCGTTTGCTGACGGCATCAGAATTTCAGAATTTGGCGAATGTGCCGCCGGAAGTCGAGTGGTTCGCGAACATTGAAAACGCGAACACGCGGCGGGCCTACCGGAACGATGTCCGCGAGTTCATGCGGTTCGCCGGTATTCACCAAGCGGAAGAATTTCGCATGGTGAAACGGTCCCACCTGATCGCATGGCGAAAGCAGCTTGAGACACGGGAACTGCAAGCAGCCACGGTTCGCCGCAAACTCTCTGCCGTCGCTTCGTTGTTTGACTACTTGTGTGAATGCAATGCCGTTCCGTTCAATCCGGCTGATGGAGTGAAGCGTCCAAACCAAGGCACGAACGAAGGAAAATCTCCTGCGCTAGGGGATGCTGAGGCGAAAGCGATTCTTGAGGCACCCGCACCTGACACTCTCAAAGGGCTGCGTGATCGCGCCATCCTCTCCATCCTGTTGTTTCATGGTTTGCGTCGCGCCGAACTGTGTTCGCTCGCTGTCGGCGATCTGCAATCGCGCCGTGGTGTGATGCACTTCCGTGTTCACGGCAAAGGTGGCAAAATTCGCTTCCTGCCAGTGCATCCGCACAGCTTGCAGCGAATCAGCGAATACCTGGAGCACGCGGGACATGGAGACAAACCCGACAACGCCCTTTTTCGTCCGGTGAAGAACTCATCGGGCAGTCTTAGCAAAGCTCTCACGGGACACGGAGTTTACAAGGATGTGGTGAGGAAGTATGCGCGGGCTCTTGGTCTTGATCCAGGAGCGGTGTGTGTGCATGGGCTGAGGGCCACAGCCGCAACCAACGCTCTCGATCATGAGGCGGACATTGCGAAGGTGCAGGAATGGTTGGGACATGCGAGCATCGCCACCACACGCCTCTATGACAGGCGCAAAACCAAACCAGAAGACTCGCCAACTTTCAAAGTGAGCTACTAACGCAACCTCCAGCGCAGCTTCCGACGGCGTTTCTTGGACTTTGGTTTGAGCAGGGACTCAATGTAAACAACGACCTCCGGTTCACGGAAGCGTTTGGAGTCTTTCCACACTTTGTTTGGGATGGGTAAACTGAAAAACTCGCGCAAATCCTCATCTTGTCCTGCGGGCTGCTCGTGAACTCGTCCCCTAATGGCGGTCATGACAGCAGTCAGATGAAGGATGATGAGATTGACAAAGATGCGCTCCTCAAGGGTGACGGGCTTGATCCCGAGCTTCACTTCTGCGCTCAGCACCCGCAACAGGTTCGGCTTGTCGATCACTTGCTGCCAGATGGAGCGGTGATGCTCGGTGATATTGAGTAAGTTGGAAATCCGGCGGATTCTGGTGTCCACGAGAAAGGAGCGTCCGGTAAAAAACAATCCGGCAACAATAGCTACGGTCTGCAACAGGTTGAACCAGTTGGCCCCGAACCACTCCACAAAAATCCCCACACCCTGCCTTGTAACAGAATGTGGGGACGAAGGCAAGAGGGCTGCGATTTCACGCAAGGCGAGCGATGTCGCCCTTGGCGCGAAGAAGAATTTCGCGTGGAATGCGAATGACCCGCTCCTCTGCCGCACAGCCTGCGGAAGAAGGAAGCGCAGGGATGGCTGCTGCGGTGATGTCTTGTCCGATGATGGCGAAATCGCCACTATCGAGTTCAAGGATGTCAGGGCAGCCTGATGAACTCGACGATTTTCTCCCGTCTTCGTGAGGATCGGGGCCGATGCGACGCTTAACGATGATGTTCATGATGGTGGATGTGTTGTTTTGGGGTTCGGAGAGGGCTAAAACAAGCCTGAAACCGAATAGCCCAATTTGGGCTACCCCGAAGGATTGTCAATTGTAGGAGTGATGAATTATTCGCCTCGCTACGGCCTGTTTCGCCTACTCCTCCGGAAAATCCGTGAAGAGGCAGGACTCAGCCAGATGGAATTGTCCAAAAAGCTCAAGAAACCACAGACCTTTGTTTCCAAATCCGAGATCGGCGAGCGGCGCATAGATTTCATTGAAACGCTGGATTTCTGTCGTGCCTGCGGGGTGTCGATGCCAGGCTTTGTGAAGCGTCTGGAAGAAAAGCAAAACGAAAAGGCAAAGCCACGGAGCAAGCGAAAGAGTCCGCGCAAGATGGATGCGGAAGGCAGAATGATAGGCACCGGAGACAAGACAGAGAATGCCGTCTGAATAACCCGAAGGCATGAACAAAGCCACATACACACCAGCAGAGTTTGCCGCCATCTTCGGCAAGGAGCGAACATGGGGCTATCGGCAGCTTTACGCGGGAAAAGTGAAGGCCATCACGAAGCTCGGCCAAACGCTCATCCCACAGTCAGAGGTGGATAAACTGCTCAATGGCGCGGAGCGCTATCTCGGCGCTCCGTCGCACACAAAACGAGTCGCAAAGCGGCAGGCGAAGAAGAAAACGCCTGTGTCCAAGGGGGCGAAGAAGTGGACTGCTGCACTCAAGCAGCGAAAGAAACACGCCCCGCCGCAGCAATCGAGTGCTCGTTCCGAAGATGCCCATACACCTTCATTGCCAAAATCCCTCCATCTCGATGACCCAGCCAGCGCGAGACAGTCGGTATATCAACGCCTGACTCGATACAAATCGTCGCGAAAAGATGCCGCAAGTCGTGGTGACTGAGAGGTGGGATGCCAATTTTATTGGCAGCACGTCCCATTGCCGCATAGGCCGATTTCACGCAAATCACCGGCTCTTCGAGTGACTCTGGCTTGCTGCGAGCCTTCATCCTCTCCAACAACTCTCTGGCTGCTGCAATCATCGGAATGCGCCGAAACAAGCCGTTCTTGGTGCCGTCGGTGGGATCGCCAAGCACGAGAATTTCACCTTTTGCAAAATCGCAGTGCTTCCAGAGCACGAACTTTGATTCACCGAGGCGCATCCCCGTGTAAGCCAGATACTCAACGAAATCTGCGCGGTCCTGAGAGGTCCGGCCACGAGCGCCGCGAAGTGCTGCCACCCACTCCTTGAAGTGGCTTTTGCTGGGCAGCTTACCGGAGAGGTCTTTTGGACGAATCTTTGCCCGCTTGACCTCAAGGGCCGGATTGGTGCGGCGCACCCCTTGTTTGATGGCGATCTTGAACAGGGATTTCAAAATCAGGAGGCAATTGTTGAAACGAGTGGGAGCCATCACTTTGACCGCCTCACCTGCCCATTGCTCGCAGTGCTGAACGGAGATTCGGCGCATTTCCAAAGTCTTGAAGTCGGGCCAAGTCTTCTTGATGAGGCCGACAATTTCCCTCCAGTAGCGCTTCGTGCTCTTCTTGGTGGAAGGATCGTTTTGAAGCTGGCTTTCGCGGATCGCAAGCGCTTCCGCTCCAGTCATTTTCTCAGTGATGATGGTATCCTTGCCCAGCTCATCACGATGGGCGTTGTCCTGAAGAATCTCGTTGAGCTGCGGTTTCGCAACACTCAAAATCTTGGTTTTGAGACTGCGAAAAGTCGGTTTGCCGCCGATGGAGAGACGGGCGTAATATGTGCCCTTCGTGTGACGGTAGAGATGGGGAATGCCGGAGAAAGTCCAAGTCTTTGAATCGCTCATAGGAAGCCGCTGTTACCCACAAAGAGGGGCGGCAACGCGAAGTATAAAACAAGTGTATAAAACTTCAAGAAGAACCGTCTCAATCCTCAAATATACAGGGGAAACAGGGCTAAAAGGCTAATTTGAAATAGGACACTCCTGTCCGCATCAGGATTCTTCGCAGCTTCGACGCACTCTTCTCACCCAACGATCCGCCACGTCAGCTCGATGCCCATGCCGAGCGGCAACGGTGTCACAGGACCGGCGGGTGTTTCGAGAATGGGTGTCTGTGAGGGAGCTTTTTTCATCTGGAAACGCTGCGCGGAGGCCGGGAAGCCGTAGAAGGCGGGACCGTTGAGGCAGAGGAAGCGCTCAAAGAGGGAATGGCCCTCGCTTGTGCTGAGATCGACGCCTGCTTCTTCAAAGGCCATCGCATAAAGCTGCGGCGCATAGCCGCCGGTGAAGCAACCGGCCGCGCAGCCGCAGGCGGTCGCTTTGGTCGTGTGCGGTGCGCTGTCGGTGCCAGAGAAGAACTTGGTTTGGCGTCCGTTCGTCACGGCGTGACGCAACGCAGCACGATCATCCTGGAACTTCACGATGGGCAGGCAGTACAGGTGATACTTCAGCCCCTGAATCAGATGCCCCAGCGTGTAGAGCAGATGCTGCGGCGTGATCGTGGCACCGACATGCTCGGGAGCGCTGGCCACAAACTCCGCCGCCGTGCGCGTGGTGATGTGCTCGCACACGATGCGCAGCTTTGGGTGTGCAGCGAGGAGACGCGGCATGCGCTCCGTGTAGAATCGCGTCTCCGCATTCTGCTGCGCGTCGATGTAGTCCGGACCGCTCAGCGCGTGCTGCTCACCGTGAATGCAGAGCACGATGCCGCATTCCTCCATCGCGCGAAACACCTCACCACCAATGAGATCATCCATTGGCATGCCATGCTCCGAGTTCGTCGTGCCATGCGGCGGGTAGTATTTGCAGGCCCGCAGCAGACCGGAGGCCGCGCCTTCGCGCATCATCGCCGCCGTGGTCTGCCGCGTGAGGTAAAGCGGCACGATGAGCTGCTCAAATGCCTGCCCGCCGGTCGCTCGCAGCTCGGCAGAATAGCTTTCGATGCTCCAGCCATCGCTTTGCGCCGCTCCCGAGACGCGCGACACCGGCGGCTGCGTGTTCGGCATCGCCAAAGCGCCCGCGCAGCCCATGTCGAGATGCGCTTTGACATAGGAAACCATCGCCGGGCCTTGGCGGAAGTGCGTGTGGAGGTCGAACCACTTGGGAAGCGTGAGAGTCATGCTTTCTGTTAGCGTGGGGAGCTGAACGCAGCAAGAAGGGAGGGGCGTTCATCAAATCAGGAGCCTCTTTCACCGCTGATATGACGCTGATGACACGCTGACACCCAAACTCCGATTATTTGCGTCCATTCAGCGTCCCATCAGCGGTTTGAAGTTTTTCCGAGTCACAGACAGCATTCACGCCAGTCCACCATGCAAAGGTCAAGGCGTAGGCGAGCGTGGGGATCCACGATTCACGGTCCTCGTCGGCGCATTCTCCCCCGCGCTCCACGAGCCGGATAAATTCCACCGGATACCCTTCGACATTCGTCATTCGGGTTTCGTCATTCCCCCCTCTACTCCTCACCAGCAAACGCCCGCTGAATGGCGTCCAGCTTCGCCGCGTCGGGCGCGCCGTCTTCGGCGATGATGCGATAGCGTGACACCCAGGGTTTGCCGGGCTCGATCTGAAAGGGTTCTTCCACCGTCGGGATGAAGCAGAAATAGGGCATCGCGGGATGCAGGCGGACGTGCTGGGGATACCGAAAATTGGTGGGATGCTGGATCAGGGTGATCGAAACCGGCGCGGCATCGACGGGGCCGCTCATGCACACCCAGCGGGGGCGGCTGTGATTGCCGTTGGCCTGGGTCAATCCCTCGCTGGTGAGTATCGCGCACGGGGCGACGAACTCGTCCTTCAACGCGCCCTTCCCCGCCGAGATCTGCGCGTCCGGGAACCACTGGCGCGAGCCGCGGATCGACATGCCGCCGTAGTGGATCTTGTCCAGCGTGAGGGGCGAGTCTGCCACGCAACGCTGCTCCGAGGTGAAGTCGATGTGACCCGTTTCCGCGTGAACTTTCACCGTCCAAGTCTCGCGCAAAATCGTCCGCTCGCCGTTGACGTGGGCGAGCTCGACGCGGAAGCCGGCAAGCGCGTCCTCGTTGATCACCTCCAGCACCTTTTCATGGCGCACCGTGGCCGGGCCGGGTTCCCAGAAGTTCAGCGTCTCGCCTTCAAACGTGGCCTTCTTCCAGGCAAAAAACAGCCCGTGCTGATGCGCGTGATGCGGCACCGGGTAGCCGTCCGTGATGACCCGGCCCGAGGGTGTGGAGATGGGATGAATGAATCCGTTGCGCCCATACTCCGGCCCCACTCCCGGCGGAACCCGGACAGTCTTTTGGTAACTCAGCACCTGCCGCCCATCGCGCGTGACGACAAGCTGATCCGAGCTCTCTACACAAACGACCCCGGCCAGCGCGGGGATGGCGGTGGAAAGGAGGGCCGCAGCGAGGAGGAAGAGAGTTTTCATCAGCATGTTCAGCGAACACCCTTCAAAACGCAGGCCGCACCGTGGACTTGCGCAGGCTCGTTACTCGTCGGCGCATTCTACACACGCTTCACGAGATGGATGAACTTCGACATTCGGATTTCGTCCTTTCACCTCACTCCACGGCCTCAGCCTGCTGAGGACGTCCCTGCCGCTTCTGCCTTGCGGGGATTCGATGGGGCGATGGGAGCAAAGTCAGCGCGGCAGCAGCTTCTTGTTGCTGGCAGACAGTTCGTCTGATCTCCGCGCTCCGTCGATGATCTTGGCGAGCGTCGGCTGCGGAATGGATGTGACAATGGTGAAGCTGCCATTGGCGATGGATTCAGTCAGTGCCGCTGCGCTGCCCGCTTTCGCCCGTGAATAGGCTGCTGTCGTGGCGTGCGTCAGGTAGCCCGGGAAGTCGAGAGCATCGAGAATGCAGACATCATCGACGCAGCCGTCCCGCAGCGTGGTCAGGCTCACAAGCAGGATGGCGTCACCGGTCTGCTGGGGATCAGAAAGCACTACCCACAGATGACGCGGCGGCAGGTTGCAGCGGAGCGTGGTGCCCAGCGCGATCATGCATGAAGCGCGGCTTCCACGAAGTTCAGTTCCTCGGCATCCTGTTCGATCTGCTGGATTTGCTCGTCATTGAGGCCAACGGCTCTCGCCATCTTCGAAAGTGAAATGCGTTCACGGCCTCGCGCCATCGGCGACCACTCTTCGCAGCGTTCATGAGACCAGTCGCGGAGCTGCCATTGGTCTTTGTCGCCGAGTTCGGCGTAGATTTCGCTGATAAGTTTCAGTTCGCTTGGGGCCAGATGTTCGGTGCCAATTTGGGCTGTCCTCAGTCCGATCTCATGGTTTTGTCGGTCACTGATGAACTCCTCCCATCGGCACTCCTCACCCCAAAGACTGCCGGAGTTGATGAGGTCGAGCAGCTCACTGGTGATCGGGCCGTTCGGCAGGGAGAAGTAGGTGCCGCCAACGACTGGAATGCCGCGCCGCTGGATCGAGAGCCGGTCCAGGGCATAGACCAGCTTGATCAGCTTCATGATGTTCATGACGCCGCCTTCGCGGCGGATGAGATCGCAGGCCGCTTCGGTGGCTTTGGTGATGTCGAATCGGAAACTCATGACTGGAGTCTATGGCAAAGGCTGCGGCAGGTAAAGCACGGCGTTGCAGTCACAAGCACTCGCCCATGTTCGGCAGTCGCCTCAAGTTTGGGCTGCCGTTGTCGCCAGCGAAGCCGAAGCGCGCCAGGGCGAAGGCGGGCGTGGGGATCAGCGGTTCACGTTGATCCTCGGCGCATTCACCCCACGCTCCATGGGGCGGATGAACTCCACCGGGCACTTCTGAGCAAGCCTGCGAAGCCCAAGCTCTCCACGTCCTTGATTTCCCTGGGATTCGGGCAGAAGAAGCAGCGCACCCCAATTCAGCCTTCCCATGAGATCAAACCCGCTCACACGCCGCAGCTTTCTCGGCACCGCAGTCGCAGCCGCCACTGGCCTCACGCTTCCCCGGCTCGCTTCCGCCGCAGACAAACCCAACTCCGTCTTCAACGGCGTGCGCATCGGCTGCATCACCTACAGCTACCGCAGCATGGCGAAGACAGCCGAGGAGACGCTGAAGGCGTTGCTCGAGGACGGCCTCAGCGAGACCGAACTCATGGGCGGACCGATCCAGGACTTCGCGGGCATCAAAGGCAAAGCCACCGACGCGGAGCGTGAGCAGCAGCTCGCGAAATGCCGTGAGCTGCGGAAGATGTATAACGACGCGGGCGTCAACATTCACATCCACAAGATGGGCTTCGGTCAGTCGAATGAGGAGATCGAGTTCAGCTTCCTCGTGGCGAAGGCGCTGGGCTGCACCGGCGTGACCACCGAGCGCAATGCCATCCTCGCCGCGCGCGTCGCGCCGTTTGCCGACAAGCACCAGATCTGGGTCGGCTTCCACAACCACACGAACAACCTGCCGGAGATGGACAAGTTCGACTCCATCCTGGATCTCGGCCAATACATCGGCTTCAACCTCGACATCGGCCACTACGTCGCCGGCACCAAGGGCAAATCACCGATCCCCGTGCTCGAGAAGTATCACGACCGCATCACGAACCTGCACCTGAAGGACCGCAC
Source organism: Verrucomicrobiales bacterium (assembly GCA_003506995.1). Lineage (GTDB taxonomy): Bacteria > Verrucomicrobiota > Verrucomicrobiia > Verrucomicrobiales > Verrucomicrobiaceae > Prosthecobacter. The sequence goes on from DNXB01000041.1 coordinate 10,325, forward strand.
CGCCGACGGCGGCAACGTGCCCTGGAGGCAAGGCCAGACCCCGATCAAGGAAGTGCTGCAGTTGATGCGCAAAGAGAAGTGGACCTTCCCCGCCGAGATCGAACTGGAATACAAAATCCCCGAAGGCTCCAACGCCGTCGCCGAAGTGGCGAAGTGCGTCCAGTATTGTAAAGAGGCGCTGGCGTGAGTGGTACTCACTTCAGCGGGCCGTGGGCATGGAGCCACTGGATGCAGAGGTGAGGGGCAGCGAGCCACGAGGTCACCGATTGTTCCTTTTTGCCGATCCCCTTTTCGGTGCCGCCCTCAGGACTCTGAAGTCCTCCGCACTGCTTCACGTATTCTGGTGAAGTGGATCGAAAGCTTGAAGATAAGCAGGTAGAATCCGTAATCGCTCAATGTGAACAGTCGGCGCGATTGAATCTCGTGCGATGGAACTTGGTTGATGTCACAGTTGTTGACCCGGTCCAAAAGAACAATCGCATCCTCTCCGAGGGAGTCATTTCTCGGCAGAAAGAACATAGAACTCACTTTTTGAGCCCGAATGTCGCTCAGGTGGTGTTCCGAAACCCTCGCTTGGGATTCTGCCAGCACAGCCTTGTATCGCTCAAAACTGATGATCGGACAGTAAATCATCCTTGCGGGCAGGAACCTCGGATTATCCGGCGAAACGTCACATGTGTTGGACAACACCATCGCCTTCGCTCTCCCAATCTTTTCATCCGGAAGATTCACAATCGGCAGGTTTGAAAGGCCATCACCTTGATAGATAATCGGCTCAGCTTTCAAAAGAGACGTGTAAAGCCTCTGGTCGATATTGTCAGGAAACTGCTTCAGCTCGGCGAACAGGTTCTCGGTGCCGATTGGCGACAAGTATTTGGGCAAATACTGCTTAAAATCTTCGAGAAGTTCGGCTTCGCTCATAGCAGCAGATCCCAGAAATGCTCGTTGATGACCTCAGTTGCTGCTACTGGCAGATCAACCGATTCTTGAAGCATCTGGACTGCAAACGTCTGAAGCACATCGCCTGGCTCATTCCGCGCCTCAATGGAAGCAGGGTGATAAAACACTGCATTCCCCATCCCATGAGGGTGCAGTCCATAGCACAGGTCTTTTTCCTCGGGCTGCCCGTTAGCTGCCAAACCCGCAAGAGAGGTCATCAGCACAACCGAAACCGAGGGAACAAACCCCGATGCCGAACGATACATGCTAGTGTAGTCCGTCAATCGGAC
>DNXB01000526.1 GCA_003506995.1 Verrucomicrobiales bacterium
GGTTTATTTCTGGCCGTGTGCCTAATGGCAATGCGCAACCCGGCTGGTTGGGTTCTTCGCGATTGGGGAATTTCAAAGACTTGTTCACCCACCCCTGTCAAGAATCGACCCCTGCCCCTCTTCCTACTCTCCCGGAACCACCACCTTGAGGGAGAACTCACCACGGAACCGCACGTCCGGTGGTGTGGGAGGACGGCGGGGGCAACCCCGCCTCCTACCCGATTCACACAACTCTGATGTCAACACAACACCGAGTTTGTTTCACTCGACTGTGAGAGTGCGCTTCATGTCCTCATGGTTCGGGCAGGTGATTTGATACGTGCCGGGCTTGAGGTTGACGTGCATGACCTTGGAGTCATCGGGTTTGACATCGAGGAGGAACTTCTCATCCACGCCATCACCCTGGACGCGGAAGTTGTGTTTCTCCTTGCCGGCGTTTTTCACCACAAAAGCGGTTTTGCCAGCTTCCAGTTTGGCGGGCATGTCGATGCCGCTGCTGTCGAGTTTGACCTCGACTTTTTGGCGTCGGAGTCGGGGGTGACGGCGTCCACCAAGGCTTTGCCTGCCTTCTTGGTGCCATCCACGACTGCCTGTCCGGCATCCTTGGTGGCATCACCGGCTTTTCTCAACGCGTCCTTGGTTTTTTCGCCGACGGTTTTCTTTTCTTCCGCGGCAGCAAATGACATCGCTGCGGCGGAAGCCAACATGATCAGGGTTAAGGGTTTCATGACCGGAAATCGCAGAAAATACAGCACGCGCGTGCCCCGAAAACACGCCTGACGTGGCCGTCAGGCTTCATTCCTAACCGATGTTCAAATCCTTCCGTGCGACGGCGATGGAGATGGCGTAGCCGCCCATGACATCAATGAGCGACATGAGGCCGAGCAGCAGGAAGACATTGGTGCCAGCTCCGGCAACGACCAGGAACTCGACAATGAAGGTGACGAACACCAGCATGGAGAGAATGTGCTCCAGGGTGGAGTGGTAGGTGGTGCGGGTGGATTTGAGAAGCTCGATGAAGAGCAGCATGAGCCCGCCGATGATCATGACCTCGTTCCACCCTGCGGACCATTGCGCGCCGGAAATGAGGGTGGCCTGCCATAGAGGCTGTGCAGGTGGGAGTCTGAAATCGTGCCCCATCTGCAGGGCGACGTTGTACGCCAGCAGGGCGAGCGCCAGCAGGGGAAAGCTTCGAATGATCCCGGGCTTCGAACGTGATGAAGTGAGAGCGTCGTCCATGGCAGGCATGTCTGGGTGTGAAATGTTTAATTTAGACAAAAACAGACCGCGCCGCTCCCGGCGCGGTCAGCAACGTGGCCCCAGAGCGCGATCTCAGGAATTCAACGCCGACGGTCGTCGGAGATGGAACCCGAGCCGCTCACAGAAGCGGAACCGATGCCGCTGCCCCGGACGTTGGCGCTGCCGCCCCCGCTGCACGAGGAAAGCACTGCGGCGGTCAGGAGTGTGATGATGGAAAGAAGGACGTGTGTTTTCATAAGGAACGGGATGTGATGTTTGCACCCATTCTTCGTCGCTGCGGTGGCAAGTGGCCGTAACAATTCGTCTTTCCGGGTGACGGAGAGACACTGCCCATGACGTGACTGGAGAAGGGGTCAGGGGTCGATTCTTGACAGCATGAGTCGGAGGCCGGGTGAATGAGTGCAGGAAAGGGGAAACGGGGTCAGGCAACTGCTTGACAAAAATGCGGGATTCATGAGTTCGGCGCGTCAACTTCCTCCAAAAAGTGTTTGAGTTCCTCGGGCACTTTCTTCATCACCTCCTTGCAGTCAAGTCGCCGGAGCTGCTGGCTGACATTAGCGGCCGATTTCATCTCCAGCTTCTCCGCCAGCCATTGCTGCGATACCACCGTCCGCCGCCACAGCAGGTCCGCCAGCAGCACCTTCCGCTGGTCCGATCCTTTTACTTGGGCGAGACTGCCCGGTTTCAGGCCTTCCCGCCTTCAGCCCTCGTGCCATCCACGCATAGTCCATCACACTCTGCCCGGCCTTCGGGCGGATGACCCCGTGCCCGCACGGGGTTGAGATGGATGTAATCCATGAGCGTCTGGTATGCCACCTGCTGCCCTCCTTGAGTCGGCTGAAGGTTTCTCCGGGCTTTCCTGGTCTGCGCATTTGGCGCACAAGCCCTGGCCCCGTTCTTTTTGATTGCCGCCGCATGTTTGACGGTCATAATCCGCCGCGTTGTCAGGGGGCTATAGCTCAGTTGGTAGAGCGTCTCGTTCGCAATGAGAAGGTCAGGGGTTCGAATCCCCTTAGCTCCACCACGACAGCGGAAACCAGCAGGCACGGCGATTGGAACGGGGGTGAACAAGCCTGCGCTGGAGGCCGAAGATGAAAAAAACGACTTCTTCTGCGCCTCACCCAAGAAATTCCTTGTCGGATGAGTGTGACCGCCGCTAGTAGTCCGCTCCCTTTTTCGTTTTTCATTCACCCTGGAGGAAATCACCCGTGAAGTTCAAATGCCCCACCTGCGACATGCAGCTCAAAGCCGAGCCCGAAATGGCTGGCAAGATCGTCCGCTGCCCCGGTTGCAACACCAAGCTCAGCATTCCCGCCAGCGCCGCCACGCCACCGCCTCCTTCAGGTTTGCCGGCTCCCTCGGGTCTGCCCGCCCCCAGCGGCGTGGCCCCTCCTGAGGATGCTTTCGGCGCTGAACATGAGCATGATCACGGAGCCCCTGAACACTCACAAGAGCAGGCATACTCCTATCAGCCGAAAGAACGCGGTGGTTGGGAGGAAACCGATCCGGCGAATCCGAATCCCTGGCTCGCTCTCGCCATCGGCGCGGTGGCCGCGCTGGCCTGGTTAGGCATCATGTTTCCCTTTGGCAAAGGAGCGCCCGGCACTGCTCCGGTGGACACGATGGACTACCTCCATGACCTGTTCCTGGAGCGCACCTGGGTGAACTACATGGAAACCTTCTTCTTCTTCTGGGCACTGGCATTGCTCTACCTCAAGGGCCAGAAACTGCGGCACCAGAAGGATGCCATGCTCCTGGATGTGCTGCCGGCGGAGATCGCCAGCGAGATCAACCGCGAGAACGTCGGCCACTTCATCGACCATCTTTACGGTTTGCCCGGCCGCCTGCGTGACAGCCTTATGGTGAACCGCATCCGCAAGGGCCTGGAGCTCTTCGAGGTGCGCCAGAGCAACGGCGAGGTCAGCAACATGATGAGCGCCCAGTCCAGCATCGACAGCTCACGCATCGGCGGCAGCTACTCGCTCGTGAAGGTCTTCCTCTGGGCCATTCCCATCCTGGGCTTCATCGGCACGGTGCTCGGCCTCTCCGTCGCCATCGGCAGCATCGACCTCAGCGACATGACGGACATGGAGAAGGTCATGAAATCCTTCGGCAGTGTGACCAGCGGCCTCGGCACCGCCTTCGACACGACGCTGCTCGGCCTCGTGCTCGCCATGTTCCTGAATTTCCCGATGAACGCCGTCGCCAAGTCGGAGGACGACAATCTCAACAACATCGACGCCTTCTGCAATGAAATCCTCCTGCCCCGCCTGAACGACGGCGGCGGCGTGGCCGGTGGCGACACCAACGGCCTCATGGAGACCCTGGTCAAAGCCGTGGCCAGCTCCCAGAAAGAGTTCTTGGTCGATCTCAACGCGTCTTCCAAACAGGTCAAAGAACAGGCTGACAACCTCGACAAACGCGCCGCCGCCCACCAGCAGCGGGTGGATGCCGAGTTCGCCACCGCGCTCAACCGCATGCGTGACGACCTCACCAACGCCGTCAAGGACAGCATCAAGACCACCACCGACTACACCCGCGCCCTCTCCAGCGGCATCCAGAGCCTGAACACCCTGCTCTCCGAGCTCGGCGGCAAGCAGATCCTCATCCATCAGGTGAAGAAAAAAGGCTGGTTCAGCCGCGAGTAAGCCGCTTTCATCGTTAATCCGCACCCCTCATGGCCAAGCGTCGCGAATCCGAAGGAGGAGAGGTTTCCCTCTTCCCCTTCCTCAGCATCCTCGCCTGTCTCATCGGCGCGCTCGTGTTCATGATCGTCGTGCTCGTCATGGCCCAGATGAACAAGGCCAAGGGGCGCGACCCGGAGGAAATCCGCCGCTCGCAGGACTACATCAAGCTCAGGAAGGAGATCGAGGAGCGCAAGGAGCTGGATGTGATCCTCAAGGAAAAGCTCGCCGCGCTCGAAGAGCTGCAGAAGCAGGTCAACGAGAAGCAGCAGCAGTTCATCAAGCTGCGCAAGCTCCTCAACACCTCCAAGGACATCCAGGAGGCGAACCTGAAGATCAGCCAGCAGATGCAGAAGGAACTCGACGATCTTTTGACTGAGATCGAGGGGCTGAAATTTCAGCAGGCGGAGAGCAAAAAGGCCATCGCCGAACTCATGGCCGAGATCAAAAAACGCCATGTGCCCGAGGATAAAAAAATCCCGCCGGTCGTCGTCCAGCCCTCCGGCAGCGGCATGGCCGAGGACACCAAGGTTTACTTCGTCGAAGCCGGCGGCGGCGCCCTGAAAGTCCTCGGTGCCTGGGGGGAGGAATACCGCCTCAGTGCCACCCCCGAGGTCGTCGTCGCCGATGCCAAGTTTAATTATTTCCTGGCCGAGATCGCCAAAAACCCGAAGTCACTCATTCTCTTTCTGGTGCGCGACGACGGGGCGGGCGCCTTCAACAATGGCGCTGGCCGCGCCGAGTCGGATTACAACATTCGTGTCGGCAAGCTCCCGATCCCTGGGCGCGGCGTGCTTGACCTCGCGCTGTTTGAAAAATTCCGTGGCACCATCCCGCCTCCACCTCCCCCGGCGCCTGCGGACCCGGCCGCCCCTGGCGCGGCCACGCCGCCGCCGGCCAAATAACCCTCTCACCACCTCACACGACCATGGCGAAGAAAAAAGCAGGCGGCGGCGGCGAGCTCAATCTCGACTCCCTCATGGACGCCGTGACCAACGTCGTCGGCGTGCTCATGATTGTCTTCGTCGTCATGGCGCTCAACACCGCCCGCGTCGTTCAGAAAATCCTCTCCGACCTTCCTCCAATCACCAAGGAGGAGCACCAGAAGATGGTGGAGCAGGTGAAGCAGCTCCCGCCACCGCCTGCCGACCCCAAAAAACTCGAGGAAGACCAGAAGCAGGCTGAGACAGACCTGAAAAAGGCGGTCGAACAGCTCAAGACCATCGACACCTCCGAGATGCAGGCCCAGATGAAGTTCATGGACCTTGATGCCTTCAAAACGCAGCTCGAGGAACGCAAAAAAGCCCGTGATCTCAGCAAGACCGAGACTGACAAGCTCCTGGCCGAGGTGGAACGCCTCAAGGCGCTGCTGGATGAAACCCCGGAATTCAAGCCTCCGCCCCCGACCTACGTCCGCCTGCCGAATCCCCGTCCCTACCCCGAAAAACCGGTCGAAACCCGCGTCCTCGTCGCCAAACAGGGCGTGATCACCTTCAGCCAGTCCAAATTCCTCCAGCCCATTCTGGACGGACTCAACAAGGTGAGATCGCAGCTCGTTTACCAAAAAACCGAGGCGCAGCCCTTCGCGAAGCTGCTCACCACGATCCTCGGCTCACCTGCGAACGCCCAAAAAGCCTGGGTGGAAATCTCCCCCCTCATCGAAAATGTGCAGATGGAACATGCCGCGCTGGCTTACAAAGCCCTCACCGAGGCTGGCATCGTCGCCAACAAGCAACTGCTCGGGGCGCTCGCCGACATCGCCGTTCCCACCCGCCAAAACATGGCCGTGGTGGCCCAGGCGGTCGCAGCCGCCGCCAAGGGCGATCTCAATCCCTGGCTCAAGCTGGATCCCTCGCGTGATCCGCTCAAGCCTGTGATCAAGGCCACCTCAGCCGGTGGTAAAATCTCTTTCTCCTGGGGATCGGTCACGCAGGAGGTCAAAGCCACACCCAAGGATGTGGGAGATTACTTCCGCGATCTTGGCAAGCTCAAGAGCATCGAGGATGCGAGCAAGGCGCGCACCCTTTACGACGGTGCCCGAATCGCCGCCATGGTCCAACGCGCGGCGGCCAATCCTCTCATCAGCGGCTCTTATGCCTTCGAGCCCAAACCCCAGGCCACCAACGTGCAGCTTGTCCTGACCCCCAAAGGCGGTGGCGGCGAGAGTGTGGCCTCCATGAAACAGCCCAACTCCCCCTACATCCGCCAGATGCGTGACATCAAGGAAGACCCAGGTGGTGTCGCGATTTTCCAAGTGATGCCGGACGCGTTTGAAACCTATCACGAGGCCCGGCGCATCGCCGACGAAGTCGGCGTTCCCGCCACCTGGGAGTTCCTGGCCAAGCTCGACCTGACCCTGACCATTCCAGGCTACGAGATTCAACGGCTCACCCCCACGCCGCCACCGCCTCCCACCACGGACGCAGGACGCGTTCGCATCGGTCCGCCGAAGCGCTCGCTGGATTGACGTTTGCCGCTTACTTGCTGCGAAAGATCTCGCTCTGCACGAGGGCATGGATCAGATCACGCATCGCGTGGTTCTTTGCCTTCGACCGCGCCACGATCTTGTCGATCTCGCCACGGTCGGAGAATCCCATGGCGCGGCCGGTGGCGAAGGTGAGCAGTTTTTCGATCATGCAACGAGCCACGCGATCCTGACCGGCGAGCAGAAGTGTCTTAAACTCGGACAGGTTCGCGAACTTGGCTCCTGAACTCAGCTCGCCTGCGGCATCGACGGGCGGGCCAAGGCGGTAGCGCACCTTGCGGCCCTGAACGGTGAGCTTGACCTGTTCCCCCTGGTCGATGCTGCGGAAGCGCTCGCGCCAGCCGCCGATGACATCGTAGCTCTCCAGCGCGAAGCCGGGAGGGTCGATCACGCGGTGACAGCCGTTGCAGCTTTCCATGTTGCGGTGCTTGTCCAGCAGCTCGCGCAGCGTGGTGGCGCCACGGATGTCAGGCTCCACTCCAGGGACACCGGGCGGCGGAGGTGGCGGCTCGATGCCAAGGATGCGATCCATCACGAAGACGCCGCGCACGACGGGCGAGGTGTTCGTGCCGTTCGCGCTGACCTTCAAAACACTCGCCTGGGTCAAAACACCGCCGCGATGGCTGTCCGGCGGCAGCTTGACCTTCTGCATGGCCAGTCCGCTCACTCCTGGGATGCCGTAATGCTGCGCAAGGCGTGAGTTCAGCATCGCAAAGTCACTCTGCACGATGTTCGCGACCCCCAGGTTGTTTTGAATGAGTTCGGTGACAAAGTTCCGCGTCTCGCGCAGCATCGAGTCGAGCAGCAGCTCGTCGTATTCCGGGTAAAGCTGCTTGTCCGGCGTGGTGAAGTCGATCTCACGCAAGTTCAGCCAGCCATCCGTGAAATCAGTGACGAAGCGCTCCAGCGTGGCCGCCTTGAGCAAGCGCTCGGTTTGCGCGCGCATCACCTCGGGCTGTGTGAGCTTCGCGGTGAGAAGCTCGGCATCCGGTGCGCTGCGTGTGAGGAAGTAGCCAAGGCGCGAGGCCAGTTGCAGGTCATTCAATTTTCCCGCAGGCTCCTTCAAGAACAAAAACTCAGGAGAACACAGCACCGCGATGGCCGCCGTGCGCATGGATGCGAGGAAATCCTGGCTTTCAGCGAACTCGGCATCAAACAGCTTCATGTAAGGCTCCACATCCGCCGCCGTGGTCGGACGACGAAACGCGGCGGTGATGAAGGCGGGCAGCAGTTTTTTTGATTCAGCGGCAGGATCGGCGCTGTCGGCGGTGTACTGGTGCTTAAAGTCGGGATTCCTCGCTCTCCATGCCTGCGAGGGTGGCAGACCATGCGGCAGTTGCCTCAGCTTCAAATCGCCCAGCAGCAGCTTTTGCCCGCGTGGCGGCCATGCGTCGATAAAGGGGCCTTCGAGCGTCACTTCTTGAATGGCCATGCCTTCACCGGGATACTTGTCCGGTCCGTCTTTGATGGGGGAATGTCCGTCCGGGCCATTCAGACCCTGCGGACTGATCCAGATGCCTTTGCTCGCATCGAGGTGCAGCGTGATCTCCACGGTGCTCGACTGACCGACAGGCAACTCGTGAAAGCTCTGCGTCACGTTGTCCGCGTTGCGAAAATTGAAGCTGCCGGTGATGAGCGCGAAAACGACGGGGTCCTCAATCTGATAGCCGTAGCCAGTGACACATAGCTTGTAGGTTCCGGCTTGTTTGGCGCGGAGATTGGGGATCACCGTGCTGGGAAAACCGCCGTTGTTGAAGACGACGATGGAGCCGTCGTCACGTTTCAGCCAGTGCTTGCCGAGGTGGTCCTTATTACGGTCGCTTTCGAGCGTGGCGCGCTGGAGCGTGGTCTCCGGGCGGCTTTCCTGGTTCAACGCGGTGTTGAGCGCCAGTTCGGCGGCCTCCATGTAGCGCTGCATCTGGATGCCGGAGATCGAAAGCGCCTCGCCGATGTTGTCAAAGCCATGCGCACGTCCGTCCTCAGGCAGCGAGTCGATGACATTCACCTTCACACCGAGAAGATCATTGATCGTGTTTTGATACTCGCGCCGGTTCAGCCTGCGCAGCACCGTGCCCTTGTGCGCGTTCGATTTTGTCACCAGGTCACCGCCGAGGGCCGCCATGAAATCCTGCACGGCATCCTGCGAGGGCTGCTTCTTTTTCGGCGGCGGCATCTCGCCTGCCGCCACGCGGTCAAACACACGCACCCATTTCTTGAGCGCGGCGCTGTCCGCCCCGTCCGTGGAGAGCGCGGAGAGATCCAGCCCGCCCTTCTTCATCTCCGCATCATGGCAGTCCATGCAGTGCTGCTCCAGAAACGGCTGGATGGCAGGAGTCGCGGCCTGTGCGGCGCTGGTGAGCAGCAAAAGGAGGGTGAGACGTGGCAGGTTCATCATTGGCGTGTGAAACGAACTCAAGGCGCTCAAACTGACAGGCGATAACGCGTTCACTTCACCTGCACCGGATGCATGAGGTAG
>DNXB01000074.1 GCA_003506995.1 Verrucomicrobiales bacterium
TTCACCAACCAGACGCTCGCGCAGATCGAACTCTGGGCCACCAAGGGCAAGCGCAAAATCGGCGTCACCGTCCTGCCCAAGAAGCTCGACGAAGAAGTCGCCCGCCTCCACCTCGCCAAGATCGGTGTGAAGCTCACCAAGCTGACGCAGGACCAGGCCGACTACATCGGCGTCCCAGTCGAAGGCCCTTACAAGACCGATCACTACCGCTATTAATCGCGGCAGAACCCTTACAACCCCAAAACCACAAACGCGGACGGTCGAAAGGCCGACCGCGTTTTGGCTTTCCGGCATTCATCAACCCCGACTTTCTTCTTGTCCTCAAACAACGAGATGCCAAAATACGACCATGGAAACCGTCGATCCCAGAACTATGCCTCGGATGCTGCATGTCATCCCTCGTCGGGGTAAATGGCGGGTTGCTTGGTCGGACGGGCAGAAAGCACTTCGGCTACTTTCCGATCAAAAGCAGGCCATCCGTTATGCGAAGGATAAATCCGGCGGCATTTACTCGGTAATTGTCCATAAACCTTCGGGTTACGCAGACGTGAACCGTTCGATTGTGGTTTCCCCGATCAATCTCGCTCTCAACGCCCGCTGATCATGCCGGGCGAGGACTTCGAGCGTAACGTCTTCGTCAACTGCCCCTACGATGATAAGTATCGTGAATTGCAGCGGGCAACGATCTTCGTCCTCATGCGACTTGGCTTTGAGCCTTGTCTGGCGGCCCAGGTTTCTAATTCGGGTGAATTGCGAATGGAGAGGATCAAGCGGCAGATTCGTGAGTGCCGACACAGCATTCACGATCTATCCTTGGTCATTGCCGAAAAGAAGAATGAAATCGCCCGGATGAACATGCCCTATGAACTGGGGCTGGACCTGGGTGCTTCTTGGTATGGCGCGTCACCTCTAAACTCCAAGATTCTCTTGGTGCTGGAAAGAAAGCGCGGATCTGTCGAAAAAGCACTTTCAGACCATGCTGGCTTCGATCTGCGCACCCACGAGGGCAAAGTCGATCTCTTGCTCCGTGAGGTTCGCGCCCACTTTTACTCCCACCTTTCCTCCCAGCACGGCGGAATCCGAACGGACTTTCCCACACACGATGAGTTGCTCGCAGAATGGCCCCTCTTCCTCACTTGGATACAAAAGCGTCCAGGAGGAACCCTTCGTTCCGAGAGTGAAATTCAACACATGGAGGTCGCCGAATTCAAAGACAAGGTGCGGCAATGGCTTGAGGCACAAAAGGAGCCCCCCCAGAGCCAATCGCCAGCCTACGATCTCATTCGTGAGCACGCCCAGGAGCGCTATGATCGTTTCATCCAGGACGCGATCACCCCATGGGCTTTCTTCAACACTACACATGGTATCTCCATCGACCTCCCCAATGGGCGAACAATTCGATACTCAGGCATCGAGTTCAGCGGATCAGCCCGCCAAGTGTTCTGGGAAACCTTTCCGGAGTCATGCATTCGTGAAATCACCAAGACCTTCTTCGAGTGGACGCGTAAGCTTTGCGCTGAGCGGAAGCTCTCTCCCATCTTGCCTCTGAAAGAAACCGCCATGTTTCTCGAAGGCGGTTTGACACGCTGTCTCGACCGCATGGCTGAAATCGACCGAAAGCTGCGAGGCAAAGGATCCCCAAATAGCGTGCCACGTTACAACCCAGAATCGGAGCGGCGGGCACTTGAGAAAATCATCACCACACGCCTGAAGGCTGAACTTCGCCTTGCGGGAGCTCTTGCGTAATTCACTCAGCCGCTTGTTTCCCACTGCTACTTCGCCTCCGGCATCGTCTTCAGATGCAGCACATCCAACCAAATACCCCCAAACCAGGGCGGCCAGCGATGGCCGCTCTTTTTTGTCTTCAACTTCCGCTCGCCAGCAAGGCCGTCAGCAGTTCATCCACCGATATGCTCGCAATCGAGGAGGCCTTGTCGCTCATGGCATACGGCAGGATGAGCTCGCGTCCATGCAGCATGGAGCCGCAGCTATAGACGACGTTTGGCACATAGCCCTCGCGTTCGTTGCCTTCGGGGGAGAGCAATGGGTCGCGAAGACGGCCGATGACCTTGGTGGGGTCGTTCAAATCGAGCAGGACGGCGCCGATGCAGTATTTTCTCATCGGGCCGACGCCGTGGGTGATGACGAGCCAGCCGGCCTCGGTTTCGATGGGCGAGCCGCAGTTGCCGATTTTGACGGACTCCCACATCGCGGACGGGCGCAGGATGATGTGCGGATTGCTCCAGTGGTGAAGGTTGTCGGAAAACATGATGAAGAAATTCTCATCATCCTGTCTGGACAGCATCGCATACCGGCCGTTTACGCGGCGCGGAAACAATGCCATGCCCTTGTTCTGCACGGCGCTGCCGTTGAGCGTGAGCACGCGGAAGTGGAGGAAGTCCTGCGTCTCGATGAACTGCGGCAGGATGGCGCGCCCGTTGTAGGCGGTGTAGGTGGCGCAATACATCGCCGAGCCGTCGTCGTCGATGAAACGAACAAAGCGGGCGTCCTCGATGCCATTGGTCTCGTTGGGCGAGACGGGGAAGATGATGCGCTCGCTCAGGGCGAGCTTGGAGGAGAAGTTGATTTCGTAATTGGAGTCGGCAAGCCAGCGGAAGCACTCCAGCGTGCGGCGCAGTTCGCGGCTGACGGGTTTGGAATCGCGGCGCACATGCCGCATGCTTTCGTCGAGTTCTTGAAGGGTGAACGCATCCTTCAGCAGATCCATCACGGCGGTCGCCGGACCGCCAACGAATCCCATTTCCTGAAGCTTCGTGATGAAACGCGTCTTCTTGTAGGTGGGGTTGGGCACGACCTCCGGCAGCGCGACGAATCGCGAGACCGGCTCCACGCTGATGGTGCCGTCCGACGTGATGACGCCGGTGCGGAACTCGATGGACGAGATGTGCCCCTCGCCCGTGGCGCGCAGGCTCATGATGAAGCGCAGGCCGCCCTCCGGCACGCCGCTTTGATCGGGATGCGGCACGATGGAGGGATTGAACAGCGCGGCGGACTCCAGCGCATACTCGCCGGAGAACAAGGCGCCGATGAGCAACTGCCGCACGCGTGACAGCGGCGCCTGCGGAGCGATGTGCGAGCGCACTTTTTCATAATGCGCGAGCAGGTGCGACTCGATGTCGAAATGCCGCGATTCAAACTCCGCGAGGATCGCCTGCAACCGCGCGTCGGCCTCCGCTTCGCTCAACGCGAGGGCGCGGGTCAGGATGTTGGCCAGGATCTGGGGCTTTCCCGGAATGAACGGACGAATGATGACGCGAGCACTCTCAGGATGAAAGGTCACATTATGGCGGCGAAGGCGGACGGGGCTCATGGGGCGTGGGGCGGTGGGATCAGATGCTCCGCGCAGTTCATCTCCGCGAGCGCGAGGTGGAAGGCCAGTGTGGACTCCGCGCCCTGGTTTTCATTCACACGGTCGTGATGCAGGCCATCGCCACAACCGCCGGTGGTGGAATCATAAAGCGGCAGGCCGAGGTCGTTGCGGCCGAGGAACCATTCGAAGGCACGTTTGGCCTCACGCGACCACGAGGCATCCTGCGTGGCGCGCGATGCCTCATGACACGCGGCGACCATGGCCTGGGCTTCGAGCGGTTGCTGATCGAAGTCCGCGCGGGCGCCATCGCGCTGGTAAAAGCCGTTGCTGCCGATGGGGCGGAAGCAGCCGGATTGGGTCTTCTGGATCGACACCAGCCAGCGCAGTGATTTGAGGCCGATCTCCAGCGCCTCTGGATGGGGCGTCCACTGGCCGCTGAGGATGAGCGCCTGGCTGAAGCGCGCATTTTCATACGTCACGCTGTCTTCAAACCACGGCCAGTCTTCGGCGGCACAGTCTTTCCAGCGCTGCACGAGACGGTCGGTGAGCGTCACGCGCATGGCGTTGATCTGCGCATTGCCGGTGAACTGGCGCAAATACTCGTGAATGCCCAGCAAGGTGAAACTCCACGCCCGTGGCGAGATGAACCCCTCCACGGCAGCGAGGCCGCGCTCAAACAACTGCGCTGAGAGCCGACGGTGGCCTTCATTGCGCGAACGGCCTGCGCCGATGCCCGCGGCCCACAAAGCACGCGCGTGGCTGTCCTCGCTGCCTGCTTCCTCCAGCCATTGGCGGCCGTGGCTCATGAAATTGCGGAACCGGCCGGTCTTGTAGTCCAAGGCGGCGGCGAGGAAGGCGAGATAGCTCGTGGCCAGTTTGCCGAGGCTTTCCGCCGGCGGCTGGTCGCCCAGTTCATCGAGCATGCTGCACAGGATGAAGGCGCGGGCGTTGTCATCCGTGCAGTAGCCTTCGTGGAAGTTCGGCACGTTGAAAATCGCGTGCTGAAAGATGCCGGTGCCGTCGCTCATGCGCACGATGTGGTCCAGGCGCAGCGGCGGCAGCTCGTAGGGCCGGTTTCCGAGCGTCCAGCCGGCGAAGGAGGCGCGCGGCGAGGCTTTGCGGTCCGCGCGGGCATGTTGGAACGATTCGAGATAACGCTGCGCCACCGCAGGCCAGATCATCTCGCGCCCCATCGTATAGGCATCATGCCGGATCTTCTCCTTGCGCGGCGGATCGTCGAGCAGCCCGCACACGCCTGCCGTGATGGCCGTTGGATCGCGGAAGGGAACGAGCACACCACGCCCGTCCGCCAGCAGTTCCTGTGCGTGCCAGTAAGGAGTTGAAACCACCGCCTTTCCGGCGCCGAAGACATAGGCCAGCGTGCCGGAGGTGATCTGCGCCTCATTGAGATACGGCGTCAGATAAATGTCCGTGGCACCGATGAATTCCTTGAGATCCTCCTGCGACACGAAGCGGTTGTAGAAGATGACATGCTCCTTCACGCCGCGATCTTCCGCGAGTCGTTCAAGACTCAGCCGGTAACGCTCGCCCTCATGCGCCACGAGATGCGGATGCGTGGCCCCGAGAACGAGATAGACCACGTTCGGATGCCGCCGCACAATTTCTGGCAGAGCTTCAATGACATGCTCGATGCCTTTGCCCGGTCCCAGCAGGCCGAACGTGAGCAGCACCTTCCGCCCCTCCACGCCGAATTGAGGCTTGTAGAAGCTGGAGTCCACAAACGGCATGTCCGGGATGCCATGCGCGATGATGTCCACCTTCGCCTCCGGCACGCGATACGTCTCGCGCAGAATCTCCGCGCCTTTGCGCGCCATGACGATCAGGCGGTCACTGCGGCGCGCCAGCTCGTCCATCACCAGCCGCTGTGCCGCGTTCGGATCACGCAGCACCGTGTGCAGCGTCGTCACCACCGGCATGCGCACCTCTTTGAGCAGCGCCAGCAGATGACTGCCCGCAGGACCGCCGTAGATGCCGAACTCATGCTGCACGCAGAGCACGTCCACGTTGTTGAAGTTCAAAAAATCCGCCGCGCGCCGGTAGGAGTCCAGATCCTTCTCCAGCAGCTCAAAGCTCACACGCGGCGGATACTCGTAGCGCTCCACGCGGTCATTCACCGCGCCGACAATGCACTCCGTTTCAGGAGCCGCGCCGGCCACCGCCTCCGCCAGATCATGTGTGAAGGTCGCGATCCCGCAGAGCCGGGGCAGATAGTCCCCCAGAAAGGCGATTCGCTTCGGTAAAACCGGCATGCTCAGGATAATCCTTTCCAACGCTGCGACATGACACAACAGACAGCCTTGGGGCGGTTAAGCAACCCGGCGTTTCAGCAGCTGCCGTTCGATCAAACTCAAGCCGACGGCGGCGAGGTCGAGGATCGACGCCGCGATTCCGAGCTGGCCGATGTTTTTGGGTGATGCTCTTCTTTGCAGAACGTCATCCCTGTGTGTTCCATCACGGCCGCTCCGCCACCATCAGCCGCGTGAACTGGCCGTCGCTTGTGTTGTAGTAGATGCGCTTCCCATCCGCGCTGAAGGCGGGATGCGGATCATTGCGCCGCCAGGACTTCGCACCGCGATTCTGCTCGAAGCTGTGCTGCAGCACCCATAGCCCCCTTCCCCTCCGGCGACACCTTGCTAATCGGGTGCTGTTTCTCGAGGTTCACCGCATACACAAAACCTTCGCGATCCACTGCCGGTCCTTCGATGCCTTTCGTGAACCAGCCGTTCGCTGTTAGAGGCTTGGCGTTGAAGAGGGTTTCATCCGCGAAAGCGACGGTGGCAATCAACAGGCAAGCATAACGTATGTATCCTCAACGGACTGGGAATCCCCCCTTGCAGCTTTGCGAGCTGAAGATTGACCTTGCGCGGACAGGGGCCGGGCTGGCATCATCACATTTCAAACTCGGTGCTCATGACAAATTCATCTTCGCACACACTGTCACGTCGTTGCGCTCTGCTCGCACTGTTAGCAGTGTCAACTTCCTGTGAAAGCCTTCTCCCACTCAGGGGATCGCTGGCATGGGCGCAGTGTCTGACCACTCCAAAAAATGGCAATCGTGTGTCAAATATCAATCCTGAGTCAGCCCGAAGAATCTTTTCAGAGTTCAAGCGTCAGGCTCCAACCACCACCAACTACCACTGGAACTCATGGTGCCAGGTGATCCATTGCCTGGCGGAATTAAAGCAATGGGATGATGCGGTGGTGCCCGTGGTGCAGGCCCGCTTCCTCGACACCGACCTGGACCAGCATTATGCCGGCTGGGTGCTCAGTCATTACCACCGGCCTGAAACCGAAGAGTTGTTCCGTCAGCGTCTCCGAGTCGTGCTGAAAGGCTGCACCGGACCAAAGGGATCCATCAAGACCGACCCACACGAAACCTGGAACCTGCTGGTCTTCATGGAGTTGAAAGAACATGCCTCGCTCAATCTGCTGCGCCAGGCGCTACGGCACCCGCATCCCACTGTGCGCGCCTGCGCCTATGGCAGTGGAGAAGCGCTGCCTGCCGCTGAAGCCCGTCGAGCTGCACGTCACGCCATCGAAACCGAAACCGTCGATCACAACCTGACGATGGCCGCCTATTTGATCCGAGATGTTGGAACCATCAATGATTTGGCATGGCTCACCGCTGCACGGCATCGTTTCAAAACCAAAGAGCTGCATGAACGATGGCAAAAAGCGATAGAGGGCATCAAAAAACGGTCTGCCACCGCCTGACCATGCCACACAAAGAGCCGCGCTGGCTACGAGTTTACGGCCGCTCCGCTACCATCAGCCGTGTGAACTGGCCGTCGCTTGTGTTGTAGTAGATGCGCTTCCCATCCGCGCTGAAGGCGGGATGCGGATCATTGCGCCGCCAGGAACGCGCACCGCGATTTTGCTCGAAGTGGTGCAGCACCACCCACTTCCCACCATTCATGTCGGCCACCTGGATGCCCCACTCGTTCGGTTTGCCGCCCACTGGTTCCGTCAGGCCGTCGGTGACCATCAGTTTGCCATCAGGACTCACGGACGGATGAGATCCGCGCAATACCGGCACGTCTTTGAGCTTCGTGTATTTGCCGGTGTGAATGTCAAAGATCACGTTGCCCATCTCAAAGATGTGCTGCGAGTCCGGCGTCCAGCCTGGATGCCCCCACTTGCCGTGCTGCCAGATGCACGCGCCTTTCTCGAAGTCGTAACAAACAAGGCCCTGCCGCTGGCTCGCGTTTTTCGCCATGAAATCGTCCCCGCCGTTGCCTGCGGCGATTTTGAAGAACACACGCTTCAAATCAGGACTGATCACCGGAAAGAAAATCGAGCACGGATTGCCTGCGAACTCCTTCGCCAGCCATTCGCCGTATTTCGCCTCAACTTCGGCGATTTTGGCCCGCGCGGTCGTTTGGCCCGTCGCCGTATCCCACACTTCGAGGTCGCGAAACGGCCCCGGATTCCAATGACAGCCATACATTGGCAGCAAATCGCCCTCCGGCCTGCCAAAGCCGACCTGATGATCTTCGGCGACGACTTTCTTCTCCAACGTCGCCACATCCACGACGACCACTCGCCACTTCTTGTCGATCACCTCATGAAACCCCACACGCTTGCCGCCGGAAAGCCACTGCTGGCACGCCACGCGATGCGCGTCCTCCGTATGCACGTCTTCCGCGAGCACGGTCTCCTTGCCCGTCGCCCGCTCGATGATGCGCACCTCGCCCACATAACCCGCCGGATGCGTGGAGGTGAAAAACAGCACATGCTTGCCATCCGGACTCTCGGGATTGGTCACATAGTAAGTGTGAATCGAGTGCCTTCCTTCAACCGACGACACGGGCTTGATGCGCACATCCTTGGACCATGCCGCGACGGGATCGTCGGCGAAACAACGAACAACCAGCAGGCATGCGAGAGTGAAAACAAGCTTCATGGCGGCATAAACGCCAGTTCACCGCCAAACTATGCAAGCAACTCGGTCACCACTCGTCCATGCACGTCGGTGAGCCGCTGGTCGCGACCGCCGTGGCGGAAGACCAGCCGTTCGTGGTCGATGCCCATTTGATGCAACAGCGTGGCGTGGACATCATGGATGTTGAGCGGATTACTGGCCACGGCGTTGCCGAAGTCATCGGTCTCACCAAAAGTCATGCCACCTTTGAAACCGCCGCCAGCCATGAAAATGCTGTAGCCATTCACATGATGATCACGGCCCGCCGTGGCGCTGACTTTTGGCGTGTGCGGCGTGCGACCCATTTCACCGGCCCAGAGCACGATGGTTTCATCAAGCAGGCCGCGCTGATCTAAATCGCTGATGAGCGCGGCGACGGATTGATCCGTGATGCGGGCGTTTTTCTCGTGGTTCTGTTTCAAGAGACCATGCTGATCCCATGGTGAATTGTTGCCGTCGAAGCTGGGGCAGGTGATTTCGACGAAGCGCACTCCCGCTTCGACCAATCGACGTGCACGCAGCGCCTGCGTGGCGTAGAAGCGCTGGTGTTCGTCGGTAGAATCGACGCCATACATCTGCCGGATGTGCGCAGGCTCGTTGTTGATGTCCGCAATGGATGGAACGGCACTTTGCATGAGAAACGCGGTCTCATAGTTGGCGATGGCACCTTCGATGGCCCGCGCATCTGACGAGCTTGCAGCAAACTCGGCGTCCTGTTCGGCCAGCAAGGTGAGTTTGCGTCGCTGGATGGCCGCTGCGTCATGCGGCACGATGTTATCGACCGGCATGCCCTTCGCGCGAACCATTGTCGCTTGATGACTGGCGGGCAAAAAGGAGCTGCCGAAGTTTTCGAGGCCGCCATTCGGCACCCAGTCGTTGTTCAGCACGACATAGCCGGGCAGATTGCGATTCTCGGTTCCGAGGCCATACGATACCCACGCGCCCAAGCTCGGCGCCTGGCCGAGGATGCGCCCGGTGTGCAGCAACAGATTCTGCTGACCATGCAACGGCAGCTCGCCCACCATCGAGCGCACGACGCAGAGATGATCCGCCACCTGTGCGATGTGCGGAAAGAGGTCGCTCACCCACAGGCCGCTTTGTCCGCGCTGCTTGAACTCCCACGGACTGCCCATCCACACGCGATTCGCGTTCGACTGCGAGCGCTTCGTCACCGCGCCCTCGCCGATGGCCTTTCCCTCGTGCTTCTTGAGCATCGGCTTCGGATCAAACGTGTCCACATGGCTCGGCCCGCCGTCCATGAAGCAGAAGATGATGTTCTTCGCCTTCGCGCGATTGTGCAGTGGCACGCCGGCCATCGCACGCAGCGCCAACATGCCAAAGCCAGCGGAGGCGCTCGCCAAAACGTGGCGGCGCGAGCAAAGGCGATGGTCGTGCGTGAACATGTCAGCGGTAATAGATGAACTCCTTGGCATTAAAGAACGCATGAGCGAGCCGCTCCCACGCAACGGGCGTGTCACCGCCGAAATCGTCGAGTGCGGACAACCATCGTTTCACTTCCGATGCATGAGGTTCGCGACCAAGCGTGCGCTCAAACATGTCACGCAGGCGCGTCTCTTCATTTGTGTCGTCCTGTTTCATCAGCTCACCCGCCCAATGCTTCGCCATGGCGTTCACGAAGGGATCGTTGAGCAGGATGAGTGCTTGTGAGGGCACGTTCGTGACGTCGCGTCTGCCGGTGGGCAGTTTGAGATCAGGGAGGTTGAAGCCGACGAGGAATTTCGGTGGATCCATGATGGACATCTGCAAGTAGATCGAGCGCCGGTCATGGCCGTCGAGCGGGCCGGTGAAGAGCCGCTTCTTGTCGTCTTCGGCGGTGCGATACGGCAGGATGGGCCGGCCGTAGAGCTGTGGATCGAGTCTGCCGGACACAACGAGCAATGAATCGCGGATCGCCTCGGCTTCCAATCGGCGTGTGGGGTAGTGATGAAGCAAACGGTTCGCCGGGTCGCGCTCCCGTGCGGCATCCGTCACGACACTTGATTGACGGAAGGTTTGGCTCATCACGAGCCGGCGCACGAGCTTCTTGGTGGACCAGCCTTCGCGGATGAACTCACGTGCAAGCCAGTCGAGCAACTCGGGATGCGATGGCTTGTCGCCGAGACGGCCGAAATCATCCGGCGTGGCGACGAGTCCCGTGCCGAAGATCCACTGCCACACACGATTCACATACACGCGGGCGGTGAGCGGATGTTCGGGATGCAGCAGCGACTCCGCGAGATCGAGACGGCTGGTGATGCGATCACCGGCGAGCATTTTCAGCGACGCGGGAGCGACCAACTCGCCGGTGGTGTCCACATTGCCTCGCACGTTGAGCGGATACTTCGCGGGCATCACTTCGCGCTCGTCCATGCTGTTCACGGTTCGAGGAAAGGCGATCGTGGACTCGACGCGACGATACTCGGTGACGAGTTGGTCCAGCTTGGAGCCGGGCTCGGCCTTGTTTGGCAGCAAAGCGTTCGCCAGCAGCCAGTCGAGCACTTCACGGTCACCGGATTGGGCTTTCTGTTCGCACCAGTGCCGCACGGCGGCGTTGATCCAGGTGGCGATGCGTTCCCATGGATCGTTTGCGGCATTCGTTTGATACAAGCCGGTGAAAACATCGAGTTCATCCTGCGGGGTGCCGCCAGCATCATGCGTGACAATGCCGGTGATGCTCAGCCAGCTTCGTTTGTCGTGGCCGAAGTCGTTGTTCTTGAGCCCCTTCGCCAAACCGGTGCGCGGTGGGAAATTGGGATTCAGCGCCGCGGTGCAAAACTCGACGGTGACCTGCTGTGCGCCGTTCTTCAGCTCGGCATCGGCGAAGGACTTCCACTGCGGCTCGGCGTTGGTGTAAAACGCCACCGTTTCGTTCTGAAACGCATGATCATCGACAACGAGATGGCCGCCAAACTCGCCACCTGCGAGATTCAGGCTCACGAACTTGCCCGAAACGACATGCTGCGGAGGCATCCGCAGGCTGCCGGGAAGTTTCGGGCTCAACGCATGCGAATGCCAGCCACTCGGCAGCAGTCGCGCGACGACGCTTTCGCCTTCGAGGGCGATGAGGGGCGTGCCGTCGTCGGTTTCGCCATGTTTGAAGCCATCACCTTCAATGACCCATTTTTCGAGCGAGGCCGGTTTAAAAGCCAAGTTGGTCTTCTGAGCTGCTTCGCGGCTTTTTTGCCATGTGGCAGCCAGCTTCGGCAGATCGGCAGGTGTGGCAAGCGGAGCGCCGATGCCTTTCAAAGCGTCTGTGTGAGCTGTAGCCCAGGTTTGGAGTTTGGAAGACTCAAAAGGTCGTGCCCAGAGCGTCGCCAGATCCTGGCGGATCGCCTCACGCAGCTCTTTGAGCCTCGCGATAGCGACGTCGTTTTTGCCCGGCGCATCAATGACACGCGTCGTCCAGCGTGGCGTGGTGAACATGGCGGCGAGCGCGTAGTAGTCGTGCTGCGAGACGGCTTCGAGCTTGTGATCGTGGCAGCGCGCACAGGCGACGGTCGTGGCGAGGAAGGCCTTGGAGAAAGCGTCGATCTTGTTGTTCACCATCTCCTGGTGGATGCCGTTGAACATCAGGCTGCTGCCATGACGATGCTCGCCCATGTGGTAGAACATGGGACCGATGAGGCTTTCATTCGTCTGCGCCTTCGTGTGGATGCGCTGCTTTGGCAGGAGATCACCGGCTAGATGCTCGCGCAGCAGTTGATCGAAGCCGATGTCGTCGTTGAAGGCTCGGATGAGGTAGTCGCGGTATTCGTGCGAGCCTTTGGCGGGATTGTCCCATTCGTAGCCGTAGGTGTCCGTGTAGCGCACGACATCCATCCAGTGGCGGGCGAAGTGCTCGCCGAAGTGGGGGCTGTTCAGCAGCGTTTCCACATAGTCAGACGGGTCAGACATGTCCAACGGTGGCAAGCCGGTGAGCACAAAGCTCAAACGACGACGCAGCACTTCCGGCGAGGCTGGCGGTGCCATCTGGAGTCCGGCGGCCATTTGAGAGGCATTGATGAAGCCATCCACGCTGCCGCTAGTGCTCCGCCGCATCGGTTTGAGACTCCACCAGTCGAGTCGCTTCTGGAACTCCACTTCCCACGCATCATCGACGGCGAGTTCGGTCGTTTTTGTGCCCACACGCGGATCCGGCGCCCCCTGACGCACCCATTCAGTGAGCAGCTCGATCTCCGCGAGTGGCAGCATTTTTTTCGGCGGCATCTTGAGGTCTTTCTCGACATGACTGATCGCCTGGATGAGCAAACTCGCCTCCGGTCTGCCGGGAGCGATGGAAGGGCCGCTCTCACCGCCCTTTTCCCAGCCGGACTTCGAATCGAGCGCGAGGCCGCCTTTGATCTTCTGCTCGTGTGAATGGCACTCAAAGCAGCGCTTCTTGAGCACGGGCAATACCTTGCTCTCAAAAAACGTAACGTCCTGCGCCTTCGTCAATGAGGCGAGGCAGAACATGGCGATGACAGCAAGACGCATGGAGGGACATACGCTTGCTTGGCGGGTTCTCAGTCGCGCCAGAAGGTGGATTCCTTCGGCACGGTGTAGCGCACTTCCATCTCAGGTGTCTCGATGACTTTGCCATCGCGATAAAGCGACTCGACGGCGGCGATGACCATGCCGGAGGTGAGCAGCGTGCGCTCGGGAGGATACGCGGCGCGGTTGTCGAGAACCATGCGTTCGATGTGATGAACCAGCGGATTGAAGAAGTCGGCAGTGGTCGCGACGGCCGTCGGCATCGGCAGGAACATCTGGCAGGAGGTGATCTCGCCGGTTTCGCTGTTGAGGCCAGCGTAGTTGAAGTCGCGCACGCCGAGCATGAAGAGCGTGGTGCGGAAGCCGTCGCGGTGCTCGATGAAGTAGGCATAGGCGTCGGGAAAATTCCGCCGTGCCCAATCGAAGCTGATGGCTTCGGTTGGATAGCCTTCTTTGACCGGTAGTGTGTGGCTGCGACTCAGCGCGGCGAGGAGGAGACGCTGCGTTTGCTTCAAACCAGCGGCGTGTGTCCACATCTTGTCACCACGCAGCGCCAGCACGCTCTTGATGCCGACTTCGCCGCCGCGACGGCGCTCGGACATGCACTGCGCGGTTTCGAGGCCATGGAAATCGTATTTCTCGACGCCGCCGTAGCCGACGCAGACACTTTCGCTCAGCGGCGTGCCCCAGGGCAGGTCGATGGCGGGCAAACGGCGTGTCACGGGCAGTGAGGAACCGGCGAGGAAGGGGAAATTTAGGCGCTTCGAGTCGGCGACCATCTCGACGCACTTCTTCCAGTCGGTGGAGAGATGCTTGTCGTTGAAGACGGGCACGCTGCGGCCGCTGGACTCGAAGACTTTGACCACTTCTTTGAAGAACTCGTAGCGCGGGTAGAGCGTCTGGCCTTTTTCGTTCTCGGGGTAGTCGCCGTGCTCGCCGATGATGACGACGCCATCGACGGCGAGTTTGCCGGTGCCCAATGTGAGCGCGTCGGCGATGCTCTTGTGAATCGGGATGCCGTAGCGCTTCGAGCGACCACGAGCGAGATCCTTCTCGGGAAACTGATCGACGTAGAGCGACACGAGATCGACCTCCGGCTTCCGCCATTCACCACCCCAGACATAGCCGAGCGCAAAGCGGTCGATGAAATGCTGGGCGTGTGATTTTTCGAACACGACGGTGGCGATGAGCGCGATCCTTTTGCGCGCTGATGCAGGCGCGGCGCTGGCGGCAGCCGCAGCGGCACTGGTGAGCAGAAAGGAGCGGCGGGTGATGTGCTTCGTGTTCATGAGGTGCGATCCGATTTGTTTTCCCAAAACAACCAAAGAGGCAGGACGGCGATGAGCGGCAGGAAGGAGGCGAGCAAGAGGCCTTGATCGAACGAGTGCGTGCGATCGGCCAGCGCACCGAAGAGCTTCTGCGCCTGCGCGGGCAGCACCCAGGCGACAACACCCGCGATGCCGGTGATCTTGCCCTGATGTCGCGCGGAGAGATCCTGCGTGAAGGCGTGGTAGAGCGGAAACACACCGAGCGCGCCCGCACCCGCGAGCAGCAGCACGAGAAGCAAGACCCAGCCTTTGTCGAGCATCGGCGTGAGCGCGCAGGTGGCGCACAACGCACCACAGGCGGCGAATACGATCACGCGAGCGGCATGAACCGAGAGCTTTCGCCTGCCGAGCCACACCGCGAGCGCACCCGCGCCGAGACAGCCGACATCCGTGGCCACATACCAGACTGAAGTGAAGTAAAGCGTCTGCGATTCCGTGTAGCCGATCCCTTCTTGCAGGATCTTCGGCAGCCAGGCCCGCAGGATTTGCCAGGTCGTGTTGATGCAGGCGATGACGAAGAACACGACGAGCATGCGACGGCTGAAGATAATGCTCCACAGGCTCTCCGAAGCTGGTTCAACTTCATTGACTGCGAGTCTCACCGGTGCAGGCAGGTCGGACTTCTTCACCAGCGCGAACCACAGCACCAGCCAAGCGAAACCGATCGCGCCGACGACTTGAAACGCGATGCGCC
Source organism: Verrucomicrobiales bacterium (assembly GCA_003506995.1). Taxonomy (GTDB): domain Bacteria; phylum Verrucomicrobiota; class Verrucomicrobiia; order Verrucomicrobiales; family Verrucomicrobiaceae; genus Prosthecobacter. Next base: position 14,766 of record DNXB01000074.1, read on the forward strand.
AACTGCCGAGTTCCGCCGTCATGAGGCCGCTCATGATCAGCGGCGTGATGATCGCGCCGATGGAGGTGCCGCTTTGCAGCACGCTGTTGCCGAGCGAGCGCTCACGCGCAGCGAGCAGCGCCCGCGTGGTGCGGATGGCGCAAGGCCAGTGGCCGGCCTCGAAGAAGCCGAGCGCCATGCGGCACCACAGCAGCTCTTGTTCGTTATGCACGAAGCCTGTCGCCAGTCCGGCGAGCGACCACATCGTCAGCACCACCGCATAGAGCCAGCGCACCGAAAAACGATCTGCCAGCCAGCCAAACACGATGGAACCCGCCGCAAAGGCATAGGCGAAGACGGCCTCGATGTTGCCATACTGTTCCTGCGTGAGCTGAAACTCCTTCGTGATGCGCACCGCCGCGTTCGCCAGCGTCTGGCGGTCCATGTAGTTGATCGCCGAGGCGAGCAGCAGCAGGCCGCAGATCGTCCATTTCCACGAAGCTGAGCGATTTGACGAGATCGAATCAACGTCGGGAGTCATGTCGGATTCGAGCGGCGATGTGACTGCGATTTATGCGATCAGTTGATCCACCACTTTCGCGCCCTGGTTGTCCGTGAGCGAGGCGGCGAGGCCGTTGCGCTTGTAGGTGAGCTTGCTGTGGTCGAGGCCGAAGAGCTTCAGCAGCGTGGCGTGATAATCGAAGTGCTTCACCTCGTCGATGACCGCCTTGTGGCCGAATTCGTCGGTTTCGCCGTGGACGTAACCTTTCTTGAAACCACCACCGGCCACCCACATGCTGAAGCCGTAGGTGTTGTGATCGCGGCCCCATTTCTCGCGGCCTGCGTCGTTTTGCAGCACGGGCAGGCGGCCCATCTCGCCGCCCCAATGCACGATGGTGGTGTCGAGCAGTCCGCGCTGTTTGAGATCGCTGATGAGTGCAGCGCTGGGCTGGTCGGTGGCCTCGCAGTTCTTCGGCAGCGCGGTGATGAGCGAGCCGTGCTGATCCCACGACTGGCCCGCATTCAGCACCTGCACATAGCGCACGCCGCGCTCGACGAGACGACGCGCGATGATGCAGCGCGTGGCGTAGTCCTTCGTGATCGGATTATCGACGCCGTAGAGCTTTTTGACGTGATCGGGCTCCTTCGAGATGTCGAGCGCCTCTTTCGCGGCGGTCTGCATCTTCGCGGCGAGTTCATAGCTGGAAATGCGTGCCTGCAGATCGAGTTCGCCTCGATGCTGCGAGAGATGATCTTCATTGAATGCCTTCAGCAACGCGAGCTGCCGCTCCTGTGGCGCACCGGCGAGTGAGGCTGGCGGATCGAGATTCAAAATGCGCGGCTCTGTAGGCCGCACGAGCGTGCCCTGGAACAACGCGGGCAGCCAGCCATTGGTGAAATGCTCGCCCTGGAAAGTCGGCAGGCCGCCGGGATGCGAGAGCACCATGTAGGCGGGCAGTTCGTCCGTCTCGCTGCCAAGACCATACGTCAGCCACGAGCCCAACGCCGGACGTCCGGCCGTGATGCGTCCCCCGTTCATCGCGTAGAGACCTTGCGCGTGATTGCTCACGCCGGAGGTCATCGAGCGGATCAGCGTGATCTCATCGACCACCTTGCTCAGGTTTGGCAGCAGCTCGCTGATCTCCATGCCGCACTGGCCCTGTTTTTCGAACTTCCACGGTGAACCGAAGCACTTTGCCGATGCCTGCGCGAGGTTGTCGTATTTGATCTCGCCGGGGAATTTCTGCCCGTCATACTTCGTCAGCATCGGCTTCGGATCGAACAGGTCCATCTGCGACGGACCGCCCATCATGAAGAGCGAGATCATCGCCTTCGCCCGCGGCTCAAAGTGCGGCTTCTTCGGCGTTAGATCGTAACGGATCTCGCCAAAGCTTTCCGGCTTCACCGGCGCGGCGAGCAAGCCGTCGCGCTCCAGCAACGAAGCAAGCGCTACGGTGCCAAGACCGAAGCCGTTGGCGTGAAGGAAATGACGACGTGAGCAGAGTTGGGGGCGGTTCATTCGACGTAGAGAAAACGGTTCGAGCTGCAAAGGATCTGGCACAGGCTGGCCATGGCTTCTTGCGGTGGATTCGGGACGACGCCCTTCGCGTGCTGGATGTCGTGGTGATACTGCGTGAGCGCCTTGGTTTGCTCATCAAGGTAAGCGAGGCACTTCGCGATGTCGGCATCGGTGGCGGGTTTGCTGTAAAGCAGGCTCCAGACGCGCTGGAGTTGCTTGGCACGGTCGTTCGGGGCCTCGGTGGTGACGCGATCGGCAAGACGACGCGAGCTGTCGAGCACGAAGGTGTCGTTCATGAGCAGGAGCGACTGCGGGGCGACGGTAGTTTGCGCGCGCATCTCACAGTTCGGGCTCATCGTGGGCGCGTCGAAAGTGTCGAGCACGGTGACGGGCTTGCTGCGGCGTACCTGCACATAAATCGAGCGGCGGAAGTCATCGGCACCGGCGGGATCGACCTTGTGAGTGGTGATGGTGCCTTTGTCGATACCAGTGATCACACGACCCTGCGGATCGCGGCCGATGCCGCTGGGCGGGCCGTAGCTGGCATTCACAAGCGTGCCGGTGGTGGCTAGCATGGAGTCGCGCAACGTCTCGGCATCGAGGCGGCGCATTTTGAAGCGGGCATAGAATCGGTTTTCGGGATCGGCCCGCAGCGAGGCATCATTCACGGATGACTGACGGTAAGCGCTGCTGAGCAGGATGAGGCGATGCAGTGACTTGAGCTTCCAGCCGCTCTTCACGAACTCATCGGCGAGGTAATCGAGCAGTTCGGGATGCGTGGGCAGCTCGCCTTGGCGGCCAAAATCACCGGGCGTGTTCACGATGCCGCGACCCATGTGATTGAGCCAGAAGCGGTTCACCAAGACGCGTGAGACGAGCGGATGCTTGCCGCTCGTGAGCCATTGCGCATACGCGAGGCGCCGACCGCTGGAGCCACTGCTGACCGGTACAGGCTTGAAGGGTTCGATCTGCGGGCTGGCGAGAATGCCCAGCTCGCCGGGTTGCACGACCTGCTTCGGCTGGTCGTGATCGCCACGGTTGAAGAGCTTCGACACCGGCATCTGGCCTTTCACCTCGGTGAGGGCCATCACAAAACCTTCCGCAGGCTTCGTGGCGCGGAGCTTCGTGGCCTCGGCCATCTTTGCATCGACGATGTCCTGCTTCTTCTTGTCGTAAAGGTTCAGCGAGTAGGTGGCGAGCGCGGAGGGATACTTCTTGATGAGCGCCTTCTGCTCCGGCGTCTGCTTGGCCACCGCCGTGTCACGGGCGACACGGAACGCGGCCTGCTCGGCCTCCGGCACCTTCTTGATTTCGACCTCGAATATTTCGTCGAGGAACTTCTTCGACATCGCGCGGGCCTCGACCTCAATCTCCTTGGCTTTCGCCTCGATCTCGGCGGCTTTGGCGCGTTCTTCCGGCGTGTAAAGCGAGTAGAGGCGGCTGTTGGGCGCACGCCACGCTTCCCAATGATACGCCGGATCAAAGACGGCGCGCAGGCGATAGTAGTCAGCCTGCGTGATCGGATCGTAGCGATGATCGTGACACTGCGCACACGCCACGGTCATGCCCATGAGCGAAGACGTTGTAATTTTGATCTGCTCGGCAATGACTTGGTTTTTGGCGAGCTTGGCATCGTCCACCGTGTCGCCCGTGCCATCAGGTGCCATGCGCAGAAACGCGGTGGCGATGAGCTGATCGGTGCGCTTGGGATCGAGCACGGCCTGCTGATAGTCGCCGTGCGTCGCGCCCGCGAGTTCATCCCCCGCAATCTGTTCTTGGATGAACTGATCCCAAGGCTTGTCCTCGTTCATCGAACGAATCACATAGTCGCGGTAGCGCCACGCATGAGGGCGGACGCTGTCCGCTTCCGTGTAACCATTCGAGTCCGCATAGCCCACCACATCCAGCCAATGACGCGCCCAGCGCTCGCCGTAGTTTTTCGAGGCCAACAGGCGCTCCACGAGCTGCTCATAGGCCAGCGGCGATTTGTCAGCCACAAAGGCTTCCACTTCCTCAGGCGTCGGCAGCAGGCCGGTGAGATCAAGCGTCACGCGGCGGATCAACGTCCTGCGGTCTGCCTCCGGGGCCATTGGCAGGTCTTTTTCACTCATCTTGGCCAGAACGAAGGCATCCACCGGCGTGCGCATTTTCTGCGCCTCCACATTCTTCGGCACCGCAGGCTTGCTGATCGGCTGGAAGGCCCAATACCCGCGATCCTCATCCGAAATGATCGGCCCCGGTGCCAGCGCGAGCGGCTCGGCCTTTGCCGTCTTCGCCCCTTGTGTGATCCACTTCTCAATGACGTTCAGTTCGGCTTCCGCGAGCGGTTTTCCCTTCTCCGGCATCTCTCCGGACCGGACCATCTCGACAAGTTTGCTCTTCGCCGGATCACCCGCGACGACGACCTTGTCCATGAAGCGGCGCAGACGCAGATCGAGCTTGCCCTTCGGCTTCTCCTCCTCGCCATGGCAATGCGTGCAATGCGTCTTCAAGATCGGCCGCACGTCTTTTTCAAACGTGAGCACGGCATCCGCGCTGTGAGCAGTCACGGCGAGGGAACAAAGGAAAACAGCAGGCGTCAGCTTCATTGGGGGCACAAACCTACGGGCGTAGCATAGGCTTTCTAGCCTGTGCTCTGGAGACGTTCGTCACAGGCTAGAAAGCCCATGCTACTCCACCGCGACCTTCACGACCACTTTGAACACCTGCTCAGGCTTTTCCCACTCAATGCACGGCGCGTGGGCGTCCTGCGGATACAGAATCGCGAAATGCCCACCGCTCATGTGCAGCGGCGTCACATCCGGCACGAGTTTCCACAACGCGGCCTCTTTTTCCTCGGTGTAAGCCATCGTCTCCTCTTTCATCGCGGCCAGCGGCGCCCAGAGAATCGTTTCACGACCGCTGTAAAGGAACTGCACGTCGATGTACTTCCGATGCGCCTCAAACTTGGCCTTCTCCATCGGCTTGGTCTCATAGGTCTGCACCAGCGCGAAACAATGATCGCCGTCGATGTCATGACGCCCGAGCGCCTGCGTGCCATCCACCGTGCGAAGGAAGGCAAAAGCTTTCGCGAAACGCGAGTTGAGCGATTCGTAGCGGGCGGCTTGGTTGAGAGTGTCGAGGATCATGAGGTGCATCGTTACCAAGTCACTTTGCGCGAAGCAACTGCGCAATCGTTTCTTCCGCCGGTCCTCACACGGTGCGCACGGCATCTTTCCCACACAAGCTCAGTTCTTACACGCGCTCAACTGCTCCTGAACCTGAAACGTGTCGCCCTCGCGAATCAGCAGAAAAGTTCCGCCATCGCCAGCCGTGCCTCCTCCTCCGTGAATTTCGACGAAATACTTCGGTTCGTTGACTTCAATGATGCGGATGGGCCTGTTGCGATAGATGTCATCGAAAGGGCAGATGATCTCTATGAGCGGGCGATCCAGATCGGTTTCGGCCAGAAACTCAACACAGAGGAGCCTGCGCGTATCTGGAAGCTCGTTCGCTTTGCTCATGGCCTTGAGGATGCCGCGCAGGACGGATTCGGTGTGTCTGTGGATCAACATTCTGAGATAGCGCTGATTCTTCTGGCTTCGCACCCGGCGTGGTCCGTGAGCAGCACGCAGCTCTCGAGCATACGCACGCGCAGATCTACGCATCATCTTTTGAAATTCCGCCGCCTCCTCGGGAGTCATTGGCAGATCTTCACCCTCATTGTTCAAAGGATTGTCGCTTTCTTCGTCATTCATGGAGTTCAATCTAACCAGCGATGTCCCGAAGGCGAATTGTGTGTGGCGAGATAATCGGTGTGCCACATCCACTCACCCCACCAAACCCCGAATCACATGCCCATGCACATCCGTGAGGCGGCGGTCGAGGCCGTTGTGGCGGACGGTGAGTTTTTCGTGATCGATGCCGAGCAGGTGCATCATCGTAGCGTGAATGTCGTAGCAGGTGGTGGGATTGGCGCGGTCGAGCGGCTTGTAACCCCACTGGTCACTCTCGCCTGCGGTGACGCCGCCTTTGATGCCGCCACCGCAGAGCCAGTTCGTGAAGACGTAAGGATTATGGTCCCTTCCCTTCCCGCCCTGCGTGCTCGGCATGCGGCCAAACTCGGTGGTCCAGAGAATGATCGTGTCGTCGAGCAGTCCGCGCTGCTTCAAGTCGAGAATGAGCGCCGAAACGGCCTTCGCCATGCCCCAGGCGAGTGGACCGTGATCGCGTTCGACGTCTTCGTGGCTGTCCCAGTTTCGACGCGGGAAACCGTTGTCGTTGCCGCTCCAGATTTGTACGAAGCGCACGCCGCGTTCGAGCAAACGTCGTGCAGCGAGGCACTTGCGGCCCATATAGTCTGCTTCTTCCTCGGCATTGATCTCCGTGGGCCACACTTTGCGATGTTCCTGAATCCCATACATCGCCTTCATCGCATCACTCTCATGGCTGATGTCGAGCGCCTCCGGCGCGGCGAGCTGCATCTTGGCAGCGAGTTCGTAACTCTTAATGCGCGAGTCGAGACGGCTGTCCTCTTCGCGCTGCTGCATGTGTTTGCGATTCAACTGCTCCAGCAGCGCAAAACCCTCGCGATCCGACTTTGCGCTGATGTAGCGACCGGCTTTGTGCGGAAACAGATCAGCGATGGGCGTCTCTGCGCCAGGATAAATGATCGTTCCCGCATGCTGCGATGGCAAAAAAGCCGAGTCCCAGTTCTTCGGCCCGTTCGAGGCAAAGCCGCGGTGATCCGGCAGCACGACGAAGGTGGGCAGATTGTCGCTGAGCGATCCGAGTGCGTAGCTCACCCAGCAGCCCATGCCCGGAAAGCCGGGCAGATTGAAGCCCGTGGCCTGGAGCAGTGTGCCCTGCGAATGCACGCCGGTTTTGCCAACCATGTTATGCACGAAGGCCATGTCATCCGCGCACGCGCCGAGCGGTGCCACAGCCTCGCTGAGCATCCTGCCGCTCTGACCATACGGCTTGAACTCCCACACCGGCTTCTTCCACGGTCCGAGCCCGTTTTGAAACGCCTCCACCTTCTCGCCGAAGTCCGACTCCTCGCCGTGGTGCTTGATCAGCGCGGGTTTGAAATCAAACAAGTCAACGTGCGACGCCGCGCCGCCCATGAAGAGCTGCACCACGCGTTTCGCCTTCGGCGCGACGACTTGTGAGCGATGCGAGATCTCGCCCGCTTGCAGGGAGGCAAACGCAAGCGCACCGAAACCTTGTCCGGTGGTCTGAAGAAGCTGGCGGCGGGTGAGCATGACTGATCTTGCGCCAGACATTACGCGAGGGCCAGTCACGTCTTTACGGGACGACAGTCCCGGCCTCTGCCGATGAACAACGTCGATTTGGTGCTCTCCGAATGGTACCAGCAAGCAGCACGAAATCTACCATCTGTCGATTTGGTGCTCTTATTTTCACGCATTTAACGAGCACCGGATTGACATTTTGTCGATTTGGTGCTCGATTGTTCCCAAGTTTTTCGAGCACGAAATCGACATCTGCCCTCACCATGCCCGCGCTATTTCCCTTCCATGGCCGCCGCTTTTACGCGGATCAGTTTGAGCGGCTGTTTCGGAAACCGAAGGCCTCGCTGGTCGTCGTGCAGGGGCGGCGGCGCATTGGGAAGAGCGCCTTCGTGACGCACTGCGGCCAGACCTATGCGGACCACTTCCTGAAGTTTGAAGGACTCGGACCTCGCGAGGACGGTGGCGTGGCGGAGCAGCTTGCGGCCTTTGCGGAGCAGCTCGCCGCGCAGACGAAACTGCCGCGCATGACGCTGGAAACCTGGCCGCAGGCCTTGCAGATTCTCGCCACCGCGCTGCCCACCACAGGCAAGGTCGTGCTGCTGCTCGATGAGATTTCATGGATGGCCGCTGGAGACAAGGACTTCGCCGGGCATCTCAAGATCGCGTGGGACAATCTCTTCAGCACACGGCAAAACCTCGTTGTCGTGCTGTGCGGTTCCGTCTCGTCATGGATCGAGGAAAACTTGCTCAAGAGCACGGGCTTCGTCGGGCGCACCTCCTGGGTCTTCACCCTGCCGCCGATGCCGCTGCCGGAGTGCGTGCCGTTTTGGCGCGGGAAGGCGGCGCGCATTTCCACCCTGGAGAAAATCAAGACGCTGGCCGTCACTGGCGGCGTGCCGCGCTACCTGGAGGAGATCGACCCCGCGCAGACCGCCGAACAAAACATCCATCGCCTGTGCTTCGATGCGGGCGGGCTGCTGTTTCGTGAGTTCGAGGATTTGTTTAGCAGTGTCTTCAATCGTCGCGCCGATCGTTATCGCGACATCTGCCACGCGCTCAGCGGCCCGGCGAAGACGCTGACCGAACTCTCGAAGCAGCTCAAGATTGGTCGTGGCGGCATCATCACCGAGGCGCTGACAGAGCTGGAGAGCGCGGGCTTCATCACCGCCGACCTGCCGTTTTCACCACTCGGCGGCACGGAGAAGCGCATCGCCAAATACCGGCTGAGCGACAACTACACCCGCTTCTACCTGCGCTATGTCGCGCCGGAGAAAAAGCGCATCGCTGGCGGATTGTATCGCCAGCGCGCACTGGAGACGCTGCCGCAATGGGACAGCATCATGGGTCTGCAGTTTGAGAACCTCGTGCTCACGAACCGTGATCCACTGCTGCGCCACATCGACCTCGCCAACACCCCCATCCTCAATGCCGGGCCGTATTTCCAGGGCAAAACACTGCGCACGGAAGCCTGTCAGATCGACATGCTGCTGCGCACGAAAAAGTCGCTCTACGTCATCGAAATCAAGCTGCGCGACAAAATCCCGCCCGCCTGCATCACTGACGTGCAGGAGAAAATCCGCCGCCTGAAGCTGCCCAAAGGCACGCCCTGCCGCACCGTGCTCGTCTATCACGGCGAGCTGGATGCCAGCATCCCTGACGAAGACTACTTTGATTATCTCGTGCCCTTCGAGCGACTGTTTGAAGCCTGAGCACTGCCTCACCTCACAATCATCCACGGCATCCAATACGCCTGCACCATCACGAGCACTCCCATGAGCAAAGCCAGCGCGACGCTGTGCCAGAAGACGCTGCGCAGCACGGTGCCCGCGTCCGGGCTGTCGGGACGCCCCCCCGTCGCCACAGCGGCGACGACGATGCTCTGCGCATCGATCATCTTGCCCATCACGCCGCCTGAGCTGTTCGATGCCGCCATGTGAATCGGTGAGAGATCCAGTTGGTTCGCGGTGACTTGCTGGAGATTGCCGAAGAGCACGTTCGACGAGGTGTCGCTGCCTGTGAGCGCCACGCCGAGCCACCCGATGATCGGTGAGAAGAACGGGAACAGGACTCCGGTGCCAGCCATCATGAGGCCCATCGTCGTGTCCGTGCCGCTGTAGCGGGTCACATAGCCGAGCGCGAGCATGAGCGAGATCGTCAGCAACGGCACTCGCAGCTTCCAAATCGTCACGCCATACAATTTGAGCAGACGTTTGGGCGAAAGACCGAGGCAAAGTCCCGCCGCCATGCCTGCGAGCATCGCTGCCGTGCCAGTGGCCGACAGCGCGTTGAATTTGAACACCGCCTTCTCTAGCTCGGCACGAACGACCACTGGCGGCACGCGCTCCACCATCTTGTGCAGCATCGGCACCTCGATCTCCTGATTGAAGATGCCGTTCAGGCCGCTCTTCACCGCCGGCATGCCCCAGCAAAACACGAAGGCTGTCAAAAACACCCACGGCAGCCAGGCCTTCCAGGGCGATGCCTCGCGCACTTCTGCTGCCACAGGTTTTTCGGCGGCATCCTTCGGCTTCCACACCTTCATGAACAGCACAAGCAGTGCCATCGCCACCACAGCGCTCACGATGTCCACCAGCCACGGTCCGTGGTAGTTGCTCATCACAAACTGCATCACACCAAAGCTCGCGCCTGTCACGAAGCACGCCGGCCACACGCCCATCATGCCGCGCACGCCGACTTGCGCTGCCACCAGCCAGAACGGCACGATCAACGAGAAGATCGGCAACTGCCTTCCAACCATCGCGCTCAGCGACATGAGATCGAGACCCGTGATGTCCGCCAGCGTCGTCAACGGCGTGCCGAGCGACCCAAACGCCACCGGTGCCGTATTCCCGATCAGCGCCAGCTTCGCCGCTTCGAGCGGTTTGAAGCCCAGACCGATCATGAGCGCGCCCGTGATCGCCACCGGTGCTCCAAAACCCGCCGCGCCTTCGATGAACGCACCGAAGCTGAACGCAATCAGCAGCGCCTGAATGCGTCGATCACTCGACACACTCGCGATCTGCCGCTGCAACACCGCAAACTGGCCCGTTTCCACGCTCAGGTTATAGACAAACATCGCGTTCAGCACGATCCAGCCGATGGGAAACAGTCCAAACACCGCGCCATTCACCGCCGCCATGCCCGCCATCGTCGCCGGCATGTGATACACGAACATCGCGATCAANNCGCGACAACTGAGGAGAGAATCAGATTGCCGAACGGATCGTAGTTTTGGGACCAGGTCATAAGGATTGGAGCATGGCATCACGCAGCACTTGCATCGTATGTTTCACCTGAACCGGTGATCCGAGCTTCTTCAGATGCATCGCCACCTGCGTCATGCAGCCGATGTTTCCCGTCACCACGACGCCCGCGCAAGTGGCCATCACCGCACGCGCCTTCTGCTCACCGAGTGACGACGCGATCTCCGGCTGGTCCATGTTGTAACTCCCGGCGCTGCCGCAGCAGAGATGCGCGTCGGTGATTTCCAAAAGTTCGAGTCCAGGGATGGCGCGCAGCAGATCACGCGGCTGGCGGCGCACGTTTTGAGCGTTCGCGAGGTGACAGGCGTCGTGATAGGCGACTTTGAGCTTCGTTTCACGCAACGGCTCGCGCAGACCGAGCTTCATCAAAAACACGCTCACATCCATCACGAGATGACGGAAGCTTTCTGCACGCGACTCATCCGCTGTGCCACGCAGCACGAGGTGGTATTCATGCATCGCCGAGCCGCAGCCGGCGGCGTTCGTGAGGATGGCATCCACGTCATCGGGAAAAGCGCGCAGGTTATGCCGGGCAAAACGCTGCGCTGCGGCCAGATCGCCCGTGTGCCACGCCAAACCACCGCAGCAACCCTGCAAACGCGGAACAACGACCTCGACGCCGTTGCGGGTGAGCACCTCGATGGTCGCCGTGTTGATGTCCGGATCGAGCACCTGCTGCGCACAGCCGGTCAGCAAGGCCACGCGAGCGCGCTTCTCGCCGATGGCATGATTCACCTCGGCCCAGGATTGAGCGGGCGGAATCTGCTCCGGGATGAGGTCGAGCATCGGCTTGAGAAACCTCGGCGTCATCCGTCGGATCGGACCGATCTGTCCGACCTTCGCAGCCAAACGAAACCGCCACGGAAACGGCACCGTCTGCGCCGCCAGAAACCGCCGCAGCCTTTCCAGCAGACCACGTTTCATCTTCGACGCCGCCAAAGCACGAAACGGGCTGATCAAATCTCGATACGGCACGCCGCTCGGGCACGCAGGTTCGCAGGCGAGACAACCCAAACAGCGATCCACATGCGGCTGTGCGGCTTCAAAACTCATCTTCCCCTCCAGCACCTCCTTCATCAGCACGATGCGCCCGCGCGGCGTGTCCATCTCCTGTCCCAACTCGTGATACGTCGGGCATGCGGCGAGGCAGAACCCACAATGCACGCAGGCCGACACCGCCTTCGCCATCGGTTCGCCCAGCGGGCCGAGTTTTTCGGTTGGAATCGAGTGGAACATGCTCGTGAAGCGTTATTCAGGATCTTCGACTGGTGACTTGGAAAAGACTTGTGCCGCTCCAGTTTGAGCAAATGGAGCATCAAGCGTAACCGCTCCTTGTTCCAAATGGTAAGGAAAGATGACTTCTACCGAGTAGTCAGCCTGATGATCCAAATTCACCTGAATGGCATCTGTCTTGTCCTGGCTGCCTGGTCGTGCGATCCGCACATCAAAGATCAAGCAGGAGGCCATGATGTCATTGGAGGCAGCCCTCTCGCGAAAGTGGCTCTGGAGTATCTCGATCAGAGTGCGAGATGCGGGGTGGTCTGTTCCAGGTTCTTTCGCGCCCAGATGAACGATGCTTCCGTCGGACCGCATTACTCCGCCATAAGGGTAGAACTCACCGTGGGCGACGAGCATCTGCTTCGCCAGCGGCATGAACTCGCGCATCAATTGCTCGCAGTCTTGTTTCGGCGTGTTCATGCGCTTTCGTCGAGAGTGGGAAAACGATTTTGCGGATCAAGCGCATGCTTCACCGCAGCCTCAATGACAAAACGCGGCCTGCCGCCGATCCACAGCGGGGAATCGCCACGCAGTGTCATGCCGCGAATCGGCGGCGTGTGTGAGAAAGCCACATTGCCGCCGCAAGTCACATGCGCAGCTTTGAATTCTCCGATTTGATCAGGCGTGATGTCGGTTTTGAAATTCCAGCGTGTTTCGCGGATATCGTCCCAGATCTCGTTGTCGATGATTTCGCCGCCGATCTCCTTCGCGAGCACTTCGAGGGCTTTCGCAGGTCCGGCGAGCCGCACGAGCATATTTTCGCCGCCGGGCAATACGTCGAGCGCATCAGCCTCGAAGCGTGAATTCGCGATGCGCGCCATCTTTTCGGCCTCGAAGGGCATCTGGAGCGTCAGCGTCGATTCGCGACGCGGAAACACTTTGAAGGTCACCTCACCGATCACACCGAATCTGCCGAGGCTGCCGACCAGAAACTTCGGCACATCAAATCCCGCCGCGTTTTTGACGACCTTGCCGCCGAGCCGCAGCAGACGGCCCAAACCATCGACAAAGCGCACACCGAGGATGAAATCGCGCACACCACCGTAGCGAAAGCGTCCCGGCCCACTCAGACCGCTGGCCACCACGCCGCCGATGGTGCTGCCCGCCTCGACGAGCATCGGATCGAAGGGCAGATACTGTCCCTTCTCCGCCAGCGCGGCGATAATCTCCTTCACCGGCGTTCCGGCGAGAGCGGTGGAGGTGAACTCGCTCGGCTCATACTCGGTGATGCCGCTCAACTGCCGCGTGGAAATTTTCACCGCCTCCACCCCCGAGAGCCGCGGCTTCGTCTCCGTGCCCACGGCGATCACACGCGGTGCGGAGAGCACGGCATCGCGAAGTTCGGGGAGGGACGAGGGAATCATGATGCACAGGCTTTTTCCAAGGCTTCAGGACCTGGGAAGCGGCCTTCAGCAATCAATGAACGCCGGATCGCAACACGATGACGGTCGTTTAGTCCCAAGAGCCTGATGGTGCCCTCGCCGACAGGAGTCTTGGCACGGATGAATGCTCCATCGAGCGAGAAATGCTCGTGCCAGAGGTCGATGCGTGGATTGAAAAGCCGCACAACATCCCCTTTGACCATGGTGGCGATGTCGCTGCCTTTGCGCCGGTTGCAGTCAGGGCAGCAGTTGCTCAGGTTGTGGTCGTCGGTCGGGCCGGCGTGCTTCTCGGCAATCACATGATCGAGATGAAAAGTCCACCCGATGTCGCGCTCATGAAGCAGGCAGTATTCACATAATCCGTCCGAACGAGCCCGCACCGAGGCACAAACAGCCCCGGGAATGTAGGTGCTGCTCATGCCGCCTTGTTGCGCATCTGCGCGAGCCTTGCTTCCGATTGAGCCCTGGTGATCACATGATAGGCCTCCATCATGCCGTCGAGTTCATCTGCCTCCTCGGGATCAAGCCCACCAAACTTCTCACGTGCGATCAGCTCCTCAAAACGGCGCTGATGCTCCTCCGAAGGACGGAACGAAAGCAAGTCCTCGGTGGTGAAGCCTCCGGCGAAAAAGCGGATCGGATCAGGTGCGGTGACAGTCTTCATGAGACTAGATTAGAGATGCGTCCGCTGTGAGACAAGACCAAATTACTCCCGCGAAATCACCCCCGCTTTCTCCAGCGGATGCAGGCCGACATGCGACAAGGCGGGCGCTTCCTTGCCGGGGAACATCTTGCCGGGATTGGCGATGCCGAGAGGATCGAAGGCAGCACGGAGGCGTTGCATGCAGTCAATCTCGTCGGCGCTGAACATGTCGGGCAGGAAATCACGCTTCTCGACGCCGATGCCGTGTTCGCCGGTGATGGAGCCGCCCATTTCGATGCACATTCTCAAAATGCGTCCCGCGAGATCCTCGGCGCGATGCAGCGCGCTTTCCTCGCGGCCATCGAACAGAATGAGTGGATGCAGATTGCCATCGCCGGCGTGGAAGACGTTTGCGACGCGGATGTTCGACTCACGCGCCATTTCGGCGATGCGGCGCAAAGCTTCGCCGAGCTTGCGACGCGGCACGACGCCATCTTGCACGATGAAATCGGGCGACAAGCGACCCACGGCGCTGAAGGCACTTTTGCGGCCTTTCCAGATCGCCGCGCGTTCCTCCGCATCGCGTGCAGGACGCATTTCGACGGGCTGGCTGGCGGCGAGGATCGCATCAAGGCGCTCGCGCTCAATGGCGACGACTTCTCGCGGGCCTTCGAGTTCGACGATGAGCACGGCCTCGCATCCTGGCGGATATTCGGCATGAACCGCGGCGACTGCGGCCTCCAGCGCGAGCGCGTCCATGATCTCGATGGCTCCAGGCAGCAAACCGCTCGCGATGACGGCGGAGACAGCATCACCGGCTTGTTCGAGCGTGCGATAGCCGGCGAGCACGGTGTGGAAGCATTCAGCCTTCGGTAGCAGTTGCAGCGTGATCTCAAGTGCGATGCCGAAGAGCCCTTCGTTGCCGGTGAAGAGGCCACACCAGTCCGGCCCGAGCCGTTCACGACTACCGCCGCCCCATTCGACGACCTCGCCGGTGCCAAGCACGGCCTTGATGCCGAGGATGTGGTTCGCCGTCATGCCGTATTTGAGGCAATGCGCTCCGCCGGAGTTGAAGGCGACATTGCCGCCGATGGTGCAGACGCTTTGCGAGGAAGGATCAGGTGCGTAATGCAAACCGAACGGCGAAGCGGCGGTGGTGACCTGCGTGTTGATCACGCCCGGCTCAACGACGGCGATACGTTGCGCGGGATCGAGCTTCAGAATGCGATTGAGGCGGTTCAGCGCGATGACGATGCCTTCCGCGATGGGCAGTGATCCGCCAGACAAACTGGTGCCGCTGCCACGCGCGACAAACGGCAGCTTCAACTCATGACACAGCCTCACGATGGCGATGACTTCGTCCGTCGTCTCCGGCACGACGACGGCCAGAGGCCGTGTGCGAAACGCGGTGAGACCGTCGCTTTCGTAAGCAGCGAGTTCCACCGGCCGCATGAGGATGCGATCCGGCGGGAGGATGTCGGCGAGACGTTGGCAGACGGAGACTGGCATGTTTTACTCATCCATTTTGCTTCCCACCGGGAAACAAGCGTTCTAACAATTCGTGGCACTTATTCAAAATGACTCCACCCAACTTTCCATCACTTCTCTCAATAAAAACCTTCTCATCAGTGACTTCGCCACACGCATCAACCAGTACGAATAGCAGTCGATATTGCGCAGTCAATTTTGCCGCACTCCAAGTGACGTGGCCAGTGAACCCCAGTTCTTGAATGGCCGCTTGGATTGCATCAACCGCCTCCTGTTTCGTTTTTCCATGTTTCCAAGTTAGTACTGCCATAGGGAGCTATCGTTAGGTGTTTGGTTCGCTAAACTTTCGTGGAAAAATATTCGATGCTGGAGCGCTTGAAGTTCTTCATGGTGATATAGTTAAAGCCTCCGCCAATGAGTACACCAACACCAAAAGGAATGAGCTTCCCAAGCGCAACCCCTCCACGTTTGGTGCCATACTTCGTGAGAACAGTAGTGCTCACCTTGCGGTTAATGGTTTGTAATATCTTCGCCGGAAAGTGTTTTTTGAAGTTCGCTTCAGCGATCTTTTTTCCGATTCGGATTGCACCTGATTTCGTCAATGAGAGCGCGTTGGTCCACAAGCCTATGCATATGAGAGTGTCTTGAATGAGCGTTTCGCGGCTATGAAAGCCATAGATGCAGCCGAGGGCAAAAATAAGGTACGATTGATTTCGAATCATCAGTGCAATATCAGCAGTGGCAGCACCAATCTCAGTAGATGCTTGCACAACTGTTCCTAGGCCAGGAATGGCACCGGGCAGCGCTAGAGCTGCCCCTTGGGATGTGTATATCCAAACGATTTTGTCCCCAGCGAAATCAGCCAAGTCATTACAGTGAAGCTCAGGATTTTCTTGTCGGATTTCGTGAATCCATGCTGCGACCTTCTCTGGATCAGGAGAAAGCTTACTGATGAGATCAAAGATAAAACTGTTTTCGTGGAGTTTCTTCATTTAAAGAATCTAGAATTTGGTTATTTCGGCCATTTGCAGAAGTGCCCACAAAATTGTGCGTTCTGAGTGAGGGTCGGAGGTTGAAAGCTGAACGTTACCGTAGAATCTCTCTCAGCGCCGTGAGCACGAGATCGACGTTTCTCACCGTCGAGCCGTGGCCCATGAGACCAATGCGCCAGGCTTTGCCGGCCATGACGCCAAGTCCGGCGCCGATTTCGATGCCATATTCTTCGAGCAGGCGCTTGCGCGTGCCGGCGTCGTCAGCCCCGGCGGGGATGTGGATGCAGTTGAGCGTGTGGAGCGAGTGCTTTGGCACATAGCTGATGCCCATGGCCTCCAATCCGGCACGCAGGCGCTGATGCATCTGCGCGTGACGGGCGATGCGGGCCTCAAGACCTTCCTCCAGCACGATCTCGAGCGCCTCGCGCAAGGCGTAGGTCATGTTGATCGGTGCGGTGTGGTGATACACGCGGCCACCGCCACCACCGAGGTAGTATTTGCGCAGCATCGAAACATCGAGATACCACGACTGCACTTTCGTTTTGCGCGCATCCATGACGGCGAGCGCACGTTCGCCAAAGCTCACCGGCGCGAGGCCGGGCGGGCAGCTCAGGCATTTCTGTGTGCCGCTGTAGATGGCGTCGATGCCCCAGTCATCGACCTTCAATTCGTGGCCGCCGAGGCTGGTGACGGCATCGACGACGAGCAGCGCGCCTTTGCCATGCACGATGTCGGCGAGACCTTCGAGCGGTTGCAGCGCGCCGGTGCTCGTCTCGGCATGCACGATGCCGACAAGCTTCGATTTTGGATGCTGCTCAAGCGCGGCGGAGATTTGATCGAACGCGATGACATCGCCCCACACGGCCTCAACGGCATGCACCGTGGCACCGCAGCGCTCCATGACGTCCTTCATGCGGCCGCCGAACACGCCGTTCACACAGACGATCACTTCATCACCAGGCTCGATGAGATTGACGGCGATGCATTCCATCCCGGCCATACCTGTGCCGCTGACGGGGAACGTGAGCGCGTTCTTCGTGCGGAAAACCTGCCGCAGCATCTCGCAGGTCTCATCCATGATGGCGACGTATTGCGGATCAAGATGCCCAAGCGTCGGCGCACCGAGCGCGCGCAGCACGCGTGAGGGAACAGGACTGGGGCCGGGGCCAAGAAGGATGCGTTCAGCAGGGAATTGGGTGTTCATGGAGGCGGCGAGTATGACCAAGTGCCCCGTTCCCGGCAAACTTTGTTTCAGTCCACAAAACTGAATTCGTTCAGGTTCAGGATCACCCGGCAGACGTTTTCGAGGCCTTCGCGCTTCGCGTAATCAACCAGTGGGGCGAGTTCGTCCGCTTTCGGCTCTCGGGCCAAAGCGAGGGCAAAAGCGCGCTTCGTCTGCGCTTCGAGGCCGGTGGCTTCTTTGCTCACGCGTTCGGCGAAGTGCTTCGCCATGGCCACCGTGAGGCCGTTGTTCATCATGGCGAGGGCTTGGAGCGGGCTGAGGGATTCGTTGCGCTTGTCCACGCGCATGGAGGGGTCCGCGCAGTCCATGACGGTCATAAAGGGCTGCTGCTGGCTGCGCACGATGAAGCGGTAGATGCTGCGGCGATGGCTCTTCGGATCTTCGGGGTCGTGCAGATGGTATTCGTAGTGCGGGCTGTGCTGCGGCTTGTCGATGATGAAGTCCTGGAAGCTGGGGCCGCCCATGGCGAGATCGAGTTTGCCGCTGACGGAGAGGATCGAGTCTCGAATGGACTCGGCGTCGAGTTTGCGGCGGTTCTGATGGGAGAGCCACATGTTCGCGGCGTCGGACTTGTCAGACCGGTCAGACGAGTCGGACGTTTGGCGATAAACCTCCGACATCACGATCAGCTTGTGCAGCTTCTTCAAGCTGCCGCCGAAATCATCACGGAAGGTCACGGCCAGCCAGTCCAGCAACTCAGGATGGCTGGGTTTGCCGCCCATGCGGCCGAAGTCGTTGGCGGTATCGACCAAACCACGGCCGAAATGATGCTGCCACACGCGGTTCACGATGCTGCGCCAGGTGAGCGCGTTGTTCTTGTCCGTGATCCACTTCGCCAAAGCGGCGCGGCGTGCGGATTCGTCCGAACCCTCGACTTTGAATGGCAGGCCAAAGAGTTCGCTCAGCGCCGTCACCGTGCCAGCGCTGACTTCCTGCGCGGGCTGCTTCATGTCGCCGCGTTTGAGCACCTGGATGACGCGCGGAACGCCGTGTGTGCCTTTGAAGGCACCGCTGCCGTAGTGAATCGCGCCGGCATAAACTTTCTGCGGCGCAGGCAGTTGCGGCAAGGCATCGCGTTGCTTGCGTGCATCACGGAGCTTCTTTTTCGTGGCTTCATCGGCCTGCGCGAGCATGAGGGCATCGCGTTCGCGAATGAGTTTCATTTTGTCCTCCTCCGTGCGGCTCTCGGGGGCGATGCCATCGGTGAGGTTGGCCTTTCGCCAGCGCGGCGCGGCCTCGATGCTGTCGAGCGAGGTCACGGGACGGCCGACGGCGAGATTGGGGCCGGTTTTGCTGACCTCGATGCTGTCGAGCGAGGTCACGGGACGGCCGACGGCGAGATTGGGGCCGGTTTTGCTGNNGGCGCGAGCTTCACGGCGGTGACACGCACAAAGCGGCCCGTGACTCCGTCATCGCCTGCTGTCCCGCTTTCAAAGGGCTTGAGGCCGGGATTGGCGAAATCATTCATAAAGGTGGCATCATGCTTCCGCCACACGAGCGTGACGCCGGACTTGAAGGTGGGATCATCACTGACTTCGATCTTAAAGCGCACGGGGAAGCCGAAACCGCCGCCGATCTTGCCGTAGTCGTCGTAGCAGGGCTTCAGCACGATGCGCTCGACCTGCACACTCTTGCCGAGATCGACCTGCACCCACTTCACGGCATCCTGTGAGGGCGAAATGGCGCTGTGGTAGCCGAAATCGGGCTTGGCGTTCGGATTCGTGCCTTTCTCGGCGGCACCGTCGATGCGCTTGCTGAGCGCGGTGTAGGCTTCACCGGCTTTTTTCTTCAAAGGCTCCTCCAGCGCGGCGATCTCGTCGATGAGCAGCTTCTTCTGCTTTTGCAGCGCGGCGAACTTCTGCATCGATGCGTCGTCGGGATAATAATCCACGTCTGTGCGGTCGATGCCGGCGAACACGGCCTGGAGCGAGTAGTAGTCCTCCTGCGAAATGGGATCGAACTTGTGATAGTGACACTGCGCGCACTGCACGGTCAGCGAGCAAAAAGTGCCGATGGCGTTCTGCACCATGTCATCGCGATCCAGATGCCGGGCGATCTTGCCATCGAGTTTCGTTTCCGGCACCTCGGCATGGCCGATGTAGTCCCA
>DNXB01000287.1 GCA_003506995.1 Verrucomicrobiales bacterium
TCACCTCGTGGCGTGTCGATTTGTTCGCCGTGCTGCCGCATAAGCCTGTGCCGGTGCTGGTCACGCCGATGGCGACGCTGATCGGCGTCCCGGCGGGTGCCACGAGTGCTTTCATGCCCGCAATCAATCGTGCCGCGGTGGCTGGACTGCTCATTCCTGGTTCGGCGGAGGCACTCTATTTGTATGTGCAGCCGCGCGTCACCGCACTTGGGCCGCTGGGGAATGTGATCACGGCGGCGAACGGTTCGCTGCTGCCGCTCTTCCCGGCGGGAACGACGACGGCGGCGGTTGGCTTGCGGCGCGGTGGGGTTTTGCCGCCGTTCGGCCTTGGCCATGCGCCGGCTCCGAGTTTTCAGGTCACGCCGACGGTGACGCCGCCCTTTTTGAAATGGGCCGCCATGCCGCTGGCGGATCCGCTGGCGATTCGCAATGCGTGGAGCCTCACCGCCGAGCATGGCAGTCACTTTGGCCTGCTGTTTGCCAGTCATGAAAACATCCCTGCGGTGACACTGCCCGCGTGGAGCACCTCGGCGCGACCGACGGGCAATGGCGCGGAGACGATCACAGTGCGCTTTGAGGGCCTCGTGCCGTGGCCGCCGGCAGGCGCGAATGGACTGCGGGCCGTGGCGTACGCGGCCTTTGTCGGCGGCTCGGCTCCGGGCACCACGGGGCAGGTGCTTTCGCGGGCAGAGCTCAGCAGCGGCCCATTGAGGCGAAATTCCTCCGGTTCGGCGGTCGTGGGGCCCGCCCAGCCGTTCTTCACTCTGCAAACTGTCGCGCCCATCCCGGCCGCGCCATTGGCGAAGAGCCAGCCGCTGCTCCTGGTGGACATGCCGCTGCGTTCGGACCGCCTGGGCGCAAACAACTTCGTGGGGTATCCGCTCGATCCTGTGAACGGCGCATCCTTCAGCTTCGCCGCGCCGCCCTTCAACTTCGGAGCCTACGCCGCACAGGCCGGCACGGGCACAATGTATGTCACGCTCACTTACATGATCATGATGACGACCGCTGATCTCACCGATTCCCTCGGAGTTGTTGGCGTGCGTCTCGTTCCAGACAACACGCCATGAAAACGCTCCTGCTTCTTTGTTTTTTTTCGTGCGCCACCCTGCTGAACGCCGCCGATGGCGGTGTTCACGGTCGTGTTTACGGCCAGGATGAGAAGGGCGAGAACCTCGGGCCGATTCCCGGCGCGAAGGTGGAGCTGCTTTCAGGCCCGGGCGGCACCGTGGTGGCCACTGCGACGGCGAATTCGCCGGGTGGCTACTATGAAATCAAAGGCCTGCCTCCCGCCGACTACGCGTATCGCGTTGCCGCCGCTGGATTCGCGACAGAGGATGCCGGACGCGGCTTCACCGTGCCAAAAGCGACGCTCGAATACGTGCAGGACTTTCTGCTCTCGAAGACACCGCCGAAGCGCGACCGCTGCGATCTCGCGATCCTCGTCGTGAAACGCATCAGCAGCGGCAAGGATCGCTCGAATGATGCGCGTCTGCCGGTGGCGAACGCGAAGCTCATCCTTCAGCCCTCAGGCAACCTGCCCACACCGGTCAACCAGCCCTTCGTGACTGACGCCAAGGGCGAATACCTGGCGAAATTGCTCGGGGAAGGGGATTACATCGTCTCCATCGACGCGCCCGAGTGCGAGCCGTTTACCGGACCGCTGATCGTGAAGTGTGACAAGGACGGCGAGGTGATCTTTGAGCTTCAGCCCTGCAATGAACTGCTGCACGGCTACGTTCGCGCGATGCTGACGGATGGCTGGGGAAGTTCGGCGCAGGCGAAGGCCGCCGCAGATCGCGCTTATCAACGTGCGTTGAAGGCCGATGACAAAGGCGATTGCAGTGTCAATTACGCCCTGGCGCTGGCCCAGCTCAGCGCGGGAGATCAGGCCGCCGCGCAGCAGAGCCTCGCCGCGGCTCTTGGGAAGAAAAGCGACTCCACCACCTGGGATCGTGCCTGCGAGGCGCGGCTGTGGATGAATCTGTGCCTGCGCCAGCCCGCACAGGCTCTGCGGGAGATTCGCTCCCTCGTGCAGAATCATTATGCGAGCCGCGCGGCCACACCGGCTGCGAAGGACACGGCGCATGTCTGCGGCATCGCGCTCGGCTTGTTCAAAGGCCCGTGGAAAGATCAAATCGGCGCGGGTGAGGCCGTGCTGCTGGAAAGCGAGCTGCTCTCCGCGCTCAAAGGCGACTTGCAGGCCGAGTGCGCGAAGGCCCGTGATCATGTGGCGGTGGAATACGGCAAACTCAAATCCGCCGAGGACGCCGCGCTCAACAAACTGATGGCCGAGGTCACGGAAAAGCGAAACACCGAGGTCGCGCGCCTGGCGGAGCGCCAGACGGTGATCAGCAAGGATGTGGCCGTGCTGGATGCCGAACTCCAGACGCTTCAGGCCACGGTGAACCAGTTTGACCAGCAGTATCGCGTGCAAGTCGCCGGCTTCATGCAGCAGCAGCAGATGAACGCCGTGCAGCTCGCGCCATTAAACGCCCGTCTGCAGCAAATCACCGCCTGCATGGCGCAGGACCAGGTGAACCTGCAAGGCGCCGCGCAGCAGCCCATGCCGCAGTCGCCGACGATGCAACCAGGCATGCAGCGGGGCATGGGCAACGCGCAGGCCATTCTGGCCGAGATCCAGCAGCATCAGGTGGAGATTCAGCAGATCCGCCAGCAGATGGTGCTGATCCAAAATCAGGACGCGGTCATGGCCGCGAACATCGCGAACCTGCAAAACCAGTTCCAGCGCAACGCCGGGACCGCGCAGGCCAGCCTGAACGCCAAGCTGCAACAGCGCGCCGTGCTGGCGCGTGAGTTTGAGACGCTCGACAACCAGCGCACCGCCCCGTTTGACCCCGCCTCCTTCTCCACGCCGGAAATCGACGATCTCATGCGTCGCGGAAACTCGCTCAAGACCTACTGCGACCTGCCGCTGGAGCCGCGCCGTGAGGAATTGATCGCTCAATTCGACTGCGGGGCCGCCAAGGAGCCGAAACGCCTTGTCAGCACGGCAAAGCCTGTCGAAATCGTCGAGCCGGCCTTCATCGCGAAACGTCCGGCGTCGAATGCGCCGATGGCGTCACCCTCGGCGCCGCGCACGATGCCCGTTCCTGAAAATACCGGCATGCCGCCGCTTAAACCGCTGCCTGCGGCGGCCACCGCCGTCAAACCGCCGCCCAACCTGGGTGATCCGGCGGAGATCGTCCTGACCAACAACCATACCGGCGCGGTGCGGGTCTTTGGCATCAACGTCGGCGCCGAGCGCGAGCAGTTTGTGCGCTCGCTGCAATCCGGGGAGGAGGTGATGCTGCCCGCCACCATCGGCCAGACCCTCATCATCCGTGCCACGACCGGCGGTCGTGAGCTGCACCGTCAGAAGGTGGGCAAGAAACTGGAGGTCGTGAAGCTCGGCGGCCCGCGTCAGGAGTGAGCGTCAGGCAGGCGCCTTCTCATTTCACCTGGATCAACTGCACCGCGTCAGCGCCGACGATGCCGTCCGTGTCCTTGTTGCTGACCGTGATCACGGCCTGCTTGTCCGCCGCAAATTCGAAGATGCCGAGGCTGAGGAAGAGCTTGTCGATCAGCGGCGGCTTTTTCTGGCTCACCCTCACCGTCTCGATGCCGGCGGCATGCGCGATGCTCACCGGCACATTGCCGGCGCGATTCGGAGCCGAGGCATAGGACACACGCACCTCGTAGCGGCCTGTGGCGGGTACTTTCAGCCGGTAAATCACGCTCTTGGCTCCCTTCTCGTGATTCTCATCGTGGATGCTCGATCCGTCCACCGGACTGCCATAGGAGGAGCCGACCCAGTGGCCGACGCGTTCGGCATCCTGCTCGCCCATGACGATGCCGGGCAGCATGCTGGAGCGGACCATGCTGGCGAGCGAGGCGAGCTCGAGCACGGCCTTGTGTTCGAGCAGTTTTTTCCGCAACGCGGCCACATCGACGGTTTGCACGCTGCTGCCAGCCTTCATCGCCATGACCACGGCCAGTCCTGAGGCGTGGCCCAGGGTCATGTAAACGGGTTCCATGCGGATGGAGCAACACGCGATGTGGCTGGCGGAGAGGCAGACGGGAACGAGCAGGTTTTCACATTCGGCACGCTTCGGCGTGAGGCTGCGATACGGGATCTGATACGGCAGCGTGGGTGTGTCCTGAAAGCTGCCCTCGTCACGCACGGTGCCATCGTCGGCCAGGATGCGCTGTACGATGTGGCAGTCGATGAGGAAGGAACCCATGCCGACGGAGTCCTCTTTGAAAATATCCGTCTGCATGTCCTGCTGCCGCATGACGTGCTCGCCGATCATGCGGCGGCCCTCGCGGATGTAGAGCGCGTAGGGCCAGTGGCCGTTGTCGGCAAATTCATCTTGGCACAGGCCCCAGGAGTTCGCCTGGTCACGCAGGCTCTGCGGCACACGCTCGTCATGGCCGAGAAACCAGAGCATGCCCTGGATGAAATCGGTGTGATCCTGCCAGATGCGCACCCGCGTGGCGGTGTCGCCATCCGGGTAGTCCGTGTTGGCCCCAGGATAGTCCGTGGAGAAAAATCCCTGCGCGTTGAGGTCGTACTTGCCCTGCGCGATGCCGCCGATGTGAAACAGGCGGCCAAACCGCACGCCGGGGAAGGCTTGAATCAAACGCAGCAGCAGTTCGTAACGCGCGGGGTCGTAATGCGCCGGTTTGGGAAACGGCAGCCTGATGTCCGGACGCTGCGTGACGCAGATGCGGAAATTGTAGCTTTGTGTGAGCCTGTCCGCGCTGCCAGGGGCGAGTTTTGGATCGGGGACGACTCCAAAGATGGGTTTGCCGCTCGCATCGACGCCGGAGATGGGTGCCGGGGTGCCGTGGATGTAGGCGGGGCCTTTTCCGCCGATGCTGGGGCAGTCGCTCTCCATCACCTCGACCGTGCGCGGGCGGATGGGCATCGGATAATAGCCCGCCAGTGATTCGCCATATTGGTCACGGCTTTCTCTGCCAACGATGTAACTGACTTTGGCCGCTGCCATGAGATCGCTTTCATAACTGGCGTCGATGAACATCTTTCCCTCATGTGCCGTGCCATCGGCTGTCGTCAGCGTGGTGATGCGCGGGCCGTTTTTGGTGACAGATCGAAGCGACTGGCCGGTGATGACCTTCACGCCTGCTTCGCTCAGCATGGTTTGAAAGGTGGTCATGTTCACGCCTGGCTCGGCGTACCAAAGTGGTGTCTCTGGCTTCGCGGCGGCGGCGCGGGTGAAGAACTCGCGGGGAAAGCCGCCTATGGTCTCCTCCTTGCCCACATCGGTGCGGCACAGGCCGCCAGTGACCATTCCGCCGATCCATTTCGTGGGTTCAATGACGATGACAGACGCGCCTTCACGCGCGGCGATGATGCCAGCGCTCAAGCCCGCCGGTGTGCCGCCATAGATCACGAGGTCGCATTCAACCGCGTGGATGGAGCTGGCGGCACAACCAACGAGAAGCAGATGACGGAGAGACATGCCCTGATACAAGGCCATAATCGCCCGCCCGCATCTGCTTTTCGCCTTGAGTCCGGCCTAGCGGGTTTCCTTGGCGTATGCCTCGTATGCCTCGGCAATTTTGCCCGACTTCTCGTCGCCTTTGTGGAAGATGAAGCGGTGGCGGAGCTTGATGCGCTCGCCTTCTTTCAATTCCAGCGCGCCGCTTTCCTCCTGAACTTTCAAGCCGGCGAGGCCGAAGGGGTTTGCGGTGAACAGGCCGTAGGTGCGGGCATGCCAGGGCGTGGGGTGACGGAAGCTGCTGGGATGATTCAGCATGGCGATGCCGAGGTGCTCGCCTTCGACCGGGCCGTGGAAATCACACCACTTGGCACGTTTGCCCCAGCTATCCGCATCTTGGTGGCCTTCGCTGTTGATGATCTTGCCGCCTTCTTTGGCATCGACGGACATGCTGTGCGGCACGCGGATGCTCAGGCCGGAGTCTTTTTTGTCATCCACGATCACGTTGCCCTGGGAGGCGATCAGATCGATGTCCACGTCGATCGTGCGGGTCTCGCCATCTGCGTGAAAAGTCAGTGAGCGCTCCTCGGTGATGATGACCTTGCCTTCTTGATCGACGTAGTCAGACAGGGCGTAGATCACACCGCTGTCGCCGCCTTTCAGTTCCTTGAACTCTCGGTGTTTAATGGCTCCGAGGTGTTTCAGCCGCTCACTTGTTTTGGGATTCTTGCCAAAAGTGGCCGTTTCTGCCCAGGTGTCGTAGCCGCCGATGCTTTCATGGCCGAAATTGAGACCGCGATGATGCGGGTGGTCCTGCTTTTCGCCTTCGACGTTCTTCATCGGATACGAACGCGTCATGGACTTGCCCGTGGGGCCGTAAATCGGCCAGAGGTAGGGCTTGTTGGCCTGATCGACGACGTATTCGGCAAAGACCTGGCCGTCCACTTTCACGACAGCGCCTCCGGTGGCGGTTTTTTCGACGGTGAATTCAGCGGCGCTGGCCAGTGAGACGGCAAAAAACGTGGAGGCGAGGAGGGCGGTCAGTTTCATAGTGGTGGCAGAGAACGTGGGTGAGTCTGGAATGCTTTCGGCATAGATCAATCCCAGCCATGGAAGAAAGCAAGCGCGGGGGTGTCAGGCATCCTGAGTGGAGCGCGTTCGATCATTCGCGGAGCTCTCATCCAATCGTGAACCTATTCACGGCTTTAACCTGAAGCCGGGAATGGCGGAAAAATAGTCTTGTGACGCTTCCGCGCTCCTGATAGAACCTCCACTGAATCACTTCACACCTTATGAAAAAACATCTCGTGCTGCTGTCAGTGTCCTTCAGTCTCGCTCTGCCGATGTACGCGGAGGTCCGTGTTTGGAAGAATCAAAAGGGGCAGGCCATCTCCGCCGAAATGACCGGCCTTCAGGGGGACAAGGTCATGCTCAAAATGGCGAACGGGCGTGTCATCCCGTATGCACTGGATCAACTGAGCCCGGAAGATCAGGCTTATGCACGGAGCATGCCTGCCGCAGGCTCGGCGGGGGATGTGCAGAAAGGCATGACCAAGGGGAACGTGAAGCTGGAGAGCGCCACACAGCTTGCTTTTGGCCCTGCGGGCGTGCTTTTCATCGGTGACAGCAGGGCGGCGGCGATCGTGGCGCTGGCGACGGGTGACACGAAGCCCGGCAAGGCGCGGGAGGTGAAGGTGGAGGGGATCGACCAAAAGCTGGCGGCCCTGCTCGGCACAAGTGTGGACCAGGTTTTGATCCAGGATGTGGCGGTGAATCCGCTGTCGAAGAACATTTATCTGGCGGTCTCGCGCGGCAAAGGCCCGGATGCAACGGCGGTGCTGGCGCGTGTGGAGGAGAAGGGCGAGATCCAGCCCGTCTCGCTGGATGGGGTGATGCATTCGCGGGCGGAGCTTTCCGATGCGCCCACGGATGGCAGGCAGCGGCAGGAGAGCATCACAGACATCGCCTATTTTCAGGAGCAGTTGCTGGTGGCGGGTTTGTCGAACGAGGAGTTTGCCTCGTCATTCCGCTCCATTCCCTTCCCTTTTCAAAAGGTGGAGAAAGGCACGGGCGTGGAGATCTACCATGGGGCGCATGGCAAGTTCGAGACCCGCTCTCCGGTGCGCACTTTCCTGCCCTTCAGCATCGGTGGGCAGCCATCGCTGCTCGCGGCCTACACCTGCACGCCTCTGGTGCAGATTCCCATCAAGGATCTGAGTCCGGGGGCCAAAATTCGCGGCAAGACCATCGCTGAGCTTGGGGGAGGCAATCGTCCGCTGGACATGATCCTCTATGAGAAGGGCGGGAAACAGTTTGTGCTGATGGCGAACAGCCGCCACGGGATCATGAAGTTCAGCACTGACAAAATGGAGAGCGTGGAAGCGATCACTGAAAAGACCGGCGTGGCGGGCCAGCCCTTCGAGACGATCAAGGAGTGGAGCGGTGTGGATCAATTGGATGTCTTCGATGCTCAGCAGGCTCTCACTCTGCGCCGTGCTGGCACGTCCGTGAATCTGGAGACTCTGAGCCTGCCCTGATGAGTCTGGCGTGGAAAGCATGGCTCGGCCAATGCCTGGTCATCTCCGCGCTGGCGGCTGACCAGCCTGCGGGGCTTTCCCTGCGCTGGATCACGCTTGATCCCGGACAGCCGTTCATGGTCCGGGTGGAGTGCGCCGGTCTGGATGCTAGGCTGGCGAGGCCGGAGTGGACGCTGAAGGAATGGCAAAAGCTGATGCCGGTGCATGCCGATCAGGCGGAGATGGCGGTGGATGTAAATCTGCCGCCCATGGCCGGACAATACGAGTGGCGGGAGAGCCGCGTGGTTTTCACGCCTTTGTTTCCCTTGCAGCCTGAGGTTCGCTATCGGGCAGTCTTTCGCCCGGAGGCATTGCCGGGTGGAGGTCCTGCGGGGGCGAAGGTGATCAGCGCCATCCATCGTCTGGAGAAGCCCGTTCCTGGAGCGGCGACACGAGTGATACATGTGTCTCCAGAAGCCGCCTCGCTGCCGGAGAACACGCTGAAGTTTTACCTGCACTTCTCCGCGCCCATGAGCGGCGGCGGCATCTACCAGCATGTCCGGCTGCGGAAAGAGGGCGGCGAGGTGGTGCATGAGCCGTTTTTGGAGATCGACCAGGAGATGTGGAATCACGGCATGACGCGGCTGACCTTGTTCATCGATCCCGGTCGCATCAAGCAGGGCCTGGCTCCGCGTGCGGATCTCGGCACGGCTTTGCAGGAGGGGCGGCAATACACTCTGGAGATTGATGCCGACTGGCCGGATGCGAAGGGACAACCTTTGAAGACAGGCCATCAAAAGACCTTCAAGGTCGGTCCGCCAGATCGTGGATGCCCCGAACCCAAGGATTGGACTTTCCAGGCACCTGCCGCAGGATCGCGAGAGGCATTGAAGGTGCTCTTTGATGAAGCTCTGGACGAGGCGCTGGCGCTGCGGCTGCTGAGCATCGTCAGCCAGCAAGGGGCTAAAATCGAAGGCAGCGCGAGTCTTGCTAACGAAGGCCGCGAATGGCGCTTCACCCCGAAGGAGCCTTGGCTGGCAGGCACCCACCAACTGGAAGTGCCGGACATTTTGGAGGATCTGGCCGGCAACAGCGTGGGCAGGCCCTTTGAGGTGGATGTCTTCACGAGTGTGCAGCCGCCCGGCAAGTCCGCCACGGAACGTCTGTCGTTTGAGGTGCGCGAATGATGGTCTGAAGCTCAGACAACGCTGACTCGCTCCAGGGGGATGGATGTCTCAGCCGGTGCGGGATCACTCCCAGCCACGGAAGAAAGCAAGCGCGTTGCGGGTCGTGTCCGCCGCCACCTGCTCAACCGATTCGCCGCGCAGTGCGGCGATGGCACGCGCCGTGTCCGCCACATAGGCCGGTTCGCAGCGTTTGCCGCGATACGGCACCGGCGCGAGGTAGGGCGCGTCGGTTTCGATCATATAGCCGTCCGCAGGGACCACACGGGCCGTTTCGGCGATGACTCCGGCGTTTTTGAAGCTGACGATACCGGTGAAGGAAATGAGATGGCCGAGCTTTAGCAGCGGTGCCGCCTGCTCCATCGTGCCGGTGAAGCAGTGAAACACGCCTCGCAGTCGGTCGCTGAATGGCAGCACGAGCGCGGTCAGATCATCCCAGCTCTCGCGATTGTGCAGAATGACGTTCAGCTTCAATTCAGCCGCGAGTTCAAGCTGCGCGGTGAGCACCTTGGCTTGATGCGCTTTCCATGCATCGAGTGTGAAGCCCTCGGGCGGCGCATGAAAGTAATCGAGACCGATCTCGCCGATGGCGCAGACTTTTGGATGCCTCGCGAGATCACGCAGCTCGTCGAGCCAGCCTTCTCCGCTCACCGAATCGGCATCGCAGGGATGAATGCCGACCGCGACACGCACATCCGGCTCGTGTTCGGCGAGGGCGAGCAGCTTGCGGGCGTTTTCGAGGTCCGTGGCCGGCGCGACCATGCGCGTGATGCCTGCGGCACGGGCGCGTTCCAGAACGGCGGGCAGATCGTGGTCGAACTGCCGGCTGCCGAGATGCGTGTGAGTGTCAAAAAACATGCCCGGCGCATTCGCATGCGGCGTTCAAGTGTCAAGCGCTGGCCATATTGAGGAGGGTTGCGGTCCAATAAACGAGGCTCCAAGACCGTTACAGAAGGCATGAACAAAGACCTGGTCATCACTGCGGTGTTTGTCGTGGCGGTCGTGAGCATCGCCCTCGGATGGAGGAGTCAGCCGCCCATGACGATGCATGCGGAATGGACGCAAATTCTCCACGATCTACGGCATGAGTGTGATCCGGCCAATCCAGAGGCGGATTATAGTTGGAATCAAAGAAGCATGCCCACCGAGCGGAAGCGTGAGGCGATCATCCAGCGCTGTCGCGGTCTTGGCGCGAAACTTCTGCCGAAGGTACGGGGTGTGCTGGAATTTGAGCAGGATGACGAGGTGCGCGGCATGCTGACCGTGATCGAGGCGGCGCTGGGGGATTCGACCGCCTGTGTCCTTGCGGCCAAGGAGATGGTTTGGTCAGACTTTCCTGCCCTGAAGATCAGCGCGGCGCGGACTCTGCGCCGTCTTCACGATCCGCAGACGATTCCCTGGTTCAGAATCGCGCTGAAGGACGGCCATTTCATCGTGAATGGCGGCTGTGGCAGTTACCGGGAGCTGTTTTTCCCAGTGCGAACCCTCGCGCAAATCGCGCTGCGAGAAATGGGAGTCGAACCTCTGGATGCGGGGGAAATCTACCGACGCACGAAGATCGAGGTATTGACCAAGGAGATCGCCCAGGAGAAATCTGAAGATATGAAGCTGATCAAAACGGAAATGCTTCGTATTCTGCTTCGACAGAGAGACTGAGGCAGTCGAGCTGCGGGCTAAACGTTCGCGTAATCGCGCATCGTGTTCAGCATGATCACCACGGAGCAGGCGCCAGCGTCTGGGAAGCCGATGCAGGCTTCACCGAGCGTTTTGGCGCGCCCGAACTGGGCGATCATGGCCTTGCTGGCTTCTTTGCCTGCTTCAGCGGCGGCTGCGACGGCGGTCAATGCTGCCGGAAGCGGCAGAGTGATGGATTCGCGGGCTTTCGCCGCAGCGGGAGCCACGGCGTCGATCATCGTTTTGTCACCAGGCTTGGCACCACCGCGTTTCATGACGCCTTCGAGCGCGGCTTCGAGAAGAAGGGCAAGACCTTCGGAAGCGAAGGCATCACGTCCCGTGAGAGCTTTGCCTCCGGCGCGGAAAACGGTGCCGAAGATGGCTCCTGAGGCACCGCCCATGCTCGTCATCATGGCCGTGCCGGTGGTGACGAAGACCTGCTCGATGCTGGAAGGTTCCATCGGCTCAAGCTGGGCTTTCACGGCCTCCATGCCGCGTTTCATGCCGAGGCCGTGGTCGCCGTCACCGAGATCGCGGTCGGCTTGGGAGAGCATGGGTTCGGCTTCGATGATGGCGTCGGCGACGCGCAGCATCATGAGGCGGACTTGGTTGGGAGAGAGTTCCATGGTAGTCGGGAGATGGAGAAATGGAGAAATGGAGTGGTGGAGAATTGGAGTGATTGATTGGAGCAACACTCCATTACTCCATCACCCCATCGCACAGGCTTACTTCTTGCCCTTGAGGTCGTTGAACATCGCGAAGCCCTGCTCGGCGGTGAGGCCGCCGTGGACCACGCCTTGCACGGCCTGCATCATGGCGACCGGAGCATCGCTCTGGAAGATGTTGCGGCCCATATCGACGCCGCTCGCGCCTTGCGCGATGGCGTTGGCGCACATCTGAAGGGCTTCGAGTTCGGGCAGCTTCTTGCCACCGGCGATCACGATCGGCACCGGGCAGCAGCTCGTCACGGTGTCGAACTCGGTGTCGGTGTAGTAGCACTTCACCACGTTCGCGCCGAGTTCGGCCATGATGCGTGTCGCGAGGCGGAAATACTCCGGCGTGCGGGCCATCGCACGACCCACGGCGGTCACGCCCATCACGGCGATGCCGTAACGAGAGGCCGCATCGACGAGGTCGGTGAGGTTCTTCAAGGACTGGCGCTCGTAAGCGCTGCCGATGAAGACCTGCACGGCGAGTACGCTGGCATTGAGACGGATGGCTTCCTCGATGTTGAGCGCGGTGCTTTCGTTGGAGAGCGGTTCAAAGCCAGGGCGGCCGAACTTGGCCTTCTTGCCGTCGATCTCGCCTTCCCATTCTTCCATGGGGCTGATCATCGAGGTGCCGCCGGAGGCACGCAGCGCGATGGCTTTCGTGGTGGAGGCCGGAATCACGGAACGCTGGATGCCACGAGTGAGCATGAGGCAGTCCGCATACGGGGCGAGAGGCAGGATGGTCTGATCGACGCGCTCCAGGCCAGTGGTCGGGCCTTGGAAGTAGCCGTGGTCGAAGGCGAGCATAACGGTGCGGCCGTCCTTGGGGTTGAAGACCTTGGCGAGGCGGTTTTTGAGGCCCCAGTCATACTGGTGGCAGCCCTTGAGGAAGAACCCTGGGGCCTCCTGGGGGATGTGGGTGAAGAATTCCTTTTCCTTCTTGTCTGCTGCGCTGGTTTGGATGTCGGCCATGGTCGTGGGTGGGTTGGAATTGAGTTTTGACCCATAATCAGGCGCGTCTTGCCATCCATGCCTGCTTCGGCCAGAGTTGTGTCGGATTTTGCAATGACCATGAAACCCGAGACCTCGATCCTCAGCCTTGTGCCGTCCGGTTCCGCGCATCGGGTGCATGGCAACCGCTCGGTGGCGCTGCCGGGTGTCATGGTGGACATCCTGACCACGCGTAAAATCGAGCTGCAGCAGTGGGAGCTGCGGCGGCTGAACGATCCCTACTGGCGGCTTTACTGGCCGATGAACGAGGGCGGCATCGTCGAGATCGACGGGGCGCGGACGCTTTTGAAAACGGGGCATGTGTATCTGATCCCGCCACACACGACTTTCAGCACCACCACCATCCGCCCCTTCACCAAGTGGTACGCGCATTTCAACCTGGGACCGGCGGCGGACCGTGCCGCGCCGGGCATTCACCGTTTTCCCACCACCGCGCACATGCGCAGCCTGCTCAACAGCCTGGTTCGTCTGGGCAAACGGCAGGAGGAGGCGCGCTTTCCGTGGTGCGCGATCCAGCTCGTGACCGAGGCGGTGCAATGCCTGCCTGAAAGCGTCTGGGAAAAGCAGCGGCTCGACGCACGGGTGCAAAAGGCGATGGACTTCATGCACCAGCATCTGGGATTGAAGCTAAGCGCCGAGCAAGTGGCCCGGCATGCCGGGTTGAGTGTTCGAAATTTGAACCATCTGTTTCAGCAAGAGCTGCAGCAGCCGCCGATGCGTGTGCTGCTGGATTATCGTCTGGATGAGGCGTGCCGCCTGCTGCGTCACACGGCGGAAAGTATCGAGGCGATCGCGGAACAGTGCGGCCTGGTGAACCGCCACTACTTCAGCCGCATGCTGCGGCAGTATCGCAGCACTTCGCCGGCGGCGTATCGCGAGGAGAGCCTTTGATTTTAGGCGAGGTCGTTCAGGAGAACGATTTGCGCAGGTGGCTGGGCAGGATGCCGAGCGCCTCGCGATATTTCGCGACGGTGCGGCGGGCGACTTTGATGCCCTGCTTGTCGAGCAGCTTGGCGAGCTTGTCGTCACTGAGCGGCTTGTGCTTGGCCTCGGTCTTGATGAGGTCGGAGATGGCGTTTTTGACGCTGGTGTTGCTCAAATCGTCGCC
>DNXB01000238.1 GCA_003506995.1 Verrucomicrobiales bacterium
TCACCGTCACCTCCGTGACCGCCCCGGTGGGCTTCACGGCGCTCAATGTGCCCGCCACAGTCTCCGCCGGTGGCAGCGCCACCTTCCAGGTGCAGCTTAATGGTGACGTCGGCGCCTCCTTCTCCGGTGATGTCACGATCAACAACGACGACCCGACGGATAACGAAGGAGTCTTCACCTTCCCGGTCACCGGCACGAGCACCACCTCCTCCCAGCAGGTCGTATTCGACGATGACGACGACACACTCAGCGTTGGGGTGGCCAATTCAGCGGGGAGCGCCGCCCTCACCATCACGGTCAATGTCCCGGCAGGCGGCACCACCTACACCTTGGTGCGCACTGGCACCGGGGCCGGCAACTGGGTTGATCCAGACATTCCCGGGATCACCGTCGCCACGACCACCATGACCATTCAAAAGACCGCTGTGACACAGGTCAACATCCTTGATGCTTCCGGGCCGGGCACCGGCAAGGTGAATGTCACCTTCGCGGGTCGGGGAACGGCGCTCGACCCCGTTCTCGAGCAGACCTTTGACGACAACTTCAACGTCATCCTCGACAGCAAGGATGCCGGCACGGTCACCTTCAGCGGCGTCTGCGATTTCACCGGCACCAATTTCCTGAATGTCTCCACCGATCGGGATATCGTCCAGACGGCGAGCACGGCGACTTTGCTCCGCAGGATCTCCGTCGTGGATGGTGATCTGACGCTTACCGCGAACCGGGGGACGACGCCCATGACCGTGTCTTTGGATGCGATCACCATTGCGGGAACGGTCACCACCTCGGGGGAAGGCAATATCCTCATGAATGGTCACGGCGGACCTGCCGACCAGTTTTGGGGTGTTTACATCACGGGCACGGCAGCGGTCGGCAATGGCAAGGTCACCAGCACCAGTACTCTTCCGAACGCAGGCACCATCACCTTCATCGGCACGGGGGGGGCAGGGCCCACGGGCAATCTCAATCACGGCATTGTGGTGCGTGGCTCCGGTGCGGAGGTGGCGTCGGTCCGCGGGGACATCACGCTGACCGGCGACTCTGATGCCATCACAAGTGGCCCAGGCGGGGGGGCGGGGATCGTGGTGGACGGCGGAGCCAAGGTGCGGGCGACAGGCACCGAGAATCCTGTCAGCATCACCCTCACTGGAGACAGTGCCTTCACCACGGGAACATCGGCGTCGAACTACGGTGTCTGGATCAACAATGGGGAGGTGGCCTGTGCCAATGGAACCATCGACATCGACGGCGTGTCCCACGCGGTGAGTTCGGGAAGCTCCAACCAGGGCGTCCGCATTGAGGCGGGTGCCAAAGTCCGCGCGACTGGCGCTGACCCGGTGGTTGTCACCATTCATGGCGATGGTGCAGCGACAACCGGAACGTCTGCCTCCAATACAGGAGTCGTTGTCACGGGTGCGAACACGGAGGTGATCTCGGCCAATCAGCCCATTGAGATCACCGGCGTTTCCCATGCGACAGGAACCGGAAATTCCAATATTGGGGTTCAAATTAGCGGCGGTGCCAAGGTGAACACGACCGGCAGCGCCCCGGCTGACATCACCATCACCGGCAACAGTGGAGCGTCCACCGGAGCATCCGCCACGNNAGCATCCGCCACGAATCATGGGGTCCATCTCAACAGCGCCAACACAGACGTGTTTACTACCAACGGAAACATTGTCATCAACGGCACCTCCAATGCAGTCCCAACAACGGGAGCTACCAATCAGGGCGTCCGCATTGAGACGGGTGCCAAAGTCCGCTCGACGGGCAGTGACCCGACGGCCATCACCATCACCGGCAACGGTGGGATGCCGACCGGAGCGTCGGGCGCGAACAATGGCGTCATCCTCACGGGAGCGGGCGTGGAGGTGAATTCCGCCAAGGGAACCATCAACATCACCGGCGTATCCAGGGCGACCGCTTCGACGGGAACCGGGAACATGGGGGTTCGCATTGACGGTGGCGCCAAAGTCCGCTCGTCAGATCCCCTCATCCCCGCCAACCCGGCCCCTGACCCGGTCGCCATCACGATCGACGGCACGGGTGCGAGTTCGCCGCTGCTCACAAACGGCAACGTGTCCAATTTTGGTGTCTATATCCTCGATGCCGGCACGCAGGTCCAAACGGCCAAGGGCTCCATCACCATTCTCGGTTTAGGCGGAAACCTGCCGGCCGGCTCATTGGCCGATCTGCAATACGGCGTCCAGATCGCAACCAATGCCGAGATTTCCTCCACCGATGATGCACCCATCACCATCACCGGCACCGCTGGCACGGGCGGTGATGACAACATGGTGGGGGTCTTGATCACCGACGCCACCACACCCGTGGATGCCGACTTACTCACAGAAAATCTGCCGGCCCAGGTGAGGATCAGTTCGAAGAGCGGCCTGGTGACGATCACGGGAACTTCAGGCGGCACCGATGCCACCTCGTTGACGTGCGATGGCGTGCGTCTGGACTCCGCAGGTGTGCGCCTTTATTCGGAGACATCAGCGAATTTCAATATCACAGGCTATAAGACTGTCGCCGCGACCACAGGCAACGCTTTTGCCACAATTGGTGCCGCACGGGTGATCTCAGGAGGGAGCGGAACAGTCACGGTCAACGCGGACACCATCGCTCTTTCAACGACATGCCAGTTCAACATGGGGACGAGCTCGGTTGCTTTCATGCCCACGACTGCTGCACGCCCCATTGACATCGGCGGAACCACCCCCTTGGCCGCTGACGCGACTGGAACAGCGCTTAGCCTGATCGATGCGGAGACGGATCGTGTGCGGACCGGCACCTGCATCATCGGCAGCACCGGGGCGGGCGCGATCACGGTGAGAGGTCCGGTCACGACTTTCACCGATGTGCATCTCAGCCTGGTCAGCGCAGGCGACATCACTCAAAACGATCCCAGCATCACCAACCATACCAACACCGGCACACTCACCACGAGTGGCACTGGCACGGTCAAGTTCACCTCGGTGAATGGCAGCGTGAAACCCCTTCCAGATGGCCTGCCGCTGACGGGGCTCCTGCCTGATGTCACGGGCGGAGTCACCTTCGGCGCAGGGACGGATCTCGCCATCCTCATGAATGGCACGGCCACCACGCCGAACTCCGAGGGGACGAACGGCTTCCGCCAGCTCACAGTGAACGGCGCCTTGGATATCGATGGAGCAGATCTGATCGTGCAAGGCGGCACCTATGTGCCCGTGCTGGGTGACAAATTTGTGATCGCCACCGCGACGTTTCCCGTCACAGGCGGCATGTTTGGCAACACGCTCTTTGGTGTGGTTCCCAACATCAATGGCTCCAACTTTGGCGGCAAGATTATCCTTAACGATGGTGGCAATAATGTGACCCTGGAGATCGTCGGCTCTCCTGAACTGGCAGTTTATGCGGATGGCCCGCCTGTCGTTGAGCTTTTCGATGCGCAGCTTACTCCAGTGAGCTTTGGAGCGCCTCTTTATCTCAAGCCAGTGATCAAGACCTTCACGCTGTCCAACATGGCGGGCACGGAGGATTTGATCGTGAGCAGCATCGATGTTCCCGCCGGCTACACGCTGACCAGCCCGGTTGTGAACCCCATGAACCCCCTCACCATTCCCGAGGGAGAAACCAGGACCTTCGCCGTGCAGTTTGACGCGGCGACGGTAGGCACACACACCGGAGACGTGGTCA
This sequence comes from Verrucomicrobiales bacterium, assembly GCA_003506995.1. Taxonomy (GTDB): domain Bacteria; phylum Verrucomicrobiota; class Verrucomicrobiia; order Verrucomicrobiales; family Verrucomicrobiaceae; genus Prosthecobacter. Next base: position 3,679 of record DNXB01000238.1, read on the forward strand.
TCCACAGCAATGATGTCAATGAGACCCAATTCAGTTTCCCCATCACCGGCACCGTAAGCAATTTTGCCACGAACAATGCGGGTGGAGGATTGGACGTCGTCACAGCGGTGGCGGATGGCGGCAGAAACATCACGGTCCAAGTGCCTCCGCCGGCCCCCTTGATCGGCGGCCAGCCAGGAGACAACTACTACCGCCTGGTGCTCAACACCGGCACATGGAGCGGCATCGACGTCAGCGGCGTGGTCACCGGCCATGGCACCAACACCCTGACCATCGTCAAAACGGGCGTGGCCCAGGTGGACATCATTGATGCCGCCGGAGCGAACACGGTGGCCTTTAACGGACGTTCTACGGCGGCCTCTGGGCGCACTTTTGATGACAACTTCACCGTCCTCCTGGATCATCCCACGGCTGGTGCCATCACCTTCACCGGCAACTGCGAGTTCACGGGAGAAAATTCCCTCAACGCCGAAACCATCAAGAACATCACCCAGAGCGCCAACACGACGCTCACGGTGCTCGACGGCGACCTTACGCTCAAGGCTGGCCTCGGTCCGGATACCATGCTCGGCGCTGTGGACGCCGTGACGATCTACGGCGTGGTCACCACGGCTGGCGATGGCAACATCCTCCTCGCTGGCCGAGGCCCAAATTCCACCCAATGCTGGGGTGTCACCGTGGGTGGGGTCGGCGGATCATCCGGCAAGATTACCAGCACCAGCACGGACCTGGATGCGGGCACGATCACCCTGAAAGGCACGGGCGGCCCGAATACCGGCAGCGGCAGCCTCGGCTATGGTGTGTACCTCAATGGTGGCACCATCGAAGTCAGCAGTTTCAGGGGGGCGATCAACCTGAACGGTGATTCCGCAGCTGTGGGCACCGGCGGCACGCACGCCGGGGTTGTGATGAGGGGTGGCGCGCAAATCATCGACAGAGGATCTGCGGCCATCACCCTGAGCGGCACGGGTGCCGTGGCTCCTTCGAATTCCAATCACGGTGTGTGGCTCAGCGGCACGAACACCAAGGTGAGCGCGCTGAATGGCTCCATCACCATCAACGGCCTCGCAGGCGGTGATGGCAACGCCACCCGCGACAATCAGCGCGGTGTTCTCATCGAAACCAACGCGCAGGTTGTCTCCACCGGCACGGCCACCATCTCCATCACCGGCATCGGTGGCGCGGGGGATGACGACCACACCGGTGTCGCCGTGAGAGGCTCGGGCCTCAATCTCGATGCTCTCATCAGCTCCTTGAATGGCAATATCGTCATCAATGGCACTGGCGGCGGTTCCAACCTCGCGACATCGGTCAACAACTATGGCATCCTGATTGATGGGGGAACGGTTTCCTCCACTGGCGCGGCCACGATCTCTCTGAGTGGAACCGAGGGGACCAGCCCCACCCTGCTGACCAATGAAGGTTTCGCCATGCTGGGCGCTGGTTCCAACCTGACCACCACCACCGGCACCGGCGCAGTGACGGTCAGTGCGAACAGGATCGCCATCAGCACCACCAATGCCACGCTGGCTTTGGGAACCAACAACATTACCTTCCAGCCGCTCACCCCGGCAAGAGCCATTGATCTCGGCGGGGCCGACTCGGCCGGGGCCCTGGGCCTGACGGATGCGGAACTCGACCGCGTCACCACCGCCGGCACCATCACCATCGGCGGTGCCCAGGCCGGGATCCTTACCGTCAGCACGGCTGTAACCCCTGCCTCCAATGCCAGCCTGGCCCTCGTCAGCGGCGGTGACATTGTTCAAAGCGGTGCTGGAACACTGACGACATTGGGGACCGTTTCCTTTGCCTCTGCGGCTGGCACCGTGCAGCCGATCCCGGCCGGGCTGGATGTGACGGCAACGTCCGTGACCTTTGGCAGCGGCACCAAGCTGGCCCTGCCATTCAATGCCCTGTCGCCTGCAGACTCCGAAACGGGCTATCGCAAGTTGACGGTCTCCAATGGTGTGAATTTGACCGGTGTTAAGCTGGTGACGGTACTCACCGGTCCGGCTCTCGACCCCGCGCTCGCTCTCAATGATGTCTTCACCATCGTTGAAAATCAGAGCACGAACCCAATTTCCACCACGCTTGGAACTTTCGACGGACTGGCCGAAGGAGATATTATTTATGACTTCCTCGGTTCTGGCTTGAACGTCAGGATCAGCTACGTCGGCGGCACAGATGCCAATGATGTGACCCTCACTGTGAGCCCGCAGAAAATCGCTCTGGGCCAGCCGACAGGAACGGGCCTGAACAGTGGCTCCAGCATCGATTTCGGTGCAGTGAACATCAACAGCAGTGAAACGAAGTCCTTCACGATCACCAATCAGGGGGCCCAGAACCTGACCCTCGGCTCGATCACCTTGGTTAGTGCCGACTTCAGTGTGGACGACTCGGAAGTTGTCTCACCTCTGGCACCGGGTGCCACCACTACCTTCACGGTGTCCTTCACTCCTACTCCAGGCGGGCCGGGGGCACGGAGTGCGGAGATCCAGATTCCAAGCGATGATGCCGATGTGCCTTCCTTTGTCATCGATGTCACTGGCACCGCCATCACGCGTGATGCCTCTCTGACTTGGGCCAACAGGTATTCGGGGCCAAACGTGACCCCGCAGAACGGGGATGCGAAGGCGGTGGCGGTTCACCACAGTGGCAATACGGCGGTGGCGGTGTTTGCGGCCGGTTACACGACGAATGCCGCCGGCAACAAGGACGTTTATGTCATGAAATATGATCCGGTCACCGGCACCCCGGACGCCACCTGGACGGCGGAGGCAGACACCATCTACAACCATGCCAACCTGGATGATGAAGCCACGTCGATCGTGGTGGACGGCAATGGTGACGTGATCGTGGCGGGCTACACCACGGTGGGTGCCGCCAACACGGACGTGTGGGTGGCCAAGCACGACGGTGATACCGGCGAGAGGCTCTGGAGCCACACATTTAATGGCGCTCTTAACAACGTAGATTATGCCAACAGCATGGCGGTGGATGCAGATGGCAATGTGGCGGTGGCGGGAGCCACGGTGACGGGCTCCGGCAACTACGACATGTATGTGGTCAGGCTGACTGCCGCTGGCGCGGTGATGTGGGAAAAGGCCTTGGATGGTGGCAACAACAAATCGGACATCGCCAACAAGGTGGTGATGGACCCCGCTGGCAACGTCTTCGTGGCTGGCTACAAGGGGAACAGCAGCAACAAAAAGGTTTCGTATGCCGCCAAGCTGTCTGCCGCCGCAGGCGCTGAGTTGTGGTCCCACGCGCGTGTGGGAAGTGCCAGCGTTGACGACATGCTCTACGGTCTGGCGCTGGACTCGGCGGGCAACCTGGTGGTGGCAGGATCTCTGTATGCCGCAGGCAATTACGACCTCTATGTGGCGAAGCTGCAGGGCGACAGCGCCGGGCCAGCGGCCACCGTGCTGTGGGAGACCGTGACTGATCCGTATGGCAACAATGACAGCTTTTACGATGTCGTGGTGGATGGTGACGGCCACGTGGTGGCAGCGGGCACCTCCCGCGGCGCGACTGATGTGCATGAGCGTCTGGTGGCCAAGTATGACGGCAGCACCGGGGTCAAGCTGTGGGACACCCGTCTCAACCAGGGCTTGAGTGGCGCGGGTGACCGTGCCTTCAATGCCCAGCTCGCCTTGGACGGCGCCAACAATGTGGCGGTGACCGGCTTTGCGGTGAGTTCGACGGCCGATGGCACGCTGGACGTTTATACGGCCAAAGTGCTGACGGCAGATGGCGCGGTGCTTTGGGAAAAAACCTACCCAATCCCAGCGGTGGCCGGCACGAACGATGAAGGACGGGATGTGGTCGTGTCTTTTGGCGGAGACATCTATGTGGCGGGCTATTCCGGCAACCCAAGCGCCAGCACCTCGGATTTCTTGGTCATGAAATATGAGGTCACAGCGCCGACCCAGCAAGATCCCAATCCGATCGTGTTCACCACCCTGACGACCCAGTATGTGGGCACGACCGTGCCTCTCGCGGCGACGGCCCCCGGCGGCACGGTGCGTTACAGCCTGATCAGCGGACCCGCCACACTGGGCGGGGCCAACACGGACGTGTTGACCTTCACTGGTATAGGCACCGTGATGGTGCGCGGCTCACAGGGCGGCAATTACCAGTATGCACCGGCCAGCGACACGGATCTGATCATTGATGTGCAGCAAGGCAGTCAAACGATCGCATTCTCACTGGAATCGAGCGCCTCCAAAGACAGCACGGTGGAACTGGTGGCCGCCGCCAGCAGCGGGCTGCCGGTGAGCTTTAGCGTGCAGTCCGGCCCCGGCAGCATCGTCGGCAACGTGCTGAGCTTCAGCGCGGCAGGCAGCGTCGAGGTGCGCGCCAGCCAGGCTGGGAACGCCGACTATGCGGCTGCCCCATTTGTTGACCGGACCATCACCGCGACCAACGACGCGCCGATCATCATTCTGCCCGGTATCGAAGAAAGCTGGGCGGTGAGCTACCCAGGGACGGGAGCCGGACAGGCGCGCTCAGTGGCACTCGACATGACGGGTGGCGTTTGGAATGGCGGTGCCGTGACCACAGGATTTACCACACGCGCCGGCACAGGCGTGGATCTCCGCACGGCCAAGCATGATGCGGCGGGAGCCGTGGTATGGGAGAATATCCGCTCGGTTAATCTGGCGGATGAGGGTGTGATGGTGAAGGTGGATGCTTCAGGCAATGTGTTCGTTGCCGGTTATACCACCGTGAGCGGAACCAATACCGACGTGCTGGTCATCAAATACGACAGCGATGGGGTGGAGAAGTGGCAGCGGACCTTCACGGGCACCGCTGTCGGAGGAGGTGCTGACCGTGCGGTGGGACTCATGCTGACCAGCGAGGGCGACGTGGTGGTGGCCGGGTATTTGACCAATACGACCACGGGAACAGACTTCTTCGCCGCCAAGATCGACAGCGATGATCTCACCGTCGACAGCCATGATGGCACCGTGATCTGGAGCCAGTCCTACGACGGTGGCTTCAACAAAATCGACGCTGTCACCGCCCTCGCCCTGACTGCATCCGGTGATTTAGTACTCACCGGCTACTCGCAGAACGCCGCCAGCAACGAAGACGCCCTGACCCTCAAAGTGCCCGCTGCTGGTGGCCTGCCCGATTGGACGAACCGCTTTAACGGTGCACTCGCCCTGCAGGATCGCAGCATTGCCGTGGCGCTGAACGCCGACGGTGACGTGCTGGTCACCGGCTTCACCCAAGGGGCCAACTACGACATCTACACCGCACGCTACGACGGTGCCACGGGAGCGGCAGATTGGGAAACCATCTACAACGGACCTGCCAACAAAAACGATGCCTCTTACGACGTGAAGGTGGACGCCGCCGGCGACCTCTTCGTAGCCGCCACCGCCAGCGATCTCAATGCGGTCAACGACGCCCTGACCCTCAAGCTCAACGGCACCACCGGCACCGTGGCCTGGACCGCGTTCTACGCCGGGCCAGCGGGCAAGACAGACCGCATGACCGCGGTTGGGCTGGATCCCAACGGCCATGTCATCGCCACGGGGTTCAGTTTGGTCGCCAATAACACCTCTAACATTTACACGGCAAAGTACGATAAGAACACTGGCATCCAGATCTGGGCGATTCCCTACAATGGCGCGGACCTTCTGAGAAATGACAACTGCAATGCCATGGTGACCGACAGCCTCGGCGGCGCCTGGGTGGCAGGTTACATGAGCAACACCAGCAACACCTCCGAGCCACTGTTGCTGCGCTACGCACCGCCAGGGGCTCTTCCACCCGCCCCCCCACCACCTAGTGGGGAAGAGGATGAACTCGAAAGCGCCACACCTGCACCGGCAATGATCGGGGCTTTCCTGGAAGTGGAGCAGGGAGATGCAGCCAGCTTTGCGGCTGAATATGTGGATGCCGATGGCAATGAGGAGGTAAGCTTGAAGGCTTTCATCAATGGTCAATCAACAGGTGACCTGACCGTCGATGCTGAAAATGGCCGCTTTAAATGGCAGCATGACACCAGCCGCATCGCCCCCGGCGTGCATCCAGTGATCATCACCGCCACCGACCGCGACGGTGCCAGCACCAGCGTGAGCCTTGCCTTGCAAGTCAAAGCCAGCACGCCAGGGAGAACATGGCGCTTCGAAAACTTCGGCAGCACCGCCGCCACAGGCGCCGCCGCCGACGATGCCGACCCCGACGGCGACGGCCTGAGCAACCTCGCCGAGTTCGCCTTCGGACTCAACCCCACCCGCGCTGGCAGCGACACCGGCCTGCGCGCCGAGGCGGCCGACCAGCAGGCCGGCGGCATACGCGCCGTGTTTCATCGCCGCAAAGACCATGCGAGCGTCGGACTCCGTTATGTTGTGGAGTTCAGCAGCAACCTCATCGACTGGACCCCCAGCGCCGCCATTCCCGAAGTCATCGCCGATGAGGGTGCCCTCGAACGCGTCGGCCTTCCGTTCCCCATCCTCCCCAATGGCCAGCAGGGCAGGTTCTTCCGCATCCAGGTGGAAACCCAGGCTCAACCACCCCCCATCCTGCCCTGAGCCATCGCCACCGTCCCAAACCCTCGAAGTGCCAGCTAGCGACTCACGGTTCCAAGCCGTCACTTAGGGAGGTGCTTGCACCTTGGGGGCAAGGCTGCAATCAATGCCTGCGGCATGCAGTACTTACCTCCTTTGGATGGCATCAGGGCCATGGCTATCATGGCCGTGCTGATCTTCCATGTCTGCCCAGGGGCGCTCACGGGAGGATTCACCGGGGTGGACGTGTTCTTCGTCCTCTCAGGATATCTGATCACCTCCATCATCCTGCCAGATCTGAGACTGGGCAGCTTCTCGTTCCGGGAATTTTACCTGAGGCGCATTCAACGGCTGCTGCCAAACCTCATGGTCATGGTTTTGGCGACACTTCTCTTTTGGGTCATTCTGATGCCGCCAAGCGGAATCGCTCAGATCGGTCGTCACGGTCTCTGGACGCTCTTGAATCTCTCCAACTTTTACATCTGGAGAAATCTGGGAGGTTACTGGGATGACAATGTCGAGCTGGCTACGCTGGCCCACACCTGGTCACTTGCCGTTGAGGAGCAATTCTACCTCCTCTTTCCAGGTTTGTTATGGCTGCTGACCCGGTGGCGGATGCGCCGGAACTGGTTCTGGCTGATGATCGCGACGGCGTTTAGTTTCGGGCTATGTCTCCACGGCACCTTCAGCCATCCTGCCGCCACCTTTTACCTGCTGCCAACGCGTGTTTGGGAGCTGCTGGCAGGAGCGGTTTTGGCGGCATTCAAACCCCAGTCTGGCATTCTCCATCAAGGCGGCATTGGAATGCGAATGTCAGCAAGGATGAGTGAGCTGGTCGGCTGGGCAGGACTCATCATGATGGTCGGTGGTTTTTTCATCATAGAAGATGGCCGATCGTTTCCAGGAGTGGTGGCGCTCATTCCCACGATGGGAACGATGCTTCTGCTGGTGGTGGCAAATCAGGAGTCATCGGTGCCACGGCTGCTTTCCACGCCGCTTCTTGGGATGGTGGGAAAGCTTTCCTATTCCATCTATCTCTGGCACTGGCCCATGATCATTCTGGGCAAGCTCCAGGCCGAGCTGTACGGGTTGCCGCAGATGATGGGTTCGTTGGCAGGCGGGCTCTGCGGGATCGTGCTGGGCTGGATGGCGTATGTCGGTATCGAAAGGCCGATGAGAAACCGTGGTCCAGGGCGGTCGTGGCGGCTGGCCATGGTGGCCGCAGGATTCTGTCTCACGGTTCTAGCCTGTGGATGGGGAGCGCTGCGGAAAGCTGCTGCGGATACGTCCGCCCAGTTTGACACTCCGTCGTTTCACCTGGGATTGTTCAATGCAGGCCCATCTGAGGGACTGGAGCGGATCGCCACCACGATTCCTTTTCAGGATGTAAGATTCCCGCCGACACCCTCCCAGGATGAAGATGCCTGGCGCTCAGGCGGCGTTATCCATCTGCATGGGCGGGAACGACCTCAGGTCGTCGTTTTTGGCAGTTCCCATGCGATGATGTATTCGAGACTGATAAACAGCATTTGTGATGAGCGAAGCCTCTCGGCTGCTTTTTTGGGAGTGCCGAGCACATCGCCTTTTTTCGAGGGTTCGGTCAACACCAACTTCCCGACTCAGCGCGAAGCCCGTGAGTTTGATGAAACACGAAGGAAATGGCTCAAGGAGTGGCGGCCCGAGGTGCTCTTTGTCATCGACAAGTGGGATGGCAGGCTGGGTGATCCAAAGCTGTTTGAAGCGAAGCTAAGATCGTTTTTGAGCGAAGTTAGCCCGCTGGTGGGACGTGTGGTTTTTGTGACCCAGGTGCCTGTCGTGAAGGGTGGAAATCAGTTCAATCTTCGCGAGCTGGTCGCCTGGCGGATGAGCAGGGGAGGTGGACTGCCCAAACTGGAACCCGATGCGGGGGAGCGGCTTCGCCACCAGGCTGCTGCCATTGCGGTGGCGGCTGTGGCTGACTTTCCGAATTTGCGGGTACTGAGAGCTGACCTGCCCTTTTATCTGGATGACGGTTCCATCCGATATGCATCGGGGCGAACTTTTTTTTATGCGGACGACAATCATCTGACGGACATGGGGTCGGAAGTGCTACAGGAATCGTTCCAGCATGTGCTCTCAGAATCTAAAGTGCTAAATTCCGATTAGGGCCGGTATTTTCAATCGTGAGAGAATATAACGGCATTGCCCAGGGTGAGAAACATCTTCGATGCAACAGGTTGTGCTTTCTTTCTTGATAAACACTTGGCAAATTTTTAAGGCCATGATTTTCGAGAGTTCGTGTCACACACCGGTTTTGCTGCTTGTTTACAACCGCCCTGCATTTACAGCAAAGGTGTTGGCGGCAGTCAGGGCTGCGCAGCCTGCGACGCTTTTGGTGGCAGCAGATGGACCAGTCGGCGATCCAAAATGTCAGGAGGTGCGCGAGTTAGTGATGCAAGGCATTGACTGGCCTTGCCATGTGCATACCCGGTTCTCTCCGACCCGGCTGGGCTGCCGCAAAGCGATTTCACAAGCGCTGGACTGGGGATTTGCCGGGCATGAACGTTTGATCGTGATCGAGGATGACTGCCTGCCAGAGTCATCCTTCTTTCGTTTCTGCACAGAGCTGCTCGAGCGCTATCAAGACGACGACAAGGTCATGCAGATCTGCGGCAGCAATCTCAGCGGCCATGTGGCGCAGGATGGCAGCAGCTACTACAGCTCACGCTTCGCCACGATCTGGGGCTGGGCGAGCTGGCGCAGAGCGTGGAAGCACCACGATGCGGCGATGCGGAAGTGGCAGGAGCATCGTTCCACCACGCGTTGGAAAGCCTCTTGCAAGTTCCGGGGCGAAGCAGCCTGGCGAAAAAAGCTGTATGACAGTGCCTGTCCCGGAGACATCGATGCCTGGAGCATCGCCTGGGAGTTCGCCAGACAGGCTCGTGATGGGGTTAGTTTGATTTCCTCTGTCAATCTGGTTTCCAATCTCGGTTGGGGGCAGGAAGCCACGCATACGCATGATGCACATGACCCGCGTGCGTCCATGCAAACAAATCCGATCAGTTTCCCTCTGCAGCATCCCGGCAGTTTGGAGCCAAACGACCAGGCTGACAGGGCTTACTTCAACCGTTATTGTCGTCCCCCATCCCTGCTCAGCCGAATCAGGCGGAAGATTTGGCGGAAATGGAGGACAATGATGCGATGAGCACGGCATTCTGGACCGCGAGAACACTGGTCTATCGCCTGGTCATTGCCGTGTTGCGGATATCAGTGCGTCCACGGTCCCCTGGTTTCTATCGCCTTACCATTCTGAAACTGGACAGGCTGGGTGACGCTGTGTTGTCGCTGGGTGCCGTGAGAAAATTGGTTTCTGTTTTTCCGGAGAAGGAAACCCTGTTGATCGTTTCCCCCATCGCCGCCCCTCTTTACCGCATGGAGTTTCCGGCAGCCACGCTGCTGGTGATGCCGCCATTTTGCGAGCGGTTTTGGCCGGATTTTTTGCTCGGTCTCATGCGGCATGCAGCCGCGCTTCGTGCCATTGTTACGGAGCATCTCGTGTGCCTGCGTCATCAGCACTCGGACTATCTGCATGCAGTCGCCATGATGATCAGTGCCAGGCGCTGCTATGCCTCAAGGTGGAAGGGCAACGAGGAACACACGAGTTTGTCGTTCCCGAGATGCCTGTTCAGTGCTTACCCGGAAAAAGCGTCCCCTGCTTGTTTGGAATTGGAGGCTCACCGGCGTGTGGTGGAAAGTGTCCTGGGCTCCAGTATCGGCATCGATGAGATGATTCCCGCGCTACGGAATATCACGGTGATGGACGGCGGTTCGCTCCTCGTATGCCCGGTTGCAGGAAATCCGCTCCGCCAGTATCCGGCAGATCACCTCGCGCACGCCATTCGGCTGTTCTTGCGGCAGTGGCCCGATGTTCCTGTCCAGTTTTGTCTGCCGCGCGGGACGGACAGGAAATACTGGGAGGATGCATTGCAAAACAAGCAAATCCAGGCTGTTGAGTGGATCGTCCCAAACGACTTGGAGGCCCTTGTCAATCTCATCGCCCGCGCCCGTATCGTGCTCGCACCTGATTCCGCGCCAGCTCACATCACGACGGCTCTGGACAAGCCGGGCGTCTTTCTGCTGGGCGGAGGGCATTTCGGGATGTTTGGGCCGTGGAGGAAAGGTGAGCGCCAGATATGGCTGCACCACGTCATGGACTGCTACCAATGCCGGTGGAGTTGCACGCAGCCTGAACCGTACTGCATCACGCATATTGATCCAGGTGACATCGCACGAGGTCTGGCGGCCCTCTGTGCGAGCACCTCACTCACTGTGGCGGGACGTTCTGGAGACGTTTGAAGCAGCAGTCGGTGTAGTTCTCGTTGGCGGTGAGATGGAGCGGCCTGTCATAGTGGCGCTGAAGCAGATGTGTGACGGCAGCCAGGTTTTCGTGGCGAACCTCGATGCAGATGGCCTTGGGACGGAAGCGCGTTAGATCCAGCCCACGCAGGACAGCGACTTCCATACCTTCCACATCAAGGCTGAGGAGATCGAAGTCCTGTGGAGTCGCGGTCTCCACCAGCACGGATGTCAACGTCCTGACGCTTGCCGTGACGAATTGCTCCGCCACCGGCAAACCTTGCACGGCAAGACCCTCCGCCGCACGTTGCCGCTCTTTCCCTTCATCTCCAAACGCTCCGCAAACCATGGTCATCAGGCCGGCGTGCCGTAATTGGAGATTCGTGCCCTCCGACTCTGGATCCCCCAGGGCACAAGACACCACGAGGGATTCCGGGCGCCGCCGCCGACAGATTGCGGCGAGCTGCGGGAGTGGTTCGATCAGAACGCCACGCCAGCCTTTCATACGGGCGAAGTAATAGCTGTTGCTCTGCTGAAATCCATCATAAGCGCCCGCTTCCACGAACCAGCCGCCATGCTGCGGCAGCAGTCGCTCGAGCGCGGTGTCGAGGCCGTTCAAAGCAGGGCGTGACAGCCAAGCAATGCCGAGGAATTCAAAAACAGGCCGTAGCAGATTCAGCAGCCGATCTCGTCTGGATGAAACGGGGTGGTATGGCAGGCGGTCCATTTTCAACACGCTTGTTCCAGGCTCCCATACACACCCGTCGGCCATCTTCCTCCTGAGTGGGGCAGAATACTGTGCGCACGCAAGAAAACAGCAGTACACCAGGTGTAGTCGTTCACCGGCCCAAATCCGTGGAAGTCGATCTCCACCAAGCCTTGGGAGCGCAGCCATGCGCAAGCCTGCGGATGCCAGTCGGCATTATCCAGGACAAGCAACCCTCCGTCGGCGAGAAAAGGCAGCGATGCCTGGGCGCTTTCTAAGCGCATCAGTCCATCGATGATGATCACATGATAGGTTTGTCCGCCGCCCAACGGCGCCTGCGCGTAGGCGCTTTCTGCCACTGGACCAATGACAGTCAGGTTGGCTGGAGCACTGTGTCTCAACCTCTCCGCCCACTCAGCCCTCCCTTCGATCGTGTTGACAGATGCAGCTCTTTCCGCCCACCAAAGTGAGCTTTGCCCACCACCGTATTCGAGTACGCAGGCCCGTGAGAAATCCAGTTGGGTGAGGTAATCAAGCGCTGGGTAGGTGATCCAGGGGATCGGACGGCCCTCCGCATCCGCCGGTAATCCTGTCAGGATGCTCTGCCACTGAGCGCGTCGGGACAGCAGCGTTTGCATCATTCGCATCGCTTTGCCTGCACGGGGAAGGCAACGATGAATCGCACGTTCAAGAAGAGTCATGGGCAGTCGATTAATCCTTGCTTGCGGCTTGACAGGCAAGCTCGTATTTGGGCCGGATGCTGGCCCCTTCTCCCATCGCAAATGCGCAACATGCGGTTTGGCTCCTTGTCCCCGTCCACAATCGTCTGGCCATCACCAAGCGTTGCCTGGCTCATCTGGCTGAGCTGGGCATCCACGCCTGGGCAAATGTGCTGGTCATTGAGGATGGCGGCACTGACGGGACTCCGGAAATGCTCAAAGAAGACTTCCCATGGGCGCATACTGTGAGTGGTGGCGGCAGCCTTTGGTGGGCCGGTGCCATCCGGCTCGGCATGGAAACGGCGCTTTCCGCCGGGGCCGAGTGCGTGTGCTGGCTGAATGATGACAGTCTGCCGGAGCAAGGCAGCTTGGAGCGACTGGTTCACCTTGCTCTGGAAAACAAGGCTATTTGTGGAGGAGTCTGCAGGACTCCCGATGGAGCCTTTGTGTATTCGGGTGGCAACATCAAGCACCGCTGGCCGCGTCATCCGGCTTCTGTTCCACAACCTACGGAACCCCCAAGAGACATCAAGGCCAATGTTGATTCGANNACCCCCAAGGCGCGTGGAGTGGCTGCATGGCAACATGGTGGCCGTTCCTTCCACTGCCTGCGCGCGAATCGGGCTCCCAGAGGGGCGCTGGATCAAGCATAACTTTGCGGATGTCGATTTCACCCTACGTGCCCACCATGCTGGCATCCCTGTTCTTCTGGTCCCTTCGGCTCTGGGTGTGGCAGACCGCAATGATTCGGCGAACTATTGGTCCTGGGCGGACGTCCGTCTTTCAGGATTGGCCATCCTGCGGGGGTTCGGAAACCCGAAAGTCTGGTGGTATGCACCAGGCCTCATCTGCTTTAAAATATCCCACTTTGGTTTTCTGGGGGCGTTGGATTGCGGCTGGATTTTCTGCAAAGCCATCGTGATCGTCATTTTTAAATGTCTGCCAAGCCAGTGGTTGACACACATAAGCCGAAAGATCAGAAGTTAGACTTCCTTGATGCCCGACGAATCCAAAAACAATCACCATCCCCTTACGGGTCACCAATGGGTGGTTTTCGGGCCTGACTGGGACCGGCATCCGTCAGTCAGTCAGCACCTCTTCAGTGAGTTTTTGGGCTTCAGTCCTGTGCTTTGGGTGGAAACAGTGGGGCTACGTGTGCCGCAATGGAACAAGCGTGATCTCCGGCGCTCGGCACAGAAAATCGTCGATTTTGTCTCAGGCAGGCGTCGTCGCTTTGCCACAGTGCCAAATGGATTGACCGTCATCTGCCCGCCAACCCTGCCATTCACGAGCTTCAAGTTCGTCAGACACCTCAATCTCTGGCTGGTACGCCGAAGTGTTGAAAAAGCCACGCGCCGCCTTCATTTCAAAAAACACACGCTGGTGGTTACCACGCCGTCACAGGGGGATTTTGTCGGCAGGCTCGGGGAGGGGGTGAGTGTTTACTACTGCGCAGACCAATACGCCCTCTGGCCGGGCATAAATCATCAATATGTTCTGCAGATGGAGCGCATGCTGATGGAACGTGTGGATGCCATCGTGGCCGTCTCGGATCTCCTGGCTGCTCGATTGCAACGATCCAGCAAACCGGTTTACACCCTGAACCAAGGTGTGGATCCGGTTCATTTTTCCCGTTCTCAGCCGCAGCAATCCTCCGGGCGTTTTGAGATCGTTTATTTTGGAATGATTGATGAGCGTCTTGATCTCGACCTCATCATGGAAATCGCCCGCCAATTGCCCAAGGCGTCCGTCCGGCTCATCGGTCAAGCCACGATCCCTTTCCACAAGTTCGCCAGTGTGGCCAACATTCATGTGGAGCCCGCCATGCCCTATGAGGATCTGCCGGAGAGCTTGAAAACCACAAATCTGTTCATCGTGCCTTTTGTGCTGACGGAGCTCGCGCGCAGTTGCAGCCCGCTCAAGATCAAAGAGTATCTGGCATGTGCGCGTCCCGTGATCTCCTCAGCGCTTCCAGAGGCTGAGAGGCTCTCTCAGTTTGTTCATGTCGCCAGGGACCGAAGAGCATTTGTGGAAGCGGTCATCGCAGCCAGCGAAGCTCGGCTCTCCTTTGACACGCAGGGAGCGCGGAACTTTGTCGAGTCTGAGACCTGGCAGGCCAAGGCTTTGGAATTCAGCCAGTTTGTGAAAGAACTCCGCTCAGGAAAGGTCACCAACAAATCCCCTCGTACTGCCAGGGAAGATCCTTCAGCTCCCTCCAGCCATTGACGTCGATCACGATCTGATCGGGGCGTGCCATCTCCTGCAGAGTCTCGAAGGATGCGCATTTTTGGGAAACCACGATCACCTCACTTGATTGGAGCACCTCCTCGGCGCTCTGCTTCAAAAGCTGTGCCAGATGCGGCATGCGCGCCAGGATCTGCTGCTCGTTGGCGCCGATGAGACGGGAGAGGTTGAGGTGCGGGTCGTAGATGCAGAGTTCGTACCCACGTCCCAGCAGCGTCTCAGCCGCCGCGACCATGGGGCTGCCGCGCAGGTCGTCCGTGTCCGCCTTGAAGGCAAGTCCCAGAAAGCCGATGCGGCGCTTCGCCTTGCCCTCGATCAGGCTCACGAAGAGGTCCTGATGCGCGGCATTGGTGGCTGCGGTATTTTCAAGGAGGGGCAGACTGAGGTTTTCCTGCCGAGCGAAGGATTTAAGTGCGGAAACGTCCTTGGGCAGGCAGGAGCCTCCATAGGGGTTGCCGGGCTTCATGTAGTAGCGGGAGATGTTCAGTCGCGTGTCGGCACACAGCACGTCCATGACGCGGGTGCCATCTTCTCCCAGGTGCTTGCACAAGCGGCCGATCTCATTGGCAAAACCGACCTTCAGGGCATGGAAGTAGTTGCAGGAGTACTTGATCATCTCCGCCCCCTCCCAAGCTAGGATGGACGGCTGGCCACCCATGATTTCGCACACCGCGGCGTCCGCAGGTGGCGCACCGTCTTGCGTGCCAATGACCACAAGGGAGGGCTCGCGGAAGTCTTTGACCGCAGTGCCCTCGCGCAGAAACTCAGGGCAGTAATAGACGCGCACCTGGCCGGATGCCACCAGGTCCGCCAGCATGCCGGTGACGAGGGCGCGGGTGCTGCCGGGCAGCATCGTGCTACGATAGAGCAGGATATGTGTCTTCTCCGAGTTCCTGATGGCCTTGGCGATCTGGGCGGTGACTTTGTGGACGTAGTCGAGATTCAGCCTGCCGGAGGGCAATGAAGGGGTGCCCACGCAAATGATGCTCACGTCCGTCTCCACCACGGCCGCGTGGACATCGAGCGTGGCCCCCAGGAGGTGCCCATCGGTGGCCCGCTGCAGGAGAGCATCGATCTCCGGCTCAATGATGGGCGACTGGCCGCGGCCAAAAGCCGCCACCTTCGCGGCATGAAGATCGACACCAATGACACGGTGCCCTTGTTCCGCCAGACACGCCGAGGTGACTGCCCCGACGTAACCAAGGCCAAAAACTGAAATATTCACGGAGGTTCGGAATGGATGATTAGAGTAGTGTGAGGCGTAAATGGCCTGCTGGTGTAAATCTGCAAGGCAAGTTTGTCTGCCTGCCCTGGAAAGTCCTGCGATGGGCACTTTTTAAGAACCTTGTTCCGCCTTCGCCTCGTCTTTTATTCTTTGATCAAGCGCAGGCGAGTTAGAGTCAGGCGTGCAGCGGGAGTTTCCGGAGCCAGGAACACTACCAGTTGCCGGACTTTTTTTGGAGGCATGCCTCCAGGCCATGTGATTCGCAGGTGTTTTTGGCGCGGACTCATCCATCCACCTGTGCGCAGCCTCGTTTTGTGTGCATCATCCAAGTCCACCCTGATGCCGATTTCGATCTCGGCAAGGGCCTCTAATTCGCCTTGGAGTTCAAGCCCCGTGTAATCACTCCAATCGTATCCCATGACGTCCAAGTGGGCGGTCGCCGGATGATCCTGCTGGCTTAGCAGCACGATTTGCCCTTCTTTTTTCAAGGTTTCCTGTTCTTTGTTTGGCTGGACGGTCCAAAAAAGGCTCAACCATTTTCCATAGGGAGCCAGCAGTTCGGGGAAAGATGCTTGGGCTTGCCAGATGGCCCGGCCCACCTCGGTCAGCCATGCGCCGGGTGGTGCCAGCATGAAAAGAGCAGCCAGCAGAGTAATGAGACCTCGCCGGACGTGTCCCGGCGTCGCTTTTGCCAAGTTCCACAGGGTGCCGCCGAAAACGCCGAAAACGCCCCATCCAAAATCCTGCATGCTTGCCGTCCGTCCGAACCAAGGCTGCACCCATTCCAAGAGCGCGGCCGCCAGGATTGTTCCCAGGGCGACACGCAGGGAGTTCAGCCTGCGACCGGAGGCGAGCGCGATGCAAGCAAGGCCCATGAGCGGCGCATGCATTCGGTTCAAACACTCACCGCGCCATCCCGCCGACCATTCATGTGGCAATGGCAGCAGCAAGCAGCCCAGAGTCGCGGCTATCACAGCCATCACCTTGATCCGTGCGTTTCCTCGCTGTCGATGCGTTAGGCTCATTTGCGAGTTGTCGGTCTTTGAGTTTTTTCTCTTCGATCACTGCGCCCCCTCATTACAATCGCTTATAAACACGCATCCATCCATTCTGCCCGGGACTCCTTATAACAGGCTGCTCAAAACCCAGAGCCCAGGCGGCTTTGGAATTGTCCAGCGCCTTCTGCAGGAGCTTCTCATGCGCCTTGCGCTGGGACTCTGGCACAGACAGGTCCAGGAAAACACATGTGATTCCTCGTTTGTCGAGGTGTGCCAGCAGGCTGTCGGCATTGTCAAACGCTGGCTGGTATCCGCGTCCCATCCAGTCACTGGCCGCCAGCTCCTTGCTGCCACGATAAACCCGTAGCGGCGAAGGGGAGCGCTGTGACAAGGCGAAGGCTGCGGCCGCGATAACCGCGCCTTCACCACGCGGGTCGGAGGCCACCAGCCAGCTCGTTTGCCGTTTGTCCCCTTGGGTTGGCACCTCAGCACGCGCCACCGCTGAAGAGAATCCACTGACTTGCTTCTCCGGCCAGCCGACCATGGGCAAAGCTGCCGCCATCACTGCCAGCAAGGCAATCACCTGGCCGCGCGAGCCGGGGTGCCAGAGCATCCCTGTGACCAGGGTGGCTCCGGCCATCAGCACCGGCATGGCTGGAAACAGGTAGCGTTCAGTCAGGCCGGCTGGCACCAGCAGGATGATGAGAAGCGTGCCACAGGCCAGCGCGCCAAGCACAGCAGCCGTTGCGGCGTGCTCACCGCGTCCACCCCGCCCCTGCCACAGAGCCAGCGCCAGGCCTGCGGAGGCCAGGAGCGCCAGCGGCCATCCCAGCGCGTGAGGCAGCGCCTTCAGGTAGTAGGCCGCCGCCACGGGCAGAAACTCGGCCAGCGGCACATGCAGCATGCCCTCTGCCGTGATCTTTGAGGAATACAGCATCCACGGTGCCGCCAGCAGGAGCACGGGCAGGCCGCTGAGCCACCATGACAACCGCTTCAGCAGCGCCAGGCGACCGCACAGCAGCGTTGCCAGCGGGGGAATGACACACAGCCCCATGGCCGACCCCTTGGTTAAAATAGCGGCTGCTGTGACCAATCCGAAGCCGATGGCACGGCGTGCAGTGGGCCTGTTCAGGTAATCCCGCCAGATCAGCGCCGCCGTCAGTCCAAGCACGACCACCAGCGTGTCAGACATCACCAGTTGCATTTGTTTCAGCCCCGTCGGCAGCACAGCCATGAGCGCCGCCGCCACGATTCCGGCCCTCGCTCCACCCGCCTTTGAAACGAGCCGGTAAAGCACGGCGCACAAAGCCGCGCCTACAACGGCCTGCAGCACCAGCAAGGATGGAACCGAGGCTGCCGGCAGCATCCACACACCTGCCAGCAGGTAATAGCCTGGTGGGTAATGCCCCAGCGCCACTTTCGGAAAGTCCGCGTAGTATTGCTGCGCGAAGGCCATGGGCGGCTGCCGCCAGCCTCCCGCCAGGTAGTCGCGCAGCATCAGGCTTGTCACCGCATGGGCCGCCTCATCCGGGTCCCCGGCCAAGTCAGACTCCCAGGTGCCGCGCGTCGTCACAAACACCAGGTTCAAGATCAGGCAGGACGCGAAAACCAGCCAGGTGAGGCGACGGCGGAAAAGCTGGGCTTGCATGGCGTCAGTTCGGATTCAGGGACTTTCAGACCAGCGGCTTTTGCGCCAGTATTAAGTATTGGCCGCCCAGCGGCACGCGGCGCAGCCAGCGTTCAAGTGGCCTCAGCACCGCCAGCTTGGCCGGAAAGAAGAACAAGTGGTCTGTGCCCAGCACCCGCAGCCCGCCCTGTTGCAGAAGGCTCCTGGCCTGGTGAGGAAACAGCATCTGCGCGTCACGATCAAACGGCACCCGGCTCATCACCCAATGCACCGCAGGGTTCCAGCGGTTGTTCTCCCAGAAGGCGAACACGCCGCCCGGCTTCAGCGCCTTCCACACCAGCCGCACCGCATGCTGACGCTCTGCTGGCGGGATGTGATGAAACACGCCATTGGTGAATGTGAGGTCAAAGCTTTCCGCCTCCAGCGCCTGCTCCTCTGCGGTGAACATCGCCCCCGGCCATGTCACGCTTTGTTTCGCCTCCGCGATGGAGTCCCCCGAGGGGTCATAGCCCGTGTAGGCATGAATGCCGAGGCCTTCGCGCAGAAAGGCCGCCGAGGTTCCCGTGCCGCAGCCGAAGTCCAGGCAGTTGCCCGGCTTCAGGCCCAGGCGTGCCAGCCGTGCGCGGATGTGGCGCACCCTGCCCTCCGCATAGTACTCCTTGCTCTCACCAGTCAGCCGCAGCCCCTGGTTGAGGGCCGCGTCGTAGTCTGCCGCGTAGGCGTCGAATTCGCTGTTGGGCGGTGATTTTTCCATGCAGTGCGGTTCCTT
Organism: Verrucomicrobiales bacterium; assembly: GCA_003506995.1. Lineage (GTDB taxonomy): Bacteria > Verrucomicrobiota > Verrucomicrobiia > Verrucomicrobiales > Verrucomicrobiaceae > Prosthecobacter. Next base: position 22,823 of record DNXB01000238.1, read on the forward strand.
CTAGCCCGTGGCGGGCATGTTTCCAGCGGGCGTGTCAAAAATCGCGCTTTCTCCGCGTGCTGCGGCGGTGTAGAGCCGCTCATACTTTTCCAGCATCGCCTCAATGGAAAAGCGTCTCCGCACATGTGCGCATGCCGCCAGGCCCATCTCCCTCCGCCGGGCCTCGGGGGTCGTCACCGCTCTCCGCAAACCTTCTGCCAGCCGTTCGACTGTGGAAAAGTCGCCGATCCAGCCGTGCTCGCCGTCATGTGCCAGCTCCCGCACCCCGCATGCATCATTCGCCAGCACCGGCAGTCCGCAGGCCATTCCCTCCAGCACCGCGTTCGGCAGTCCCTCGTTTTCAGAAGCGCTCACCAGCACGTCCATGACCTGATACCAAGGTGCCGGCTCCTGCTGCAAACCCGCCAGATGAATCCGCTCCCTCCCAGGGCTGGCCGCGATCCTGGCCAGCACCCGCTCCTTTTCGATGCCCCCGTCGCCCACCAGCAGCAGGTGCAATCGCGGCTGCTCCGCTGCCACTTTTTCAAACGCCTCGATCAGCGCGAGATGTCTCTTGGCGGTCGCGAACCGCGCCACCTTGCCGAGAAAAACGCCGTCCGCAAGCAGGCCCAGGCGGCGGCGCAGCGCGGCCTGGGCCTCCACGGCTGGTCCGAAGCGCCGCACATCCACGCCGTTCGTCAGGCTGAACATGCGTCGCTGCCACAGCCGCAGCTCCCGCAGTTGCGCCAGTTGCCGGGCGGACACCGTGAAAACACACCAGGCCGCCAGCGGGTACAGCAGCCTTCGCTGCCAGAGCCGTCGTGGTTCCAGCTCCCAGTCGTGCAGAATGATGTGCTCCGAATGCACAATTCGCGGCGTTCTCGAAAATCCCCGCGCCAGCGCCGCATAAATCAGCCCGCCCAGATGGTGCGTGTGTATCACATCAAAGCCCCCGCCCACCATCAGCCGCCGCAGCGCGGTCACGTCCTTCCAGCGAAAACCCGGCTCCTTACGCAGTTCCATCCGCGCCACCTCGGGCCGCAGACGCTCCGCAAACGCTCCCAGTTTTTCCAAACAGCACACCGTGACCGCGAACTGCTGCGGATTCAGCCGGTTGCACACCTCCACCACAATGTTCTCCATGCCTCCTGGTTGGAGGCTGTTCACGATTTGCAGCAGTTTGATCTGTCTCGAACCCATGTTTTAAGCCTTGGCCCAAGCCTGCCCGCGATTCAAGTGGTGTTGAATCAACGGTTCACCAAGGTGTCGCAGACATTCGAAATCGTGAAACTGCGAACGACTTTCATTGAAACTCCCATTCTTTGGCGGAGGGTAGTCAGAATGAATTTGACTGAAACCCTTCGGCGTTGGCCCAGAGCATTCGACCTCGCCCGCACCGCATCCAGAATCTTCGGGCGGCACGATTCACTCTATCTCAGTCTGAAATCTATTCTGCCGAAGCTAGGACCAGACTGGACTTTCCTGCAAGCTGGAGCGCATGATGGGCTTCGAAACGACCCCTTCCGCGAGTTTATCTTATCATACGGAGCTCGCGGAATACTGATCGAGCCCTGGCCCAGATTTTATGACAAACTGCGGGAGAACTATCGGCATGTGTCAGACAAGCTTTCGTTTGTGCGCTGTGCGCTGACCTATCCTGCCGGGAATGTTGAATTCCACAGTTTCACGGAAGAGTTTGTCGCATCCAATGCCTTGGATCCCATTGTGCTCAGTACTGCGGGAATTCACCATTCGCACCTGCTGAAACAGGTTCAAAACGCCCTGATCAACACAGATAGTATCGCTTCAATGACAGTCCCTGGTCTCTGCGTTGAGGATGTCATGTCTTTGTCTGGACTGGACCACATCGATGCTCTTTTTTTCGATCTCGAAGGGCATGAGCCGAACATCCTCGATCATATGAACTTCGCGGCCGTCTGACCCCGTCTTGTCGTCTATGAGTCAAAGCACCTTGGGGGAGACTCAGACCGGATTGCTGAAAAACTATCCTCCGAGGGGTTCGAGCTGATCGAATGTGCCGACGATACTGTCGCATTTCGCCCTTCCGAATGGTGATTTTACAGATCCATCGCTTCACTTATGTTCTTCACGACTCGTTCCCAAGTGTAGGATTGGAGAGCGCGCTTACGAGCACCTTGACCAAGATAGCAACACAACTCGTGATTTCCCAAGAGCCTGTCCAGGGATTCGGCCAACGAGCTCACCTCACTTGGCGGCACATGCAAGCCGGTCTGCCCATCGACCACCGTCTCCGCCAGCGCCCACTCACCACTCACCACTGCTGGCAGGGAATGCATCATCGCCTCAGCCGGCGCGATTCCAAATGGCTCATAGAGAGAAGGCAGCACAAAAAAACTGCTTTCCTCGAACAGGTGTCCCAGCTTGGCTGCGTCCCCCGGCTTCTGTTTGTCAAGGTTTCCATGCCACATCACGCCGTCCATCGGAGCACCGGCCGGTGGTGGTGATTTGGGGCCCACCACGTGCAGCACCGCCTCAGGGTGCTCTTGGCGGGCCTTGGCAAAAGCTTCCAGCAGGACCAACCCGCCCTTCCGAACAAACTCGACCCCGATGAATAAAATTTGTTTCGTGTCGTATCGTTTCTCGGGCCGCGCAGGCGGCAGTGTCTCCAGGTTCACGCCCGCTCCCACACAAACCACTCGCTCTGGATCGATCCCAAAGTCTTCAATGAACGACGTCCTCAGGTGCTCGCTCATCGTGAAAATTCGGTCCAGCTTCTGGTATAACCGTCTCTCGTAGGCCATCGCGCCCGCCGCCAAAACAGGGGGCACGGCAGTCGATGCATAGGGGTTTTTCAATCGCATGGCCATATTGCCATCATGATAGGAAAAGCATCGCCTCCGCCCCTGAATGACCGATGGCAGATCAAACAGGCCGCCCAGTTGCAGCACATCCACCCCCTCCGGCAGGCTGTTTACCGCCGGACTCAGAACCCTCGTCAAAGCCTGCCGGTAACGACAGCTCAGATAGTATCGCAGCCGCCATTTCTCCCGTGAAGGGTGAAAGCTGCATGCCAGGAGCAGCAGCCGGTTGGCTCCTCTGACCTCTCCTCCGCTGGCCCCATGCAGCACCTCCTGACGCTGCATTTCCTGAAATAGAAACCGGCTGATGCCGGACCAACTCCGCGGGTCAAATGGGTCCGTGCCGATGAGCGCGCTGCCGATGAACCCGTGGATGCTGGTCTTGGTCAATCCCATGATGAGGGGGGAATTCATGCATCAGCGCGAAAACAGGGCAAGTTGAATCCAGACTTTGAGCACCCGAGGCTCGTTTCGCTTGCACCTTGGCATGTCGCGCTGGAACAATGGATCTCCGGCGCTGATGCGCGGACATGAAATGCTCACCATTGTCATTCCTACCTACAACTACGCCCGCTTTCTCCCGGATGCGATTGAGTCCGCCCTCGCTCAAGGCGGGGAGAGGTTGGCGGTGGAGGTGCTCGTCGTCGATGACGGCTCGACCGATGACACCCAGCAGGTGCTGGCCCGCTACAGCACGAGAATCCGCTGTATCCATCAGTCGAATGCCGGCCTCTCCGCCGCCCGGAACACCGGCATGCGTGAGGCTCGGCATGATTGGGTGATCTTCCTCGACAGCGATGACATGCTGGCCGCAGGAGCTGCCGCTGCCTTTTGGCAGGCGCACCAGAAGGGCGGGAAAGCGTGGGCGGTGGTCGCAGGTCGGGATCGGGCGGTGGACATCCATGGTTCTTTTTTGGCGCCCTCACCTCCGGCCACGGGATGCCTCATTCCGGTATCGGCGCGTTCCCTCGTGCTGCGCAATCGCTTCGCCCCGGCCGTTCTTGCGGACCGTCGCTGTCTTCTGGAACTCGGCGGCTTTGACCCTGCCCTCCGCGCTTCCGAGGACCGCGACATGTGGATCCGCGTCGCGGCCCGCCACCCGGTGGCCCTCCTGGACCAGGTCACCCTGCTGAAACGGGATCATGGCAGCAACATGTCGCGCGCAGCCGCCCGACAAACAGCGGCCATTGAGCAGGTGCTCGCCAAGGCTTTTGCCAATCCCGATCTCCACCTCAGTGCCAGGGACCGCCGCATGGCCTGCGCGACCTGTCTCTACCAGTCCGCATTGATGTATTCCGACGCGGGGGAGCATCGTGCCGCCGCATGGCAGATGTTGCGCTCCATTCTGGGGTGTCCTTTGGGGGCATTAAAGGATGCTGGCGTCCCGCCTTTTAGCCGTCTGCGCGGTCTGGCTGGGAATTGGGTGAAATCGCTGCGATGAGTCCTTGCTTTTATCCGAGATCGTTTAGAATCCGCTAAACGATGAAACCGCCACCGCTTCCTGCCACCAACTGGGCCGCCGAATGTCGGCGGTTCATTGAGGCGGGCGGAAACACCACTCATGCTTTCGGCCTCGGGCGCATGCTCGGGCGTGTTTTCGCGTTCCTTTACCTTTCTCCGCAGGCGGTGTCGCTGGAGGACATTGCAGCCCGCCTCCAGGTCAGCAAGGCCAGTGTCAGCATTGTCGTCCGGCAGTTGTTCGAGTTTCAGGCCGTGCGTCACATCACGCTGCCGGGAGACCGCCGTGATTACTACGAGGCCGAGACCGACTTCCTTCTCATTTTGCGCAGAGGCATCATGCCAGGATTCCGCAAGAAGCTGCAAACCGCTGGAATGCAGATTGAACGAACTTTGGGAGTCGGGGCGACCGCTGGCGGCGGGTCTGCTGCTCCTGACGGACGCTCAGAAGATGATCAGGCCGAGATTCGCCGCCGCCTCCGAAAGGCGCAAGCGCTGCACCGCCGCCTCGACCAGCTCCTAGGCAGCAGAATTCTGGCAAAACTTCTTTGAATCGACCCTCCGCCTCTTGGCCGGAACCCGCAACTCCCCATCATCTCTCTGGAATCGCGCCTCGCAGCGCGACCAAGGGCGGTAGCGTGATTTTGAGAACTGAAGACTGCTCTCACTTTTATGATTTCCAGCAGATTCAAGGAAGCCAGCAGATATGCCTTCATCTGCTGGAGACAAAATAGGTTTTCACAAAACTTGATGCCGCGAGGTATATGTCTGGTATTGGTTAATCTCGTTTGGCAAGTCCAGTGCATTGATTTTTTCCTCTTTAGGTGAGGCTGGACAGGTTGCCTTTTTTATTATTGTTTAAGACTTCGATGGCTTTGCTCATCTGTGTCTGACTAATCACTATTGCTTCCCCCACGCAATGCCACATCTCATCATCGAAGCCGGACGTTCCGAGGCTCATTACTGGTGCGACATCTACCGCTACAAAGACTTGTTTTTTTTCCTCGCATGGCGTGACCTTCTCGTGCGCTACAAACAGACGGTCGTTGGCGTGCTCTGGGCGGTTCTACGCCCTTTGCTGACCATGCTGATCTTTGTTGCAATCTTCAGCCGCGTGGCGGGGTTGCATTCCAAGGATATGCCGTATTCAATATTAGTTTTATCTGGCATGCTCCCGTGGCAATTCTTTGCAACAGCCTTGTCCGAATCGAGTTCAAGTCTCATCACTAATGCTAACCTCATTACTAAGATCTATTTCCCTCGAATCATTCTCCCGGCCAGTTCAGTCATCGTTGCTCTCGTGGACTTTCTCATCACGCTCTGTCTGTTGGCGGCTGTGATGCTGTGGTGTCAGTTTCTGCCATCATGGCGCATCATCTTCCTTCCCGTTTTCATCCTGTTGGCCTTGGTTGCTGCGCTTGGGCCAGGACTTATGATCACCGCGCTGAATGTTCAGTATCGTGACTTCCGTTATATTATTCCATTTGTGGTGCAATTCGGTTTGTACATTTCACCTGTTGGATTCAGTTCTGCGGTTGTAGGGGAAAAGTTTGGAGCCTTGGCTCACGTGCTCTACTCGCTGAATCCGATGGTGGGAGTAATTGACGGTTTTCGCTGGTGCCTTGGTGACGGCACATCGTTTGACGGGGGAACTTTTACAGTTTCCGTCGTCATCAGCCTCGTTTTTCTGGCGACAGGCATTCGCTACTTCCGCAAAACCGAAAAATCTTTCGCCGACATCATCTAATCATGTCTGAGTCAATTATTTTAGTTGAAGGAGTTGGTAAGAAATACCGCTTGCGGCATCAGTCCAAAGAGCGTTATGCGACTTTGCGTGATGCGCTTGCGCAAAAGGCGAAAGCCATCTTTAATTTTACACACAGTTCCCAGAAAGTCAGGAAAGCAGCACCTTGTGACGAGGATTTCTGGGCTCTGAAAGATCTCAACTTTGAGATTAAACATGGTGAGGTGGTTGGCATTATTGGTCACAACGGAGCAGGTAAATCGACGCTGTTGAAGATCCTCAGCCGAATTACCGAACCGACTGCAGGACGCATCACGCTGCGCGGGCGCGTGGCCAGCTTGCTTGAGGTCGGCACTGGCTTTCACCCCGAATTGACCGGTCGGGAGAACATCTTCCTTAACGGGGCCATCCTCGGAATGACCAAGGCGGAGATCAAAGGTAAATTTGACGAGATAGTCGCTTTCGCAGAGGTTGAAAGGTTTTTGGACACTCCGGTGAAACGGTACTCGTCTGGCATGTATGTCCGGC
>DNXB01000091.1 GCA_003506995.1 Verrucomicrobiales bacterium
AACGCCCGCTCGATCCCGTCGAGAAACGATCCCAGCAGAATCTCGAACACCCGGTCGCTCTCGTCATGCGCGAACACCGGCCCCATCTTGCGCGTCACCGGAAACAGCCGCGGGTCCAGCGCTTCGATCTCCGCCAATTCCTCCGCCGTGCACGGGTTCAACATCCCACCCACTTCCACAACGCCGAACCCGATCGCCAGCGTGAACAGCGCCATTCCGTAGTCCGCAGCATCGACCTCGTTGAAGCCCGCATCGAGCAGCGCCGCATAGACCATTTCGCCCAGCTCGAAATCCGCCGGCCCGCTCGTCTGGTAGCGCGTCACGATGTGAAAGGCCTTCGGGTACTTCTCAGCCAAGCCGCGATAGCGCTGCGCCACTTCCAATAGGATCTCGCGCCAGGCCCCCTTAGGCCGCTCAATGTCGAGACCGGCAACCATGGCGTCGGCCACCGCGCGCATCAGTCCCTCGCGCGACTTGAAGTGATGCAGGATTGTCATGCCGTCGACGCCCACGACGGTCGCCAGCTTGCGCACGGAGAAGTTTTGCTCCCCCTCCGCAGCCAGCATATCGAGCGCCGCCTCCACCAGATCCTGGCGGCGGATCCCCCGGCGACCCCGGCGCGACTTTTCGTGTTCGTCCTGCAACAGTAATTCCTTCACCGTAGATGATTTTTTCTACACTGTAGCCTTGACTTCTGCGCTGAAGAATATATATTCATCGTCGTAGAGTTTAGCGCTGATCCCCGGACCGGCGCAAGGCTCAAGAAAAAGGCCAAGAAAACAAGGCCTAAAAATCAGCGCCTAAAACCCTAAGGACACGTATCATGACTGCCCAGAACCAGAACCGCACCTCGAACCAGCCGCTCGCCGGCTTTTTCGACAGCTTCGTCCGCCAGATCGGCGGCGTCATCAGCGGCCGTTGATTGCCGCGCGGCGCCCGGTGTAAAGGGCGACCCGGCGAAGTGTAAGAGTTCCGGAGGGAGCGCATGCCGCACATCGATGAGAGCGGCGGCGCTCCCTTCGCACTTTATAAAACGATCTTCCCGCTCTCGGTGTCAGCAGCCCTCTCCGAAACGCCGGGCTGGCTCGCCACGGCGTTGGTTGGATTGGCCCTGGTCCAAGACGGCTATTCAACAGCAGTTGCAGGAACATTTGCGAGCCTCCCCGCCGCTGGCGTCATCGCAATGTCGATCGTGCTGCCCGGCATCGCGCGCCGCTTCGGCGTCGTTCGCGTGTTTTATTTCGCAGCCCTTGTTCTTGTCGCCTCGCTGCTCGGCTTAGTGGCGGCCGATCGCACCGGATCGCTGATCTTGTGGGGCCTAGGCTCTTTCGGCGTCGGCTTGGGCGCCTCCATGCGGTGGGTCTTGTGCGACGGATTCGTCAATCACCTCGCCATCAGCACCCAACGTGGACGCCTCCTCGCATTCCATGAAACGATCCGCTCCTGCGCGCTCGGCTTCGGCCCGCTCATTGCGGCCTACTCCACCGACGACCCCGCCCGCGGCTTCATGCTCGGCATCGCCGCGGCCATCATCGGCGCGCTCCTCACCATGGGCATCACCCTGCCCCAAGTCTCAACCGGTCGTGCGCGCCTGTCTGATCTGACAACGGGCCTCCGCCTTGCCCCATTTGCGTTCGCAATTGCCTTCCTTGGTGGTGTCCTTGAAGGTGTCGCAGCCGCAGCCGTCCCGCTGTACGCCGTCGCAATGGGCGTGGGAGCCGCAGCCGGTGCCTTCCTCGCCGCACTCTCCGGCTTCGGCAACATCCTGGGCCAACTGCCCTTCGGCGCCTATGCAGATAACGCAGGCTCGCGGCCAGCCATTCGCGCCGCACTCGTTTTCGTGATCGGCGCGCTGGCTGCGCTGCACCCGGTCATGACCGTGCCGTTGGCATCATATGCGGTGATCCTGTGCTTCGGCGCCGCCGCCGGGGCCCTCTACACGCTCTCGGTCTTGGAGGCCTCCAACGTCGCAGCGACCAATGTCGGCCTCCTGCCGATCCTCGCCGCCGTCGCCATCGTCTACACGTTGGGCGATCTGCTGGGTCCCATCGTCGGCGGCGTCGCGCTCTATCTCGCGCCGGCTGCAGTGATGCCTATGATTTTCATCGCCGGGTGCGCCCTCACCCTGGTCTTTGCCCGCAAGAGCCGTGGCAACGGCTGACCTAGAGCGAGCCGTGGCATCGACTGATGCGGCGTCCGCTTAAGCCTTGTTCTCCCAGCGCCCCTCCGGCGACTGCTTCCAATAGGTCACCTTGCACCCCGCAGCCTTAGCCGCAGCCCATTGCTGTCGCGCGTGAGCTTTCGCCCCATCGTCGTTGCCATCGAAGAGATAGACGAGCCGGATATGCGTCTCGTAATCCGGCGCCTCCGCACCTTCGACGAGAAAGCGAACACCTGCGCCGTTCGGCGTCACCGGGTCCAACGTCAGGAAAATCGGCTGTTCCTCGGCGTGTCCGTCTTTCGCCGTGCCGTGTGCCAGAAAGCTCTCCTCGCTGTAGGTCCAAAGCGACGCATCGAGCGCCTCAAGACGCTCTGCACTCCCCGACTGCACCACCGCACGCCATCCGCGCTGCAAGGTTTTTTCAAGCAGTCCCGGCAGCACCCGTTCCAGTGGTTGCCGCTCCAAATGATAGAAAAGCACTTCCGATTTCTCGGGCATGACAATCCGCCAGCGTTGATCTCATCTTCCACTTAGCACGCGATCGCAGCGCGCAGGAGAATGGAGCAGATTCATTGATCGAGAGCACTTGAATCAAAGTCCGCGACCCACTAGATGTCGGGGTCCGGTGCGGCGCCTTAAGTGGTGACGCCTGTGTGGGCGGTGAGATGGCAGCCTCTTAACGGTTCGCTGCATGTCTCCCGCCCACTGTGATTCTGGGCCTTGCTTCATCACCACAAAACAAAACACGCCCCCAGCGAACTGGAGGCGTGTGTGACTGCAACGTGCACCGCGCGTCGGTCAACGCTTTGGACGGCGAATCTCGCCAGCATCCGCCAGCGCATCGATGCACCCGACCGACAGCCGCTTGCCGACCGATCGCATGCACTGGCGCGCCTTGGTGGAATTGGGTTCATACTTGGGGCAGAACCGCTTGTAGTCCGCACCGCAAGCTTCACGCACCTTCGAACTCACAGCGATGGCAGGCGAGGTCGCGATCATTGCAAGTCCCGCAGCCATCGCAAGCGCAGCTGCGCTCTTCATGTTGATCATCTCAAAAAACCTTTCTTGATCGGCCCGTCCATGGGACGTCCTCGTGTTTCGTTGGTTCCCGGCTCCACGCCAAAAATAGCGCTCCAACATGGGCCTGACCAGTGGCCAACGGCCGCTGCGTCAGGGAGAGCCCAAAGCCAAACGCCTCTACTTTCGCCGCCAACCTTTTTCGAAGGGATTCTCGCCCTTTCTCAAGTTGAACCGGATCGGAACGCCCGGCAGCCCGAACGCATCTCGCAGGCTATTCGTGAGATATTTAAGGTAAGATTTGGGCATGTCGTCCGCCTTCTGGCAAAAGGCCACGAACGTTGGTGGCCGCGTCGACGGTTGCGTGACGTAGCGGATTTTGATCCGCCGTCCGGCTGCCGCCGGCGGCGCATGCCGCGCCAGCGCTTCCGCCAGCCAGCGATTGAGATCGGCCGTGGAGACGCGGCGGTTCCACGTCTCCGCCGCCTTGA
>DNXB01000295.1 GCA_003506995.1 Verrucomicrobiales bacterium
CGTTTCCGGCTGACATCCTGCTGGCCCAACGCTTCGTGGACTGATCGATCGCATGACAGACGCCCTCACCTTAGACCAATCACCGCATCTGCCGCGCCGGAACTGGGTGTCCATCATTCTGGTGCTCCTGGTGCAGGCGCTCAATTCCTTCAGCGACAATTTTGTCAAAATGCTGCTGATCGCGCTGTCGATCATCATCGCGAATGACTCGTGGGTGGGCCGCCACATGGAGCTGTGGCTCGGGGCCATCTTTTCGCTGCCTTACATGATCTTCGCGCCGCTGGCCGGCTACTGGTCGGATCGTTTCTCGAAGCGTAGTGTCATCATCTGGATGCAGGTGATGCAGATCATCTGCTTCGTGTGGCTGACGCTCGCGCTGTGGATGGAGCGTGTGCCAGGCTCGCTGGAAATCTGCCTCGTCGGCTTCTTCCTCCTCGCCGTGCAGGCGGCGGTGCTCAGCCCGGCCAAAATGGGCGTGATGAAGGAACTCGCCGGCTCGCGCCGCCTTGGCCGCGTGTCCGGCTGGCTCCAGGTCACCATGCTCGCGGGCATCCTCGGCGGCATGTGGGCCGGTGGCATCTGGTATGGCACCGAGTATGAAAAAACGGGCGACGCGTGGATGTCCGCGCTGTGGCCGCTGATCATCATCAGCATCCTCGGCATTGGCGAGCTGTTCGCCGCGCTGGGAATCCAAAAGACCCCGTCGCATCCCGAGGTCCGCTGGCGCAAGTCGATGGCCTGGGAGCACTTCGAGAGCGTCAAGATCGTCTTCCGCCGCCGCTCCATCCGTCTCGCGGCGCTGGGCGTGACTTATTTCTGGTTCATCTCGAACGCGATCAGCTTCATCCTCGTCACGCTCACGAAGGAACTGCATCCCGGCACCACCGGCGGCGACGGGCCGATGGAGCTGGCCAAAGTGGCCGGCATTCTCGGCATCGGCGTCATCAGCGGCAGTTTTTTCGCCTCGCACATCAGTCGCAACCGCATCGAGATGGGCCTCATCCCCATCGGCGGCTTCGGCCTCGTCGCCGGTCTGCTCTGGTCCGGCCTTGCCGCGCTCGGCAGCAGTTGGATGTATGCGGGCATCATCTTCACCGGCGCGGCGGGCGGCTGCTTCATGGTGCCGCTGTATGCCTTCGCCCAGGACAAGGCGGAGAAGCAGGAGAAGGCGCGCATTCATGCCGGAATGAACCTGATGGACTGCCTCGGCACGCTGGTGGCCGTGGCCGTCGTCGCTTTGATGAAATGGGCGGGCTGGAGTTCCNNCAGTTCATCGTGCTGGCCGTTCCCACCCTGGGCGCCGCCCTCTACACCATGCGCCTGCTGCCGGAGGATCTCGTGCGCTTCCTCATGCTCGCTGTTGTGCGCTTCATCTACAAGGTGAAGCCCGTGCATGCGGAGCGCGTGCCGCAGACGGGCGGTGTGCTGCTGCTGCCGAACCATGTCAGCTACATGGATGCCTTTCTGCTGGGCGCGGCCTGCCGGCGTCCGGTGCGCTTTGTCATGTGGGAGGCGCTGTACAACCTGCGCTGGACGAAGTGGCTCATGATCCTCGTCGGCACCGTGCCCATTTCCACCACCCGCGCCAAGGACGCCATCCGCGCCGTCGCCGCCGCGCTGAAGGAGGGCGAGATCGTCAGCCTTTTCCCCGAGGGCCAGATCACCCGCCACGGCATGGTCAACGATCTGCGCAAGGGCTTCGAACTCATGGCCCGCCAGGGTGACGCGCAGGTCGTGCCCGTCTATCTCGACGGCCTCTACGGCAGCATCTTCTCCTTTCAGGGCGGCAAGTTCTTCGCCAAACGGCCCAAGCACCTGCGCTATCCTGTCGTGGTGCATTTCGGCACGCCGCTCGCCGCGCGTGAGGCCACCGCGCTGGTGGTGCGTCATGCCATGCTCGCCTTGAGCAGCGCCGCCTTTCTCAAACGCAAAAGCTGGGCGAAGGCCGGGGACGATCTCGTCGCCTTTGCCAACGCGCTGCGCCTTGGCGAGGCAGAATGGTGCCGCAAAGGCGATGTCTTTCTCTGCCTTGAGCCTGAAGGCAGCCTCATCCATCGCACGCTCAAGGCGCTCACCCAGGTCATTCCTGGCACCAAGTGCTGCCTTGAAGCCAGTGTGGCCAACGGCGCCCCCATCGTCGCCTTCGGCACCCGTGCCAGCCTCGGCAAGCTCACCGGCCAGGAACGTCTCGCCTTCTGCCTCGACAGCGATTTCGCTCCACCGCCATCCACCACCGTGCTGCGTGGTTACATTGATGCTGAGAGCGGCATCCTCGTTTCCGCCGAGGTTCCCGACCCGGAAATGCCCGCAGGCGAGGAAGGTTTCCAAATCGGTCGAAAAGCTGGTTCACTCGGCCGCCTGCTGCCTGGTTTAAACCTCGAAGCCACCGATAATGGCGTCCGCATCAGCGGACTGATGCCGGGCAAGGACACAGTCGTGAACCTCGCGGGCGTGAAGTTGGATGAGCAGGGTTTTTTGGTGATGAGTTGATGTGGGTGGGACAGGTGTTTCACCTGTCGCGAGTCTGGCGGGCATTCTGCGCGCCCAGATTGGGGCAGGATGCCCCATGCACCCGTGACAGGCAGAANNTGCCCGCCGCACCCGTGACAGGCAGAATGCCTGTCCTACGAGCGGCTTGCCGCCGCTGCCGATCCCGGCCATTTCGGTGACCTCAACGAAATGATCTTCCACGAGTGGGAGATGCTCAGGATGTGGGTGAACTCGTTTTCGTTCAGGTCGTGGCGGTGCACGGTTTGCGCTCAATCCACCGCAAACAGCGCCTGGATGTCTGACTGCGTGAGCTGGAGTTTGTCGGCGCGGCCGGAGAGGAGGCCTTCGACGAGGGCGGCTTTCTTTTGCTGCATTTTGACGATGCGCTCCTCGATGGTGCCTTCGCAGATGAGCTTGTGGACGAAGACGGGCTTGGTCTGGCCGATGCGGTGGGCGCGGTCGCTCGCCTGCGCTTCGGCGGCGGGATTCCACCATGGGTCGTAGTGGATGACGGTGTCGGCGGCGGTGAGGTTGAGACCGGAGCCGCCAGCTTTGAGGCTGATGAGGAAAACGGGCACGTTGCCGGTCTGGAACTCGCGGATCGGTGTCTCGCGGTCCTTGGTGCTGCCGGTGAGTTTGACGAACTTGGTTCCGTCTTTTTTGAGGCGGGCCTCGATGAGGGCCAGCATCTCGGTGAACTGGGAGAAGATCAGAATGCGGCGGCCTTCTTCGATCAGCTCGGGCAGCAGTTCGTCCATTAAGAAGGCGGTTTTGGCCGATTCCTCGACGTTTTGGGCGCTCTCTTGTTTCAACAGGCGTGGATGGCAGCAGACTTGGCGGAGTTTGAGCAGCGCGTCGAGCACGACGATCTGCGAGCGATCCAGGCCGTTCACGGCGATGGCCTCGCGCACGCGTTTGTCCATCGCGGCGCGGATGGTCTCGTACAAATCGGTCTGCGCCTTGCCGAGCTCGATGGTGTTGAGGATTTCGGTCTTGGGCGGCAGTTC
>DNXB01000550.1 GCA_003506995.1 Verrucomicrobiales bacterium
GTGCCCCTTGCCCGCGATGAGCAGGGCGTCGCCCGGCTGCAGTTGGGCCACGGCCTTGAGCATGGCCTGGTAGCGGTCCGAGTCCTCGATGACGGTCTTGGCGTCCTTCAGCCCGGGGCGCACATCGGCCATGATGGCCAGCGGCTCCTCGTGGCGCGGGTTGTCGGAGGTGAGCACGCAGATGTCGGAAAGTTCCGCAACGGCACTCCCCATTTTGGGACGCTTCGTGCGATCGCGGTCCCCGCCGCAGCCAAACACTGTGATGATGCGGCGCGGGCGCAGCGCGCGGGCGGTGCGCAGGGCGTTTTCAAGGCCGTCGGCGGTGTGCGCGTAATCGACGAAGACCTGGAAGCGCGAGTTCTCCGACACGCGCTCCATGCGTCCGGGCACCTGCGGCGCGTTTTGCAGGCTTTTGACGGCCTCGCGCAGATTCAAGCCCACGCCATGAGCGGCGGCGAGAGCGCCGAGGGCGTTGTAAACATTGAAGTCACCAATCAGCGGCGAGCGCACGAGGAAACTGCGGCCTTTGGCCTCCAGCTCAAAGGTGGTGCCGGTGAGGTCGTAGCGCACGTTGATGGCGCGGAACTCGCACTGCACGCCGAAGCCAAAACGCGTGACACGACCGGTGTGCTCGAAGCGCTGCACGAGCTTGCGGCCCCAGGCGTCGTCACCGTTGATGACCAAGGCCGAGCGCGGCGATGACCCGGCGGTGATTTCAAACAGGCGCGCCTTGGCCTCGAAGTACTTCTCCATCGTGCCGTGGTAGTCGAGATGGTCCTGTGTGAGATTGGTGAAGACGGCGGCGGCGAAGGGCAGGCCGAAGACTCGATCTTGATCGAGCGCATGCGAGGAGACCTCCATGGCGCAGGCGCGGCAGCCGTTGTCACGCATGGCGGCGAGCAGGCCCTGGATTTCGAGTGATTCAGGCGTGGTATGCGTGGCGGGCAGTTGCTCTCCGTTGCCGAGGTCATAAAACACGGTGCCGAGCAGGCCGCTGCGTTTTTGCGCCGTGTTGAAGAGATGATGCATGAGGAAGGCCGTGGTGGTCTTCCCGTTTGTGCCGGTGACACCGGCGATGGTGAGCGCCTTGGCCGGATGACCGTGCAAAGCGGCGGCGGCCTGCGCCAGCGCGACGCGTGAGTGGCGCACATGCACCCAGGGCACGCTGACATCGTCCGCAGGAGCCTGCTCGGCAATGATCGCGGCCGCGCCGAGTTCGATGGCCTTTGAAATGAAGGCGTGGCCGTCGGCCTGCGCGCCACGCAGCGCGACGAAGGCGATGCCTGGCCCCGCTTTGCGGGAATCATAGGCGAGGCCGGTGATCTCGGTGTCGAGACTGCCGGAGACGGCGGGTTTGTCGAGATTCGGGATGAGATCGCGTAGTTTCATGGTGCGTCTCCTTTCGCGGCGACTTTCAGCGGCTGTTCGTGACGGATGGCAAGGTGGTCGAGCGTCTCACGCACGACTTCGGCGAAGATCGGCGCGGCGATTCGGCCGCCACGAACGAGCGCCGGTCTTTCGGCCTTCGGATCATCCAGCATGACGAGGCAGACGACCTTGGGATTTTCCATCGGCGCCATGCCGACGAAGGAGGTGAGGTAGGAACCGTCGATGTAGCGTTTTTTCACAGGATCATAACGACGGGTAGTGCCGGTCTTGCCGCCGACACGCACGTTTGGCACCACGGCGCGGCTGCCGGTGCCCTCGGTGACGACGCCTTCGAGGAAATCACGCAATGACGCGGCGGTCTTCGCGGTGCAGACCTGCCAGACGGGCTGCGGAGCGATGATTTCGGTCTCACCACCGGGTTTGACGACGCGGTCGATGAGACGCGGCTTCATGAGCACGCCGCCGTTCGCGATCGCGCCATAGGCCAGGCACATTTGCAACGGCGTCACCGACACTTCGTAGCCGATGGGCATGCGCGAGTAGGTGGTGTTGCTCCACTTGCCGGTGTTCATGTAACCGGCCTTCTCACCAAGCAGGCCGATGCCGGTGGGTGCTCCAAAGCCGAAACGCGAGGCATAGTCGAGCATCATGTCCTGGCCGACGCGCTTGCTGATTTTATACATGCCGATGTTGCTGGAGTGAACGAGCACGCCTTTGACTGTCTGCATGCCGAGCGGCTCGTCGTCGCTGAGCTTCACGTTCCGCACCGGGTCATGGTAATGCATGTTGCCGCAGTCGATGCGCTCACCGAGGGAGACCTTGTGATTGTCGAGCGCGGCGGCGAGCGTGACGACCTTGAAAATGGAACCCGGCTCGTAAGGCTCGGCGATGACGTGATTGGTCCAGGTGCTGACATCAGGATGGCTCACATCACGGTGCGGACGTGCGGCCATGGCAAGCACGGTGCCGGTGGCGGGTTCGGTGACGACGATGACGACACGGCGGGCCTTGTTGGCCTGCCAAGCGCGTTCGCAGATGGCCTCGACGTTGTCCTGAAGCTGCATGTCGATGGTGAGATGCACATCGCTGCCGTGCTGTGGATCAACATACAGGCCACGATAGGCAGGCAACTCGTGGCCGGACTTGTCACGCTCGATGAACTGCTCGCCCGCAGTGCCAATGAGCCGTGCGTCCATGAGTTTTTCGACACCCCAGCGGCCTTTGTTGGCGGTGTCGGTGTCGCCCAGCACGAGAGAGAGCCGGTCCTTGGCCGGAAAACGACGCGCAACGGCGGGACGCAGGTGGATGCCGAAGATGTGCTCGGCCTTGAACAAGAGGCTCCAGTGCTTCGCATCCTCCTCAGTCACCTGTTTGGCCAGCACGATCTCCGGCTTGTCAGAGACGAGATGCTTGCGGATTTCCGCCTCCGGCTCCGGCAGAATGGTGGCGAGCACCTTGGCGATGTGATCGTGGTAAGCGGCGAGTGTTTTGGCCTCGCCTAGCTGCTCACGCAACTCAAGAGCCCTCACGCCACGCACGGCGGCGAGATGATGGCGCACGGTGATGATCTCGCGCAGATGCGTGCGGTCGGTGTGCAATTCACTGACGTCCTCGTCATGGGCGAGGTATTCGCCATTGAAATCCTTGATGGCGCCGCGATGCGCGGGCAGAGCGATGTGACGCTGGTATTTTTTCGCGGCGAGAGCCGTCAGACGCGGCGATTCCTTGATCTGCAGCACAGCGAGCCGCCAGGTCACGAGCGAGAAGCCAAAGAGCAGCACAAACAGCAGCAGGAGCATGCGACGGCACACCGGGCGGTCGCGGCGGAGCTGGATTTGAGTTGGAAGCGGCTGGCTC
>DNXB01000642.1 GCA_003506995.1 Verrucomicrobiales bacterium
GGTTCATGGCGATGGCGAGCGCCTCATGCGCCTCGGGTGAGATGGCACCCAGAGACATTGCCGCCGTGGTGAAACGCACGCGGATGTCTTCAATCGGCTCCACCTCGTCGATGGAGATCGGTCCTTCCTCGCCGGGCACGAACTCAAACAAGTCCTTCAAGGCCGTGGGCGTGTTTTCCAGCGCGGCCTTCACATAGGTCTCGTAATCCTCGTGTTTGCCGCTCTTGACGAAGGTGTGGAAGTTCTTGATCACCGGTCCGGTGACGGAATGCATCTCGCCTTTCTGACGCGGGCGGTAATAACCCGGATCACCGAGATCAATGCTGCTCTGGCCTTCAGGCAAAGCGGTGCCGTAGCCTGCCGCGTGACGCGCGAGGGCCTCTCCCGCGATCTCCTTGAAGCCGATGCCGCTGATCTGGCTGGCGCTGCCGATGAACGCGGCCTGCATCACTTCCTCGCCGATGCCGACGGCTTCAAAAATCTGCGCGCCGGTGTAGCTGCTGAGCACGGAGATGCCCATCTTGCTCATGATCTTGAGCACGCCTTTTTCGAGGCCTTTGCGGTAGTTTGCCACGGCCTTGGCGAAGTCCATGCCGTCGAGCTGCGGCTTTTTCGCCGTTTTGTCCTGCTCCACGATCTCGCGGATTGTTTCAAAGGCCAGATACGGGCAGACCGCGCTCGCACCGAAGCCGAACAGGCAGGCCATCTGATGCGTGTCGCGTGCCTCGCCGGTGTCGATGACCAGGCTGAGCCGCATGCGGATTTTGCGACGGTTCAAATGGTGATGCACGGCACCGGTGGCCAGCAGCGCGGGGATCGCGGCGCGTTCATGATCGATGGCACGATCGCTGAGAATGAGGATCTGCACGCGGTCCTTCGCGGCTTTCTCAGCCTCCAGGCAAAGACGATCCAGCGCGTGCTTCATGCCATCGGTGCCTTCGGCAATCGGCCATGTTGTGTCGAGAATGCGATGCGGGTAATCTGGCAGCGCCTTGAGCGTCTTGAGCTCGTTTTCAAACAGGAAAGGCGAGTTCAGATGCACGACCTTCGCGTGCTCGGGAGTTTCACCTAGCCAGTTGCGCTGCGAGCCGAGCACTACATCCAGGCTCATCACCGCGCGTTCGCGGATCGGATCAATCGGCGGGTTTGTGACCTGCGCGAAAAGCTGGCGGAAATACGAGGTGAGCAGGCGTGGCCGCGTGGACAGCACGCTCAGCGCCGCGTCATCGCCCATCGAGTAAGTGGCCTCCTCGCCCTTTGCGAGCACGGGCGTGAAGGACATGTCGAGTTCCTCCTTCGTGTAGCCAAACGCAGCCTGCTTCTGGGACAGCGTGAGGATGTCGAGATCGCCCGCAGGCAGCTCGGGGGCCAGCGTGGTGAGGCTGGTGCGGTTCTTGAGCCACTCGCCGTAAGGCTTGCGGCTGGCGAGATCGGCCTTGATCTCGTCATTGAAGCGCACGCGGCCGCGCAGAACGTCGATCTCCAGCATCTCGCCGGGGGCGAGGCGTCCTTTGCGCAGCACTTTGGCGTCGTCGATGGGCACGATGCCGACTTCAGAGCCGAGGGCGAAGATGCCATCGCTCGTGAGCTTCCAGCGGCTCGGGCGCAGGCCGTTGCGGTCGAGGCCCGCGACCACGCTCAGCCCGTTGGTGAAAACCAGCGCCGCCGGGCCGTCCCATGGCTCGCTGAAGCACTCGTGATACTCGTAAAACGCCTTCAACTCGGCTGAAGTGGTCGGATCGATGCCATACGCGCTCGGCACCAGCATCGCCAGCGCATGCACGGGATCACGTCCGCTTTGCACCAGCAAGTCCAGAGCCGCATCAAGGCTGGCGCTGTCGCTCTGGCCTTGGGTGATGAGTTCCTTCAAGAGCTGCTCCTCGCCGTCCCAGATGACGTTTTCAAAGTCACTCGCCCGGCTGTTCAGCCAGTTGCGATTGCCTCGCACGGTGTTGATCTCGCCGTTGTGCGCCAGCGTGCGGAAGGGGTGTGACAGCGCCCAGGTGGGGAAGGTGTTCGTGCTGAAGCGCTGATGGAAAACAGCGAGCGCGGTCTCATAGTCGTCGCTCTGGAGATCAGTGTAAAACTTCTGCAATGAGGATGGCAGCAGCAGCGCCTTGTAAACAATCGTGCGGTGCGAGAACGAGGCGATGTAGAAGTCCGCCAGCTTGTGAATGCGCGCCTTGAGCCGCATTTCACGACGGATCAAATAAAGCTGACGTTCGAACGGATTGTCATCCATGCCCTCGGGCCGGGCGACGAGCAATTGCTGGATCACCGGCATGGTGAGGCGGGCCTTGTGGCCCAGCTCGTTCGGATTCACCGGCACGTCGCGCCAGCCGATGACCTGGATGTCACGGTTGCGCAGCAGCCCCTCGGCCAGCAGGTGGATTTTCATCCGCTCGGTCTGGTCCGCTGGCATGAAAAACACGCCCACGGCGAGATCCATCGGGTGATCCAGCTCGAAGCGCATCTCGTCGATGAACGGCTGGAAAATCTTGTGCGGGATCTGCGTCAGCATGCCCGCGCCATCCCCGGTCACGCGGTCCGCGTCCACCGCGCCGCGATGCTGCACGTTGCAGACGCCGTTGATGGCGAGGTCCAGGATGGATCGTGAGCGCTCCCCCTTGATGTTCGCCACAAAACCGACCCCGCAGGCGTCTTTTTCATTTTCAATGTGATGAAGGCTGCCTTCGTTCGGGATGTCCAGGTCGTAAAAGGGGTGTTTCATGGCGGCAAACCCCAGGCGGGCCGTCAACCGACCGGCATGGGGCATGGAGATTGGCTAGGTTGAGCCTGATCGCAATAGCAGGTTCAGGGCCGGATTCGTTGCCAAATAAACGCGCCTTGTTTTAGCCCGCCAGGCTCGTCAAAAACCGCCGGAAAAAGTCCACCCCGGCCTCCAGATCGCTCACGGCGATGAATTCGTCCTTCGTGTGTGCTTGCGCGATCGAACCGGGACCGATGGCGATGGCGGGCGTGCCTGCGGCGGCGAGGAAAGCGGCGTCGCAGAACCACGGTGCGCCGGTCAGCTCGCCTCCGGTGTCGATCAGCTTTTGCACGAAGGGATTCGCAGGGTCGGTGTCGAGGTGGAATGCCTCGCTGGCGACGGTGACGCGGGCGGTTTCGTCGATGCGCTGCACAAAATCGGTCAGCAGGGCCAAGGCGCCGCCCGCACGCTGCAAGCCGGGCGTCGTGCGGATGTCCACGCGGAGTTTGCAGGCATCGGCCACGATGTTGCTGCGCGTGCCGCCCTGGATCATGCCGAGATTGATCGTGCTGACGCCGAGCCATTCGTCCGCGCCGCTGGTATCGGCCAGCAACTCACGAAATTCGTTGTCGAGCGCGGCGACGAGCTTGGCCATCTTCACAATCGCGTTCACACCGAGTTCCGGCGTGGCCCCATGCACGGCGACGCCGGTGGTGTGAACATCGGCCCACAGGCAGCCTTTGTGGCGAAACACGGTCTTCAAACTCGTCGGCTCGCCGATGATGGCGAGATCGTAGCGCCCGTGATGCTTTGCGAAATGCTGTGAGCCGAGCTGGGCGCTCTCTTCGGACATGAAACCGGCGAAATGCACCTCGACCGGGAGCGCTGGAATCTCCTCCCGCATCTCATGCAACGCCCACAGGAAGGAAGCCATCGGTCCTTTCGTGTCCGAGGCACCACGGCCCCAGACTTTGCCATCGCGAAGCTCGCCGCCGAAGGGATCGATGGTCATGCCGCCGACGCTCACCGTGTCCGTGTGTGGCGCGAAGAGAATGCGCGGCTTCGGTTTGCCATCCGCGCTTGGATTCGTGGGGAAACGTCCAATGACGTTCGGTCTGCCGGGTTCGACCTCATCCAGTGTGACTGCGGCGCCACTCGCGGCCAGAAATTCGCCGACAAACCGTGCGCAGCGTTCCTCGCCGATGCCGTCGGTGCCGGGATCGCCATCGGGATTCACCGACGGGATGCGCACCAGTGCCTGGGTAAGTTCGATGACATTCGCAGGAAGAAGCATGCGGCAGAAAGGCACAGTCGGGAGCGAAGCGCAAGCACGCGCCGGATTTGTCCCGCAGTGCGCGGATCTTGGCAAAGAAGGCCCTGCGGCAGGTTCCTTGCGGCATTGTTGCAATCCGCGTGCAACTTACCGCGTTTCACGACCATGAAAATCAAGCGCCACCATCTCGCCTTCGTGCTTTTGAGCATCAGCGCCGCTGTTATGCAGGCCGCCGACCCTGTTGTGCCGGTGGTGGCGCCGACGAAGGCCACGGATGGCAAGACGATCTTCCAAACAGTCTGCGCCCAATGCCATGGCAACAACGGCGAGGGCAAGGTGGAGTTGAAGTCGCCCTCCATCGCCGGAATGCCCTCGTGGTATGTGGACACGCAGTTCACGAACTTCCGCGAAGGCCGTCGCGGTCATGACGCCGCCGACCCGCAGTCCTTCATGATGGCCGCCATCGCGAAGGCGCTGCAGCCGGAGCAGATCAACGCGGTGGTCGAGCATGTCGAGAAGATGCCCATGGTCGTGCCGCAGGGCCAAAACCGCGAAATGGCCGAGGCCAGCGCCCAGGCGGGCATGCAACTGTTTCAAGAGCGCTGCATGGAGTGCCACCGCTACAACGCCAGCGGCGAGATGGCCTTTGGAAGCCCGCCGCTGCTTGGCCGCCAGGGCTGGTATCTGGCCGATCAGCTCAAAAAATTCAAAACCGGCAAACGCGGCGCCCACAAAAGCGACGTGAACGGGGCCAAGATGGTGCAGATCTCCAACTTCTTCATCGAGGACGACCAGATGCTCCGCGACGTGGTGGCCTACATCATGACGCTCAACCCCGACCCCAACGCCTCCAAGGAGACGCAGGAAAAGCAGATCCTCGAAGGCAGTCCGTTTGAGAGCGCACGGACCGCGCAGCGCTAAAGAGAAGACAATCTGTCTCCTCTTCGGTCACATGTTAATCGCTTGCGTTTTCATCGCAGCGCCTAGCGTTCCCGCTCATGAAGCCGAAGATCTCCTGGCCGGTTGAATTGAAGGACGCAACAAGGTCGTCACGCGGCACGGGGAAGCGTGGCAAGGCAGCCCCCAGGCCCCGCTCCGCGTGTCTCAACCAGCTTTTGGAACAGTCTGGCGCCGAGGTGCTCCAGGAAAAGGTGGCCGAGATTGACGTCCGTCGTTCGCCGCGCCGCTCCACCCGCGAAGGAACGGAAGTGACGGTAATCCCCGCTCCAGAAATCGAAACGGCGGCCAACGAACGCGTGGCGTTGCTCGTCCAGCATGAGGCCACAGGCGCGATTCAAATCCGCCTGCCAGACACTTCATCACCTGCGCCCGCGACACGACGTGGAGCCTCCGTGAAGGCAAAACGCGTGGTTCACCATTTCACTCTGGAGATTGCCGCGCCCGAGGAGGACGAACCGTCCGTGGACACAGGCGTGAAGCGCCGCCAGCCCCGTGGCCTGCTACGGCGGGTCATCCGCTATGTGGTGGTGAAACTGGTCGGCAAGCTGGCGCAAAAGGGCGCGGCCTTTCTCATTGGCAAATGGGAGCAGCACGCATGGGCCAAGCGCCCACGCGGCTGGCTGCGCGTCTCCTTTGCCAACAAGACCATGTCCATTCGTCCGGTGGCCTTGGGAGAAAACGATATCAAGGGCGGCCCATGCCTGCTGCTCGTTCATGGCACTTTCTCCAACACGACTTCCTGCTTCGCTGATCTGGCAAAGTCCGCCGCTTTTGTGTCATGGGCACAGGCGCGATACGGCGACCGCATTTTCGCCTTCAACCACTACACGATGAGCGAAACTCCGGAGGAAAATGCGAGGGCTCTGCTCGCCGGCCTTCCCACGGGCGGACCGTGGAGCTTTGATGTGGTGACGCATTCGCGCGGCGGCCTTGTGATGCGTCAGATGATGCGGCCCGGTGCCGTGAACGGCACACGTTTCCTTCCACAGAACGTTGTTCTTGTGGCCTCCCCGAATGCCGGCACGCCGCTGGTCACCAGCGACCGTTGGGATGAGGTGCTCACGCTGTTCGCCAATCTCGGCGACCTGTTTCCGGCCATTGGCGACGCTGTTTCGTGGGCTGCGGACGCGCTTAACTGGATCGCTGGCGTGGCATCGGATGAGTTGAAGGGGCTCGCCTCCATGAACATGACTGGAGAGCAGATCCGCCGCCTGGAAACCTCGCCTGCGCCAGCCACCGCTCGCTGGCATGCTCTCGTGGCCAACTGGCACCCGGATCGAAACAACAAGCTCTGGCTGCGTCTGGCGGACGCGGGCGTGGACCGCTTCTTCCAGAGCGCAAACGACCTCGTCGTGCCCGCCGAGGGCGGCTGGAAGCTTCACGGCCGGGACGATCTGATCAAGGCCGCCCACATCGGTTGTTTTGGCCCCGGCGGCAACATCGCCAACAACGACCCCTCGCGTGTGCATCACATCAATTTCTTTGAGCAGCCTGAAGCCATAACCTTTCTCACGCAAACCCTCCAGGGCAGTGCCGCAGGTCTTCCCGCTCTCAATCCTTCCGATCCGCTGCCCTCACGCGGCGGACGGCGCGGTGGAAGACTTGGCGCGCCAACCCCAGGCCATGCCGAACCTCCCTCCCGGCTTGCTGCGACACGGGAGACTCCAGTTCCAGCTCCTCGCGAACCCGAAGCGGCCATCCAGCCAGCCACTGTGCTTCGTCCTGTCGATGAACCCGACACGCTCTCCATCGTCATTCTTGGGGGATCGCGGGAGTATGACATGGCTCTCGGCGGGCCGAAAAAGGGTGAGGCCAAGGAGTTCCCGCCAAAGCTTCTCGCCACGTTTGGCAACTCGCAGGTGCTCATCGACTTCCATGTTCGAAATGCCAAGGCCAATGGTAAAACAGACGCCACAAAGACCTCCGAAGACCTTGCCTGTGACGACGGTCGTATGGGCACACGCTTTCAAAAGGTCATCGCCATGTCCCACAGCATCCGCGACTACACCGACGGTGAAACCAATGAGCTGCCGGGCGACGATGTCATGCTGAGCTTCGGCCGCACTCTTTTCGAGCTGCTGATGCGCCCGGAAGTGCTGCGCCTCTACGACATCGCCCGCTCACGTCGCGCGGGCTGCCCGCTGTATGTCACCTTCACCTCCCAAATTCCCTGGGTGGCGGGACATCCGTGGGAATTTGTGTTCGACCCAACCTCCGGCGGCTCGGGAAGGCTGCCCGGAGACGGACTGCGCGGCTCGGGGTCGTTCATCGCCACAGGAGATGTGATTTTCTCGCGCAATGTGCTGACTCCGCGCCCCTCAGCGCTGCCAGTGCGTCATGGTCCTTTGCGCATCCTCGTCGTCTCCGCCCAGCCGCTGAACGCGGCGCGGCTTTCCATCGCCGAGGAGGAGGTTCTGTTGCGTCGCGGCTTCGAGGATCTGGTCGATGCCGGTCTGGCGATCGTGCAGACGTTGCCGCGTGCCAATCCCATGCTCTTGCAACGCGCCGTGGCCACCGCGCCCTATGACGTGGTGCATTTCATCACCCACGGCGAGTTTGACCGTGAGAGAGAGGAGGGCGGCCTGCTGTTTCAGGATGAACGCGGCCACGAGTGGCCTGTGTCCGAGGAGGAGCTTTGCCTTCTGCTCTGCCACCGCGGCATCCGTGTCGTGTTTCTCAACGCGTGTGAAACAGCCGTTGGCGGCAAACGACGCTTCAACAGTGGAATGGCCGCCGCCCTGGTGGAATCCGGCATCCCTGCCGTTGTGGCGAACCAGTTCAGCGTGGATGACCTTTCCGCCACGGTTTTCGCGCAGCACTTCTACTGGCACCTGGGCCACGGGCTGAGCGTCGGCCAGGCGGCACGGGAGGCGCGCATCGGCGTGCGTTGTTTCGTGGGGAAGGACTCCATCGACTGGGCGGTGCCCGTTCTCTATTGCGGCAATCCGCGCCTGCAGCTCTGCGAGCCCACGCGCGTTCCGATGACGGTCCAGGTGACCGCAACAGCTCCGGGCGTGGCCGGCATCCGCCGCAGACGTCGTCATGCAGACGATGTGGTTTCCATGGCCGTTTGGGATGTGGCCTACAACTTCCCGCAACTGCGCCAGACACTCGCCCGTCTCAATGCGGTGCAGCGCGTCTTCGTCCTGGAAACGGTGGATGGTTCCGTGCCCATCGGCATTCCCATTCGCAACATCGCTCGCAACAGCCGCGGGGAGTGCCAGTTCGACGCGGTGCGGGCCGAGGCCAAGCTCAGGAACCTGCCAGCCGCACTCGACGCCGACCTCGTCGCCTGCATCATCGACCAGCCCATCTCCGACGCCGAGGACTCCGACCTCTACATGAAAGGCTTCGACGCTGCTCCCGTCACCTTCACTTCCACGCAGAAGTTTCGGGAAAAACTCGGTTGGAACAAGAAGCAGCCGTCAACGGCTGCGCCGACGGCGGAAACCCGCTTTATCGCCATGGTTGTTGTGAGCACGATTCTCTGGCACCGCAGTGACAGCGTGAAATGTCTCTCAGACACTCCCAAGTGCATTCTTTTCTTCGATCACGATTATGACATGCCCTTTCTGACCCTGCGACCAGTGCTGTGTCCGAAATGCAGGCAAGCCTTCCGTTACAATCCTGCCCCGCAACGGACCAACGAAGTTCTGGCCGCTCTCGACGCCATGATGGGCGCGTTTTACTGAGCCCAGCCTCGTTGAGGCTGCAGATCGGTCACGCCTTCAGTTCTTCAACGACATCGCCTTTGCTCAGCGCCATCGGCCGGCCGATGGGCGTCATGACCTCTTTGCTGGAGTCGATCCCCAGCAAGTCCTGCACGGTGGCGTGCAAATCTTCGACAAAGACCGGATTTTCCGGCTCCTTCTTCACGCCTTCGGGATCGGTGGAACCAATGACACGCCCTCCAGCGAAACCGCCGCCCGCGACGAGCATGCTGAAGCCGTGCGGCCAGTGATCGCGACCACCGACGTTGTTGATCTTCGGCGTGCGGCCAAATTCACCGCCGCAGACGACGATCGTGCTCTCCAGCAGGCCACGCTTCTTCAAATCGCGGATCAAAGAGGCATAGGCGGCGTCGAGAATTTTCACCTGCGTGGCCTGGCCTTCAAAGTTGTTCGCGTGCGTGTCCCAGCCGTTCAGCGTGACCTCCACGCAGCGCACCCCGGCTTGAATCAAACGCACGGCCACGAGACAGCCGCGTCCGAAGGGTGTGTCGCCATACGCGTTGAGTTCCTTGGCCGGCACGTCGCTCACATTGAAGGCATTCAACTGGTCCGAAGTCATCATGTTACGCGCCCGCTGCATGGAAACCTGGTGCAGCGTCCTGGTTTGATCCATGTCCGGCGCACGCCCCTGCGCAAAGGCGCGTTCGACGACGGAGAGGCTCTCTAGCCGACGATCCATGCGTTTGTCTTCCACGCGGGCCTTCACATCCGGCACGGGAAATTTGGGATCGTACATCTGGAAGGCATCAAACTGTGCCCCGAAGAAGCCGCCGCGCGCCGGCCATTGGTTTGGCAGGATGGAAACATGCGTGGGGATCTCAATTTTCGCCTCCGGGAGCTCGTGGCAGACGATGGCGCCGATGCTGGGATGAATCAGCGTGGGATCAGGCCGGTAGCCGGTCTTGATGTTGTAAAAGGCACGCTCGTGGTCGCCCTCCTTGCTCACCATCGAGCGGATCAACGACACATCCTGCATCACGCTGGCCGTTTGTTCGAGACCTGTGACAAATTCGACGCCCTTGATCGCCGTCGGGATCGTTTTGACGCCACCGCCGATCTTCGTGGTCGGATGCGGATCAAACGTGTCGAGCTGGCTGGCAGCGCCGCCGAGCCAGAGCAGGATCACCGAGCGCGCCGGTTTGCCCTGCGGCGCTGTTTCAGCC
Source organism: Verrucomicrobiales bacterium (assembly GCA_003506995.1). Taxonomy (GTDB): domain Bacteria; phylum Verrucomicrobiota; class Verrucomicrobiia; order Verrucomicrobiales; family Verrucomicrobiaceae; genus Prosthecobacter. Next base: position 9,838 of record DNXB01000642.1, read on the forward strand.
TCCACGGCCAGCAGATCGCCCAAGGGCGTGAGCCAGGAGATGCCTGCGGTGCTGGCGCCACGGAGAAGGGAGCGGCGGGTGAGATGAGAGGGGCTTTGGCAGGGGGAAGTGTTCATGAAAATGACGAATTCAGAATGACGAATGACGAATGAAATCCGAAGCACGAATGACGAACGAAAGCAGGCGGCGATTGGAGCAGTGGGCATTCATTCGTCATTCTGCATTCTGGTTTCGTCATTCCCGCGAACGCGGGCTAGTGGTTCCAGGAAAACTCGGTGGCGTTCATGAGTGTCCAGTAGAGATCGGACATGGCATTGCTGCGCGAGTTGTTGCTTTTGACGGTGGCGAGAAGGCCGGTGAAGTGATCCTCCTCCGCCACGGTGGGACGGCGCGTGAAGATGGAGAGATAAGCCGCTTCCACCGCCGTGGCATTGTCAGGCGCCAGCATGCCGATGCGGGTGCTGGCGTTGATCAGCGGATTGCTGCTGGTGTTGTTGCTGATCATGTTGCCATTCATGAGCAGCAGCCGCTGCGGAATCGTTCCGCCAGCATCTTCGAAGCTGTCCTCGCCGGAGTCGCCGTAGCGTTTCACAAAATTCGCCACATCGAGATCACGCTTGATGCGAAACAGCACATGCGTCTCCGCGTCAATCGTGCTCAGTGAAGATGCCTGGATGACACTGCCCGCCATCTGCTCCGGCCGCAAACGCGTCACCGGAAACGCCGCCCAGGCCTTTTCCGCCTCTTCCGTCACCGGATGCGATGGATCAGTCGAGCGGCTCGACTGCTGGAACACCCGCGTGGCAGCGATGACCCGGATCAAGCGCTGCAAATCGAAGTCATGCGCGATCAAATCATCCGCCAGTGCCTCCATGCCCGCCGGGAACGGCCCTTCGAGCGGGATGTCATCCACCGGTGTGATCAGCGGCCGGTTGAACAACAGCGCCCACATGCGGTTCACGAGAGTGCGGGCGAAAGACTTGTTTTCCTTCGCCGTCACCCAGTCCGCCAGCCTTGCGCGAGGTGTTCCTTTTTCAGGCAGCAACTCCGGCTTCCACGGCACCATTGCAGGCACGAGTTCCTCCTCCTTTTTGCCGAGATAACGGAACTTGTAGTTTTGCTTCGGATCATCGCGCAATCCGGTCAGCACAAAATCCGTCTGGCCGAAGTAGGCGGCCAGCTTGTGGAAATCCGTCTGCTTCCAGGTGCTGCCGAGCTTGCCGTCATGGCACTGCACGCAGTCCATCTGCACGCCGAGAAAGGCGCGGCTCACACGAGCGGCCAGCTTTGCCTCGTCGGGGCCTTTTTTGTTCTCGTTCGTCACCGTGATGAAATTCACCTCCGGGCTGGTCGTCCACACGCCCTTCGAGTCGATCAACGCGCGGGCGATTTGATCGTAGGGCCGGTTTTTCTGCAAAGCCTCGCTCAGCCACTCCACCAGCCGACGACGGCGGTAAATGAGGAACGGCCCGTTTTCGATGCCGACATACACTCGCACCAGCCGCTCGGCGAGATAGTCGCTCGCCCGACGATCCGCGAACAACTGCGTGAGCCACCATTGCGTGATGTCCACGCCCTTCACCGACTCCAGCGCCCGAATCTCCTGCAACGACGGAATGCTGCCCGTCAGCGCCAGCGACAGGCGGCGCACCAGCGTGAGATCATCTGCCTTCACGGTCGGCTGCATCTGTTTTTGCGCCCAAGTTTGATCAAAATCCGCGTTCACCTTCTGCGCCGCCTGCAAAACGTCCTCCAGCTTCGCCTTCGGCAAACCCACCTCACTCGAAACCTTCCCCACCGGCGGCCGCAGCAGTTCCACCACGCCCCAGACCGCGCCAGTCCCGATTCCCGCCAAAATCACGGCATTGCGCAGCCGGAGCAGCCAGCTTGAGGAAGGAGGGGCGAAGTTCATGACGATGCGCTTTGTCCGAGCCTGTCTTTAACACGCGGTCGCAGCATCGGTTTCCGCGCAAACTTTGCAACAATCCAGAAGTCGGCGACTTTCATAGCGCATCTCATGTCCGAGCCTCCCCCGTTGCCGCCGCCCCAGCCTGTTGAGGCAGTCTCAGCGCCATCACCTGAGGTGAAGCAGGGATTCTTCCAGCGCGTCGCCTCCGCGCTGGACTGGCTGTTCGGCCTCATGGCCCTGATCGCCCTGCTGGCGGCCTGCTCGGTCATTCCGGCGCTCAATTTCCTGAGTCTCGGCTACCTGCTGCATGTGAGCGGCACCATCGCCCGCACGGGCCGCATCCGCGATGGTTTCATCGGCGTGCGCAAGGCTGCGGTCATCGGCAGCATCGTCGCGGGCATCTGGGTCGTCGTCTGGCCGGCACGACTCGTCTCCGGCTTTTGGAAAGACGCTGAAATCATCGCGCCGGGCAGTTCCACTTCCCAGGCATGGCATGTGGGACTCGTGATCGTCACTGTCATCACACTGGCGCACATCGCCTGGGCGTGCATTCGCGGTGGCAAGCTGCGCCACTTCCTCTGGCCGCAGCCGCTGCGTTTCCTGCGCTGGCTCAAAGCGCCTGGCAAATTCGCCGACAGCCAACGCTTGATCACGGACTATGTGATGAGTCTGCGGCTGCCGTTTTACTTCTGGCTCGGCCTGCGCGGCTTTGCGGGGGCGCTGGCCTGGCTGATCGTGCCGGTGGGCATTCTGCTCGTCGCCACACGCGTGCCTTTGGGTGGATCGATCCTGCTTTCGCTGCTCGGCGGATTTCTCCTGCTGCTGGTCGCCATTCATCTGCCTTTTTTGCAGGCGCACTTTGCGCAAACCGACCGCTTCAGCGCCATGTTCGAGCTGCGTGAGGTGCGCCGCCTCTTTTTGCGCGCACCACTGGCCTTTTGGTTCGCGCTGCTCATCACGCTGCTGTTCGCTGTGCCGCTTTATTTGCTCAAGATCGAACTCACGCCCCGCGAACTCGCCTGGCTGCCGAGCCTGCTGTTTGTGATCTTCATCTTCCCCGCCCGCATCCTCACCGGCTGGGCCATGAGCCGGGCGTTGTGCAAAGAACAACCGCGTCACTGGTTCCCGCGCTGGCTTGCACGCCTCGGAATCGTGCCCATCGGCCTCGCTTATGTGCTTGTGGTGTATTTGACGCCGTATCTGTCCTGGAACGGCGCCCTCAGCCTGCTGGAGCAGCACGCCTTCCTCGTGCCTGCCCCGCTGATGGCGCTTTGAGCGGCGAACGAGGAGTAATGGATTGATGGAGTGGTGGATTGATGTCAGAGGGGCATCCCAACACTCCCATACTCCATCACTCCACTTGCCTTCGAATGCCCTGGCTCACCGAACACACGCTCCTGCCCGCCGACACCTGGCTGCTCGTGCTGGCGTTGCTCGGTTCCATGTGCATCGGCATGTCAAAAGCCGGGCTGGCAGGCACCTCGACGCTCAATGTCGTCCTGATGGCGAAAATCTTCGGCGCGAAGGAGTCTGTGGGCGTGATCCTGCCCATGCTCATCGCGGCTGATTTCATGGGCTACTGGATCAACCGCAAAGGCGGAAGCTGGCGGCGCATCGTGCCGATGGTGCCGCCCGCCATCGCGGGCGTGGTGCTGGGCTGGTTTCTCCTCGGCGCGTTCGACAACGCCATGGCCCGCGTCGTCATCGGCTGGATCATCATCGCGCTGCTGGTCTTCAACTGGCTGCTCAACCGGCGCCGACAAGACTTCATCGCGCTCACGGAGCACAAAGGTTTCACCTGGTCGATGGGCTTCCTCGCCGGCGTGGTCACCATGCTCGCCAACGCCGCCGGCCCCGTGATGACCGTCTATCTCCTGGCCCAGCACCTGGAGAAAAAGGAGCACCTCGGTGTCTTCTGCCGCTTCTTTTTGTTCATCAATCTCTTCAAAGTCCCCTTCAGCACCGAGCTCGGCATCATCAATCCCCGGTCGCTCATGACCAACCTCACGCTGATGCCCGGCGTCGTGCTTGGCGTCTTCCTCGGCTGGTGGATTCTCAAACGCCTGCCGCAGAAGCTGTTTGAAAACGTCCTCTTCTGGCTCACCGCCTTTGCTGCGGCGTGGTTGATCTGGGGGTGATGCCCAAGGATCTAAGTTGAAGAAAGAACCTGGACTCGCGCAGCAGCCGGGCCGCGTCCTCCTTCGCGTCATACTCCGGCAATGCGGTCTCACGGATTTAACCCGACTTGGCGAACTGGACAAGGCTGAGCGGCTGGAAGCCTTGATTTTGCGGCATCAAGGTCAAAAGGTCTGCACTACAGGCCGTGCAAATTCAGGTGCTCGGTTTGTCCTCCCCACCGCTTTTCGGCGCGGTGATTTTCGGCGGGCCTTGCTCGGGCAGCGTGAG
>DNXB01000530.1 GCA_003506995.1 Verrucomicrobiales bacterium
CGCATGTAGGCCAGCGGGGCGATCTCGATGCTGCCGCGCTCGATAAGGCGCTCGGCCTCCTCCGGTTCCAGCATGTCGTAAAGAGCGTCATAGAGCGGACGCAGGTAGGGAAAGATTTTTTCCTTCAAATCCCCGGGCAAAAAGCCCAGCGCCTCTCCGGCCTCAACAGCAGGACGGGTCAGAACGAGCCTTTGAACGGACTTTTCTTTGAGGCAATGAAGCCCCTGCGCCATCGCGAGGTAGGTCTTGCCCGTGCCGGCCGGTCCGACGCCGAAAACGACCTCGCACTCACGCATGGCCTGCACATAGGCGATCTGGCTGCGGGTTTTCGCGAGAACAGGCGGACGTTTGGAAGAACCATGCAGTTTCAAGTGCATGATCGCCTCCGCAGGAGCGTCGCCGCTCTCACGCTGCACGCTTTCGGTGACGAGGCGCACCATGCCGGTGGAAATTTCCCCGCCCTGGCGGCGCACTTTTTCGAGCTGCATGAACACCTCCCGCGCCGAGGCGATTCTCGCGTCCTCGCCTTCGAGACGCACCCAGCCCTCACGGCTGGTCACATTGACCCCAAAAGTCTCCCCCACCAGGCGCAGGCTGCCGAGGTCGTTGCCAATCAGCTTGTGCAGAAACTGCGGCGTCTCGTATGTGAGCGTGGCGACGGACATCAGCGGTAACCATACGACAGCGCCCACAGCACGCCCGGCTCTTTCTTCGACTTCAACTCGAAGACGATACGGTAGGTGCCGGTCTTCGGCGGATTCACGCGCACGCTCATGAAGAACTTGTCCGTTGTCGCCTTGATCTGAACCGGCTGGTTCTTTTCATCGAAGACCTTCATGTCCAGCGTCACGCCCTCCTGGCTGGTGCCGAGCCAGAAGGCGTATTCGTTGCCCTTGAAAAGCTGGTGCGTGATCATGAGCTTCTGACCGCTCTTGACCTCGCCGTTCCAGTAGTCTTCACGGACGATGAACCCCTGCTCCACGAAGGGCATCGCGGCCTCCATCGTGAAATCATGGGCCTCGTCCACGGTGGCGTGAACGAGCGAGGCCACGGCCAGCGCCATGGCGGCGCAGGCGGCGGCTCCAAAGCGGAACCAGGAGCGGATCATCATCTTGCTGCCTTCAAAGGGGGCTTTCATGAGAGGTGTGAGCACAAATTACTTCTTGAGGATTTCCGTCAGCAGGCCGTCGCAGGTCTTGCTGATCTCCTGCACGGCGTCCTTGGAGAAGCCGTCCACCGCGCCCTCCATCTGCTGCAGCACGACGGCGAGTCCTTTGCGGATGGATTTCACCACGTCGTGATCGCGGGTGCCTGCGGGCATTTTTTCAATCGAGCTGACAAAATGCTCCACCAGCATCGGCTGGTTCAGCAGTTCGGCACGGTCGGCGGAAAAGCTTTTTTTCACCACGGAAGTCACCGAGGACGTGCCGCGCAGCCAGCCGCCGAGGCTGACGCAATGCGAAAGGTCGATGTCCTTCATCTGCTCCATCGTGTCGCGCACGGTTTTCTGCGTCTGGTCGAATTCCTTGCGGATGGCGCTCCAGTTCGACTTGTCGGCGGCGTCGAGAATGCTCTGCGCGTGCGGCAGCACCGACTTGCTGAGGCCCAGGCTCTTGGCGAGGTCGATGATGTCGCGGCCCAGATCCTTCACCGCTTCCTTGTCTTCCGCCTGCACGGCCACAAAACCTTCCGCCACCGTGTAGCCGAACAGCAGGGAGAGCTTCGTGCGGTCGCTGGAGGAGGGCAGCTCGGCTTTGCGCAGCTCAGCGCGCCAGTTTGGCTCGCCCAGCTTGTCGAGCACTGAAAACACCTCGCTCGGCACCGGCACGACCACATCTCCGACCACCTTGCCCGGGAACGCCAGCGGATCGAACTCCTCCACGCCTTTCGTGCCCTGCGGCGCGGCCGCGAGGTTGAGGGTTCCGATGAGCAGTCCGGCGAAAACGGACGAAAAAACGAGGTGATTCATGGATGATGGAGCGGGTTTGATGCGTGGTGAATCAAGCCGCAGAAGGGCCAAGTCGCAACTGGTTTGACCGGTGTGCGACTCATGGAGCACAATCCGCGTTCAACAATCAAGTCAAACGCGGCAGGACTTCGACGACATCGGCCAGGACGCGGCCAGAGCCGTGGCGGAGTTCGTTGCAGCGGCCGAAGAGCATTTGGCCGCTCGTCGCGCCGAGGAGGTCGGCGAGGCGTTGATCGACTGAGACGCGAAAGTAGCCACGCGGATGGCTCGAATGCGGCACGGCGAACTGTTCCAGGATGGCTCCAAACGGCACGCGGCCCTCCAGGACGAGTTTTTGCGCCTCCTCGGGCAATAAATCGAGGTGAATGCCGATCGCGCCGAATTCCACCGGCATGCCATCGCTGCGGCGATGCAGCACCGAGGCGCGCACGAGGTAGTTTCCAATGCGCGCCCGCGCCGCGACATCGAGATCAATGTCGCAGCCATGAAACTCACGCAGACGCGGCGTCATGTCCTGCTCGTGAACCAACAGGCTGCGTTCCTGCTCCGCGAGCACCTCTGACTCCACGAAAGTCACCCGTGGACGAGCGCTGCCGATGCCGTAAAAGAAAATAATGGGCGCAAGGATGTCCTCGTCCTGCCTCGGTGCCTCGTTCGTCACATTCGTCATTCGTCATTCCTCATTTGTCATTCCATCAGGTGTAGCGGGCATACTGGCGGTGTTGCGGCAGGAAGAAGTCATGCAGCAGCCGGTCCACTTGCAGCAGGCCGTCGCGCGTGAGAGTGATGCCGTCCGCGTCGAGCGTGGCGAAGCCTTCGTTCGCGAGATAGTCGAGCTGCGGGCCGAAGTGCTTGCGCGGATCCTCGCCGAACTTGCTGATGTAGTAGGCGAACTCGCTGCGGCCGAGCTTCAACTTGAGAATGAACTCGCGCACGAAGCGGTCTTCCGGCGTGGTTTGATAAGCGCGATAAATCGGCCGCTGGCCGGCATCCAGCGCCTGCATGTACGGACCGACATCCGACTGATTTTGATAATGCACGCCGCCCAGATGGCCGAACGATGCGACGCCGCAGCTCAGCAAATCCGCGCCTTCCCACAAGGCGTCACGATAAACGAATTTGATGCGTTCAGGATCCTTCACCACGGTGTAGGCGCTGGTGACGGTGTAGCCGGCCTTTTGGAATTCATCGAAGGCATAACTGACCCAGTCACGCTTCGTCTGCCAGTCGGCCACTGGCGCGGTGACCTTGCCCTCGGCCTTCATCTGCTGGTACATCGTCGTGTTGAAAGGCACCTCCATTTGATAAATCGTGACCGCGTCCGGCTGCAAGGCGATCGCCTTCTTCACGGTGTCCTTCCAGTTTGCCCCGGTCTCGTTCATCATGCCGGCGATGAGGTCGATGTTGATGTGCTCGAAGCCCAGCGTGCGGGCAAAGCGATACGCCTTGTCGATCTCGCCGCTACGATGCGCGCGCCCGTTCGTTTCGAGGATGTGATCATCGAAATTTTCCACGCCGAGACTCAGACGCGTGACGCCGATGTCGCGAATGCCGGTGAGTTTGACCTCGTTCAGCGTGCCAGGCTCGGCCTCGAAGGCCACCTCCGCCGCGCCTTCCCATGAAATAAGATCCTTCATGCGGTTGGTGAGGTCTTTGAGCTGCGGCACGGACAGATAGCTCGGCGTGCCGCCGCCGAAGTACACGAAATGCGCCTTGCGGCCCTGTAGATACGGCTGGCTGGCAAAACTCGCCATCTCGCGCATGCCTGCGTCGATGTATGCCTTCACTTCCTGGGCGTTCTTGTCGGTGTACACCTTGAAGTAGCAGAAGTGGCAGCGCTTGCGGCAGAACGGGATGTGAAAATAAACGCCGAGCGGGATGTCAGCCGGCGCGGGACGCTGAAGCACTTCCTCGACGAGGGGAACCTGCTCCGGCTTCCAGAAGGAAAACGGCGGGTAGTTGGAGACAAAATAATTTCCAGCCTCGGTCTGCTCGACCTTCTTTTCCTCGGCTGGTTTTTCGAGTGTGGTTTGCATGGGGGTAAAATGAGAACGCTTCGCGGCGATGATTCTGGACAACAAATTGCCCAGCCTGAGGACGGACGCAACGCTACTTCCCGCTCACCAGCACCACGCGGAAGCCGATGGTGTTCCGCCGCGTCTCGGCAGGCACCGGCATGCGGGCGGAGGCCAGCAGCTCTTCCGGCGAGGCGGTGCGCCAGTTGCCGCCACGCGTCGTGCCGAGGGCCGGTTTCGCGGGTTCACCCGGTTTGGCGGCTGTGGTGGCCTCGAAATCCGTGTCCACCCATTCGGAGACATTGCCTGCGAGACCAGAAATACCGCGCTCATTTGACGTCAGCGCTGCCACCGGGGCAAGGAAGGGAAATTTGTCCTCGTACCCGGCGATAGCGCTGTCCAGGCTGGCTTTGCGGGCGGAATTGATGTCCGCGAGGTTGTCCACGCCGTTCGGCGGAGGCCAGTCATAACCCCAGGGGTAAACCCCGCGAATACGGCCGTTGCGCTCCTCTGGCGTGGCTCCGCGTTCCGGTGGCAGCCCGGCGGCGCGGCTCCATTCCTCATCAGTGGGCAGACGATACACATCCTGTGCGCCAATGAGGCCCGCGTTGCGCTCACGCTCGGTCAGCCAGGCGCAAAACGCGCGCGCCTCGTTTCGATCCACCCCCACCACCGGCAGAGCGCCGCCTCTGCCGCTGTCCTCCACACGGCCCGGACGCCGTGCCTGCGTGGCCTTGGTGTATTCGATGAAATCACGATGCCGGATCTCCCACGCTGAGATCATCACGTCCCCCAGCGGCACGAAATTCATGCCCAGGCTGTTCGCCTTCCACTGCCGGCCGAAAGTCACCGCCTTGCGAGTCTGCATGTCCGCAAACAGCTCCGCCTGCTCCCCTTCCCGCACCTCGCCCTCCAGCACCACATCGGCGAAGCCTTCCTCCCGCAGTTCAAACTCCACCGGCCCGGTGCGCACGCGTGGCAGTTCCAGCGGTGTCTCACCAAGCAGTTGCTCATGCTGAAACACCCGCACCTTCTCCGGCTGGCTGCGCACGATCACACTGCCGTAAGTTTGACGCTCCACCCGCAGATGAAACGCGCGCCAGTTTTTTTCCTCCGAGGGATCGGTCTCCACCTCGCGTCCGTCCGGCATCTCCTCGGCAGCTGGCAGACCGCTCTCCACAAAGTAAAACGGCTCCACCGCATAATGATGCTCCTGGCTCAGAAACGCCTGGCCGCGATCACGGTCCGTCAGCCAGTAGCGAAACGCCTCCGCGTCGCCGTCCGGCACCACCACGAGATAGGCCGAATGCGCGTCCTTGCCTTGCTGGTAGCGCACCACCTTGCCCTCGAACGAGCGTCCCGTGGCCTCCAGGAAGCGGCGGAAGAACTTCATCTCCACCGGCTCCATGCTGAGATGCCCACCCGGTCCAGGTTTGAACTCCATGCCGAGGCTGTTCATCCAGCGCTCGCCTTTTTGCGGCAGGCGGGAAGGCTCCATCTTTAGATCAAACTGCGCAGGTTTCGCGTCGGAGGCGATGTGTTCGATCTCGATCTGCTTATGCCCCGGCATGCGAAGCTGATAAATCACCGGCACGCCCTCGGCGGGATTCAGTTCCAGCGGCGTCTCGCCCATTTTTTCCTCGCCCGCGAACACCACCGCGCCTGGCGGCGTCGTCACGATTTTTAAACGTGGCACGCTGTTGTTCATCGCCACCATCGCACGGGTGCGTTGGTTTTGCGCCAGCCACATGCCAAAGCCCACCGCCAGCACCAGCGCCACCGAGCCGACGGCGATCCATGACCACATCAGCTTACGCGAGGATGGCAGCGGCTCACCGCGCAGCGCCAGCGCCATTTCACGCGCGTTGACGAAACGCCCCTTGGCTTTGGGCGCGCAGGCCGTGCAAATCGCGTCCTGCAGCCTGCGCCACACTTCCAAATCGGAGCCCGATTCCGAGCACGAAGGCAGATCCGGGAAATCCAGCCGGTCCTTCCCCGTGCTAGCCTCATAGAGCACCATGCCAAGGGAAAAAATGTCCGACGCCGCCGTTCCCGGCCCTTCGGGAGCCACAAATCCTTCCGTACCGACGAAGCTGCTCTGTCCGAGCAACGCCACCAGCCCGATGTCCGCCAGACGGCACGCACCGTCGATGAAGATCAGGTTCGACGGCTTCACGTCGCGATGAATCAGTTGGTTGCGGTGCAGGTAATCCAGCCCCTCCGCAATCGACGCGCCCAGTTTGATGCACTGCTCCGCCGCCACGCGCTTCTCACGCTTCATCTGCAATCCCAACGTGTGCGGCTTGTAAGTCGCCGCGTCGATGTTGCGCCCGCTCTCCACATCATCCGCCAGCTCCATCACATAATAATAAAAGCCTTCCTGGTCGCTGCGTCCCACCTGCAAAATCGGCACCAGCCCCTCATGACGGCGTGAGATCGGCTCAAAGTGCTTTAACGCCTCGAACTCGCGCTCAAACGACTCCGGCCGGTCATAATCCTCGCGCCACACCACCTTCACGGCCCGCAGCACGCCGGTCGCGCTCCGGGCCAGCCACACCTCGCCAAACGCGCCGCGTCCAATAAGACGGATGGTCTCGTGATCACGAATGTCCGGCGGAGTACGGGTCGAAGGCTGCATGAAAGATTGGTTTCAACGAATTACACTGCAAGCCAGTCCCGATGTCGAGCAGCGAAGTGCCAAAACTCGCGAGGGCCGCATGAAGCGCTGGCGTTTTTGCCTTTGCCGTCTTGGATGGCCGCTCCTCATGACTCCAGAACCCACCGGGCATCCTCGCGGCATCTACACGCTGTTCTTCACAGAAATGTGGGAGCGCATGAGCTACTACGGCATGCGAGCGCTGCTGGTGCTGTTCATGGTCGATCAGGTGCAGAAGGGCGGCATGGGACTCACGGATGAAACCGCCACCGCCATCTACGGACTCTATACCGCCGTGGTTTACATGGCGGCGCTGCCCGGTGGCTGGATCGGCGACCGCCTGCTCGGCGCGAAGTCGGCGGTGTGGTATGGCGGCATCGTCATCGCCCTCGGGCATCTCGTTTTGGGCATCCATCGCGTGGAGACCTTCTATGTCGGGCTGCTGATCGTGGCGCTGGGTTCCGGCCTGTTGAAATCGAACATGAGCGCGCTCGTGGGTCAGCTTTATCCCGAAGGCGGGGCGCGGCGTGACGCGGGCTTCACCTTGTTCTACATGGGCATCAATCTTGGCGGCTTCATGGGGCCGATGATTTGCAGCGGTCTTGGCGAGTCCATCGGCTGGCGCTGGGGCTTCATGGCCGCCGCCGCAGGCATGTTTCTCGGACTGGTGCAGTTCAGGCTGACAAGTCACAA
>DNXB01000228.1 GCA_003506995.1 Verrucomicrobiales bacterium
TGGTGAGCAACTGCGAGGTGGTGAGAATGGTGGGCGTCTGCGTATCGACATCCTGAAAGCGCCCGAGGTGGCCGCGCCCGATGTCGCCTTCATCCGAAGTCACGCGACAAACATAGTCGGGATGCTGCGCCACGAGATCAGCATTCAGATTGCTCAAGGCCTGGCGCATCTCGCTGGCGTGCTCTTGATCGACACAGAAGACGAGGGTCTTGGCAAAGCGGTCGGTCTTCCTCAAGAAGGCGGTGAGATGCGTGGCGATGGCCTGAGTGCGGGCGCGGAGGGAGACGATGCGCTCGAAATCCTTCGTCTGGTATTCGTCATCCGGGATGGGCCTGCCGTAACGGTCGAGATCGCCCTGCGTGGGCCGCCAGCCAGCGGCATCCCACTCGGTGATGATGCGATGCACGCGATACGGCGCGAGGAAGCCGTCCTCGATGCCCTGGCGCANNGCGCCATGAGCTGTCATCCCGCGCGCTGCCGCGATGGCACTCATCGACGATGATGAGGTCGAAGAAATCGGGCGTGAAGGCCCTGAACAATCCCTCGCGTCGCTCGTCCTCGGCGAGAGCCTGATAAATGGCAAAATACATCTCGCGGCTTTTCACCACTTCGCCGGATTCGATCTTGGCCCGTGCATCGCCAAACGCGGCGAAGATGCCGTCCTTCGGCTGATCGACGAGGATGTTGCGATCCGCGAGGTAGAGAATCTTCGGCCGCCGATGCTCGCCGGTGCGGTTCCAGCGCGCGTTCCAGAGCTTCCAGCAGATTTGAAAGGCCACGGCGGTCTTGCCCGTGCCAGTGGCCATCGTCAGCAAGATACGCGAGTCGCCCTTGAGCACCGCCTCCACCGTGCGGTTCACGGCGATGCGGTGGTAGTAACGCTCGCCTTTGCCAACGCTGTGATTGAAGGGCGTGAGCAGGCGCTGCACGATCTCCTCGGATGATAGCCCCTTCCCTGCCCGATAACGCTGCCACAGTTCCTGCGGCGTGGGATAAGCAGTCAGATCCCGCTCCAGGCCGGTGAAGTAATCGAACTCGATGATCTCCTGCCCGTTCGTGGCATAGGCAAACATGAGGCCCAGCATTTCCGCATACAGCTTCGCCTGCTGCAACCCGGCTGCGGCGTGCTGATGGGCTGCTTTCGCCTCCACGACCGCGAGCGGAAAATCCCGCGTGAAGCGCAGCAGGAAATCCACGCGCTTCGGCGGCTTGCGCATGAACCCATGCCCCACCGGCACGATGCGCCCGTCCGTGATCGTGCGCTGCTCCGCGATGCTATGAGGGTCTGAATCCCATCCCGCCGCTTGTAGCAGAGGGATCACATGCGTGCGGCAGGTGTCAGCTTCGGTGGGCATTCGGGATTTTGCCGTGGCGGCTACAGCATCCAAGCTGGGAATGGATGCGGAGGCAATGCCGAATGCAGAATGAGGAATGCAGAATGTCGAATGAATGACGGACTCGGAGTCGAGGAGAGTTGGAGAGTTGGAGAAGCGGAGACGGGCCACCAAGCGCTGGTCCCCTGAAGCCCGCTTCACTCCGCGACCATCACCGGCCAGAGCGGCGTGTTCTTTTGCAGGAAGGCGAGGTCATGCTCATCATCGGTGATGACGCCGCAGGCGAGTTCGATGCCGGGCGGGAGGAGAGGGCTTACTGCTTGATGCCTTCCACGCTGATCAGGAGGCTGACCTCGTCGCCGAGCATGTCCGGCATGAAGGTCATGCCGTAGTCGCTGCGCTTGAGGGTGAAGCGGGTCTCGCCGCCACCACGGATCTCGCCCTCCATGCCTTTGCCTTCCTTGCCGCGCTTGAAATCCACGGTGATGGACTTGGTCACGCCGAGCAGGGTGAAATCGCCGGTCACTTTGAAGACCTCGCCGCCGCCCTCGACCTGGGTGCTCTTGAAGGTCACGGCCGGGAACTTTTCGGCGTTGAAGGTTCTTGAACAGTTCGAGATCGAACCGTTTCGTGACGGTGATGAAGGCAGCCTATACAATGATTTTATGGCACGACTCCAACTGCCGGAAGGGGAGTGGCCCGAGTCATAGACTGGCCTGCCCCACTGAACGCCATGCCCAGCCAACGACAACACAAGGCGAGACAAGACGGTCCTGGACAACCGCCTACCCGCCCCTGAAGTGGATGCTGTGAAATAACCTTCGGGGAGAGATTGGGGTGAGGGGTTGTGCAAGAGAGATCGCTAACGCCATGCATGGACCCACCGATCACGCCTTGCGCCGCTGGATCCACTTTTTTCCTGCGGCCAGTGCGCGGATGGTTTCGTTCAACCGGCGCTGAATGGTTTCCTCCTGCTTCGCGGTGCTGATCCAGACTTTGTACTCGCGCTGATAGGTCGGTTTGAGGGATTGGAAGAACGCGGCGGCTTTTTGGTCCTGTTTCAGCGCTTTCGCCAGCACGGTTGGCATCGGCCATTCCTCGCGTTGTTTGGCTGGCGGAGGTTTGGATGATTCATCAGCATCCAGGGCCACCGCCGCGTGCAGCAGCCGTCGAAACGCCTGCGCATTGAGTTGATCCGGCCTGGTGACGCGGATGCTTTGAATGCTCGTGTTTGCCTCGCCGCCTGCGAACAGCTTCGTGATCTCCCGCAGCTCCGTGCCGCGAAAAAAGCTGATGCCGAGGTGCTTCTGGCAGGCGCTGAGGCCGCAGACGAGCTTCCGCCCGCTGAAACACAGCATGTGCCACTTGATGGACTCGGTGAGGTCCGGCTCCCAGCGCTGAATCCAGGCCCGCACCTGCCGCGCCATGGCCTGCGAGAACTCCGGCGCGAGGTCCAGCCAGGTCTCCGGATCACGGGTGGGCGTGCGGGAGCAGTCCATGCATTCGTTTTAACCTGCGGGCGTGAGCACGACCTTGTGAACGTCCAGCACGGCCGTTTTGACCTTGTTCACCGGATCAATCACGAGGCGCTGCGGGCCGGCGGTTTTGATCTCGATCTCGCCCACGGACACTTCCTTCCACTTTTGGAAGCCGCCGGTGTCCTGCGTGGTGAACTTCAACTCCTGGCCGTTGTGTTTCACCGCCACCTCGCTGCCCTCGTTGCCGCTGGCGCAGCCATGCACCACGGCCACCTTGTAACGGCCGGGCTTGGCGATGTCGAAATTCCACTCGGCGAAGTCGTTTTCATCGCTCCAGAAGCCGAGGCAGTTTTTCTCGGCTTTCGGCTCGTAGCGCATCGTTTCAGACCAGGTCGTGGCGCTTTTGGCCTCCAGCACGAGGCTGCCATCTGCCGCCGGCTCCGGGGCGGGGCCTTCCGGCGCGGGCACGAAGGTGATCTCTTGAATTTTCAGACCGGACTCCGCGCCGGTGGCGGCGATGTAGAGCACGAAGGGATAAGTGCCGGGCTTTTCGATGTACACCTCGCCGTACACAGCCGTCCTGGGCTGGCTGGAGGCCGTGAGGTTCTTTTTCAGCGACTTGTCACCGAAACGGAACTGCGAGCCGAGGTTGGCATGCCGCAGTGTGTAAGTGAGACGCACCTCATACTTGCCCCAGCGCTTCGCGGTGAACTTTGTGCAGTCATACTGCTCCCAGTGCGCGGCGGGCATGTGCTGCAGTTCCTCCAGACTCACCTTGATGACGCCACGCGTCGGCTCGTCCGCGCGTTCGACAGGCTCGTCGCTGCCAAAGCCGTTCAACTCGACGATTTCGGTCGGCACCACCGGTTCCTGCGGTTTTTCCTGCGCGGCGGCGGGCAGACTGAGGGCGAGCGCCAGCACGGCGGCTGCGTGGGAGAGGTGGGTGGATTTCATGAGGTCAGGGCCGCCAAGATGCAGGCGGAGGCATGAACAACAACAGAAACGCACGGGAACTTTCGTCCCCGTGCGTTTCACACCTAAACCCGACTAACGAAACTCTGCCCTGAAACTCAGAAGCGGATGCACATGTCCACGGTCACGCGATTGTTCGTGAGCCCGTAAGGACGGATCATGGCGATCTCATAGGCGAAGCCGAGATCGATGTTGTCATGGATGCGGCTGCGGAAGCCGACGCCGACGGTGCCCTGGGTCACACCGTTCACATTGTTCGCCCCGAAGTTGACCACGTCGTAGCCGTTGCTGCGCAGGCCGATGTTGTTGCCATCGTTGAGGTTGGTCCAGAAGTTCACCGTGGCGAAGGGGATGAACCAGCGGCAGGTGTAGTAATCGACCATCAGGCTGTAGTGGGCCATCAGGTTCTGCTCGTTGTTCGTGACGGGGATGCGCAGGCCGACATTGCCTGTGAAGTGCAGATCACCGAAGCCCTTCATGAAGGAGACGAACGGATTGAACTCGCCGCCACCACGGCCCTGGAAGATCTCGCGGTCGCCCGTCGGGATGTGGAAGGTGAGACCAGGCGTGAGGATGAACTGGTTCGCCGCGTCGTCGATCAGCGCGTACTTGAAGCCGGCGGCCAGGTCCATCCAGCCGTCCACGTCGAGACCGGGGGAGTCGATGTCAAAGTGGCCGTCCTGAGTCGCGATGAAGGCGAGGCGGTCCGTCAGCGCGTAGCGGATCTGCAGCGCGTAGAGCGTGGCATGACCACCGCCGGTGATGAAACTCTTGTCGATGGTGTGATAGATGAAAATCGGGCGGATTTCCGAGCGGATCACCGGATCTTCAAAGAAGATCGGGTTCGTCACTGGCGCGATGGTGTGCGCCTTCCAGTCATACTCGACTGGCGCGGGATTCTTCGCGGCGACGGGAGCGCCTGCGTTGGCGTTGGAGAGAGGCACGGCTGCGATTGCGCTGACACTGAGCGCAAGCAACCACCGGTTTGGGGAGTGTGGTTTGTGGTCCATGCGAGAACCAAAGCACACACGCCTTCGCAATGATCCACGCATCTTGGCTTCCAATGATCAAGTTATGCGATGCGGCTGAGACGCATTCTCCCCACGATGCCAGCAGTCGCTGAACAACAGGCCATGATCCTGCTCCAAACGCCTCGCGCGCGTGAATTCAGCCGCGCATAAAAACGGCTCTGGCGGCATCAGGGAACGCGCAGGCAGCCGTGTCACGCGGCGAAAAAACACATACAGCAAACGCACGATCAGTCGGCTGCGCAGCCGACGCCATCCCGCGTCGGCGATTTTAAAATCCGCCACCAGCCAGTGCGCATTCATGCGAACCGCGCCAGCGATGCGGGGGATCAAACACCGCAACTGATCCTCACGAAAGCAGTCGAGGAAGAAGCAGGTGACGATCAAATCGAAATGTGCGGCGGGCGGTTGCCATTCGAGCGCGTCCGCGTGAACGAACGTCACCGCCGCGTTCTCCAAACCTGACCGTTGCAGTCGTGCCTGAGCCAGCGTGATCATCACCGCGCTCGCTTCCACCACCGTCACCTGCGTCGTTGGAAAGCGGCGGCACAGCTCGATGAGAAAGCGTCCGTTGCCCTCGCCATAGACCAGCGCGTGCTCAGGCGCTGGAATCGCGTCCAGGAACGCGGTGCGGCAGCGTTGCAGTTTTTCTCCAGCAAACAGCCGCTCCATCCAGCGGTAATGCGGGGCCAGCAGGTCGAAGCTCATGCCTCAGTCAAAGCCGGGAAGGCCGTCGTCCGCAACCTTGCCGATTCCCTCCTTTCCCATTCGCCGTTTTGAGCTTCAATCCGCCTCCGCATGAAACTCACCACCTGGAACGTCAACGGCATCCGCGCCTCGCTCAACAAAGGCCTTCGTGAATACCTCGCCGCAAGCGATGCCGATGTCATCTGCCTCCAGGAAACCAAGGCGCAGCAGGAGCAGGTCGATCTGTCCTGGTTCGGCGGCTACCAGGCCGCCTGGAGCAGCGCCGAGAAAAAAGGCTACTCCGGCACGCTCATTCTCAGCCGTGTGCCCTTCCAAACGACCACGCTGGGCCTCGGCATCGCCGAGCACGACCGCGAGGGCCGCCTCATCACCGCCGAGTTTCCAGATTTCTATGTCGTGAACGTGTACACGCCCAATTCGCAGGCCGAGCTCGCCCGCCTGGGCTACCGCCTCACCTGGGACGAGGCTTACCGGGCCCATTTGAAGAAGCTGGAGCAGAAAAAGCCCGTGATCGCCTGCGGGGATCTCAACTGCGCGCATCAGGAGATCGACCTCGCGAATCCGAAGTCCAACCGCATGAACCCCGGCTTCAGCGACGAGGAGCGCGCCAGCTTCACCCGGCATCTCGACGCCGGTTTTCTCGATGTCTTCCGCCAGTTCGATCCCAATCCCGGCCGCTACACCTGGTGGACGCAGCGCACGCCCGACGCCCGCGCCAAGAACATCGGCTGGCGGCTCGATTACTGGCTCGCCTCCGAAAAAATGCGCCCTGCATTGAAATCATGCGCCATCCGCGATGATGTGCATGGCAGCGATCACTGCCCGGTGGAACTCGTCGTGGCTTGAAGCCCTCTTAACCCGGCCGCTCGGCGTTCATCCGCACTTCAAACTCGGTTTCATCCTCCCCGGAGCTGACTAGCCGCAGTTCGGCGCTGTTGGCGCGGGCGAGCTCGATGGCGATGTTAAGGCCGAGGCCAAAGCCGTCAGTCCGGCGGTTGTGGGCGGCGTCACCACGGAAGAAGCGTTCGAAGAGGCGCGACTGGTTTTCGGCCGGGATGGCCGCGCCGGTGTTGCTGACGGTGAAGACGGCCTGCGTGTCCTGAATGGCAAGCCGCAGCGTGACGCGGCCCTGCGGGCGGTTGTATTTGACGGCGTTGCTGAGGAGGTTTTGAAACACCTGGCGCATGAGCGAGCGGTCGGCGTGAATGATGATGCCGGGCTCGATGTGATGCTCCAGCGCGAGTCCGGCCTGCTCGCACAGGATTTCCGCATCTTCGATGAGGCGGGAGAGGTCGGCGCTGAGATCGTAGGCGGCCGGGTTGGTGGGAAGACGGCCCGCGTCGGCCTGGGAGAGCAGCAGGAGGCTCTGGGTGATGTTTTTGAGCCGGTTCGCCTCTTCAAACAATGAAACGAAGCGCTCGTGCTCCGCGCTGCCGGGCATGGCATGGCGCACGGCATCATCCAGCGTGGCGAGCATGACGGCGAGCGGTGTTTTCAGCTCATGGGAGGCGTCGGCGGTGAAACGCGCGGCCTGCTGGAAGCTGGCTTGCAGGCGCTCCATCATGCCGTTGAGCACGTCGATGAGCTGGGCGAACTCGTGGTCGTCATCGCGCTGCAAGGGGATGCGCTCGGCGAGATCACTGGCATTGAGGCGCTGGGCGGTGGTGACAACGCGCTCCAGCGGGCGCATGGCGCGTTTGGAGGTCCACCACGCGCCGAGACCGGCCAGGGCGAGCGCCAGCGCACCCATGACGGCGAACCAGCGGGCCATGCGGTGCAGCTCTGCGTAGTAGTCCGTGAGCGAAAGCCCGATGAACAGCGTATATTCCGGGCTGCTGAACGCGCCGAAGCGCCAGTCGATACCGCCGGAGCTGGCGGTGAACATTCCCGGTTCCCGCACCATCGGCATCTGCGGGCGGAAGGACGGGGCGCGACCCTGCGGAGGACCGCCTTGGGGTCCACGGAGGGGAAATCCGGGCGGCAGGCCCAGGATTTCGCCGAATTCGGGATCGTGCGGCGGCGGCGGTCCGTGCTTGCGTGTTCCTGGCGGCTGACGTCCGGGAGAATCATCCGGCGGGGCGTGGTGGATCTCCTCGGCTGTGGGGAAACGGGCGCGGAACTGGGATTCGAGATCCTTGGGAGCGTTCGGCGTGGCAAAGAGTGTCCGACCCTGCTGGTGTTCCTTCACCAGCAGCACGGCGGTGGACTCCTGGGCGGGCGAAGTGCCGAAGACAAGGTCGGCGATGAGTTTGAACTCCTCATCCGAAGTGCGCGGGTCGATCCGGCTCCACACCCGCTGGGCCGGGGCGGTGATGCGGTCGTTCATGCTGCGCTCAAGCACCAGGCCCGCGTACCACCACGCGGCGGCGCCAAAGGCGGCCACGAGCAGGCCGGCGACGAGCGTCGTCTGCAGGACCAGACGAAGGCGGAAGCTGCGTGTGTTCGAGGAAAGACTCATGGATTCGCGAAGAACAACGTGAGCTTCATCCCCGGAACAGCACCACGCATGCAGATAAATTCCTTTTAATGTTCACGCGGCGGCGGCTGTCATGTGGCGTGGCTCCAATGCCTGCATGAACACTGCAGCCAGCCCCGCCGCCTCCCTGAACGACACCGCCGCGCTCTACCGCCGCCACTGGCCCGCCATGTGCGCCTTCGCACGGGCGAAGGGCTGTGAAACCCATGATGCCGAGGACGCGGTGCAGGAACTTTTTGCCCGGCTCGTGGCCCAGGGGCAGCACGAGCGCGCGGCCGCCATCCCGGACCCTGATGAGCAGGCCGCCTTCCTCCTGGCACGACTGCGCACGCATCTGATCAAGCGCTGGCGGCACCGCACCCGCCTGCGGCGTGGCGGCGGCATGGTGTGCTTCTCCTTGAGCGATGAAAACGGTGACAACATCGACATCGCAGACACCCGCGCCGCACCCGATGCCGAGATGGACCGCGCCTGGGCCAGAAACGTGATCGACGAGGCGCTCACCCGCGTCAGCGTCGAACTGAGTGCGCAGGGGCGGGTGGAGGTGTGGGGCTGCCTGGAACGAAGCGTGACCGAGGGTGGCCGGGGAGAGCGCCCGCGCGACGGGCGCATGCGTGTGGCGCTGCACCGGGCCAGACAGCGGCTGCGGATGCTCATCCGGGCGCGGTTCAAGAATGTGGAGGAGGAACTCGTGTTTCATGCCGCCCTGGCCTGAAATTCAGGGGGACCGGGGAAACAATTTACAGCCAGCGGGTTGAACGAGAGTTCTTTGAGTGGCGTCTATGGCTGCCCTCTGCTATTACTCGCGCCCTTTTTGCCCCCACCATGTGTTTTCGCTTTTCCGGCCTGCCGCTGCTGCTGCCCATCCTGCTGCTGACCTTCACCACCGCCGCCCTAGCGGCACCGAACGCGCCGACGAATCTACGAGGCTCGGTCCTGAGCAGCACTAGCCTTGGAATTACTTGGGACGATAATTCAACGGACGAAACAAGCTTCGAGCTTGTTTACAGCGTCAATGGAACTTCCCAAACTCCTGCCAGCTTGGGAAGCAGTGCGGGCACAGGAACGATTGGCATCTCGTTTACAGGCCTAACCGGTTGGAACACAGCTGTAGTTCAGATCAGGGCGACAAATGGCGGCGGATCTTCTCTCTCCAACTCCGTCAACCTGACGTTTAACGTACCGTTCAACGCCCCAAACACCCCTCTGACCAAAGCTAATGCTGATGGCACCGTTTTGTTCATGTGGACCGACAATTCATCTTCTGAGTCGGGCTATATCGCAGAAATCGCCACAGCCGCTGGAGGCCCTTTTTCAACTTGGGGCAATACATCGTCCAATTTGACGGGCATCAGCGGTGGTCTGCCCCCCTCCACGACTTACTTTTTCCGGGTCAGGGCTTTCCAGGGCACTGCGGCGAGTCCTACGGCCACTTCTGCTTACACATCTGTTGTTTCCGCCACCACTCCAGCGCTAGCACCACCCACCAGCTTGTCAGCCACTGCCGACTCAGAAAGCGCCGTCAACCTCAGTTGGACCGACAACTCTGCTGTCGAGGAAGGTTATGCTGTGTACTTCAGGCCGAGCAGCGGCGGCACTTACATGCTCTTCGACTACGCTGCGGCAAATGCCACGACGTATTCCGTCACGGGCCTGACCGCCGGTGTGGCGTATGATTTCCAGGTAGCCGCCGCTTATCAGTCCACCACCATCATCGAATCAGCACGCAGCAACACCGCCAGCGCGACGACGAAGGACGGCTTTACCAGTGGCACCGCCCCACCCATCTTTCACAATCAACCGTTCTCCTACCAGGCTGTGGTTAGCAGCGGCTCGGCCCGAACTTCGTGGAGCATCACAGGCTTGCCGACTGGCCTGACCTTCAATAGTTCGACGGGTGCCATCACGGGCACACCCACTGTGACGGGCGCGTTTAACTGCCCCATGTCCGCCACCTTTGCCAACGGCTGGATCACCAGCAACACCCTCCAGCTTCGTGTGATCCGCGCTCCGACAGCGCCTGTCTCTGCCACAACACTCGGGACACAGACGCTCGCCGCAGGTGGGAACACTTCCGTGTCTCTCACAGACAAGTTCTCGGACCCGGACTCCGAATCCGCTGTGCGCATCGTCACGAACCTGGGGACGATGGACTTCATCCTCTACAACTCCGCCACCCCGGAGACCGTCACGAACTTCCTGAGCTACGTCAACGCCGCTGTGAACAACTACAATGGCGCGGTGTTCCATCGCTCCATTCTGGGATTCATTGTTCAAGGGGGGGGCTTCAAAGTACAGTCCGAGCCGAACAATTTCTCATCGATCCCGACAGAGGCCTCACCCATCAATGAGCCGGGAATTTCCAATCTGCGCGGCACCGTGGCCATGGCCAAGATCGGGGGCAACCCGAACAGCGCCACGAATCAGTTCTTTGTGAACCTGGGCAACAACAGCAGCAATCTCGACCGTGACAGCGGCAGTCCGAATGCGAACGGAGGGTTCACCGCCTTTGCCCGCGTGGCGGGGAACGGCATGACCGTGGCGGATGCCATGGCGGGCCTGCCGACGGTCAATTCCAGCGTGAACGTGGATGGAACACCCAACACCTCTTTGACGGACTGGCCGCTGACCTCCGCCTCCGCCAGCATGGACACGACGAAGGTGGTGTCCATCTCCTCCGCGGCGCCCGTGGCCGTTTTGAGTTATGCGGTGACTGGAAACACGAACAGCGCCGTGGCAAGCGCTGCGATCAGTGGCACGAACGTGCAGATCAATGCTCTCTCAGGAGGTCAGACCGACGTGACCGTCACAGCCACGGATCTGGATGGCAACACCGTGGCACAAACCTTCACGGTCACGGTGAACCAGATGCCCGCCTTCACCAACGGCCCGCCATCTAGCACCGCAGTGGTGGGCACGGCTTACAACTTCGCCTACACCGCGTCCGGCTTCCCTGCGCCGGTCTTTTCACACACGGGCACGCTGCCACCTGGCCTGAGCCTGAGCGGCGCGGGGGTGATCACCGGCACGCCCACGGTGGTGGGTACCTTCACCGGCACGGTGACTGCCAGCAACGGCATTGGCACGGCTGCCACGCAGGACTTCAGCATCACCGTGCATCAGACACCATTGATCACCAGCAGCGCCCCGCCAGCAGGTGTTCTTGGCATCGCTTACAGCCACACGTTCACTGCCACGGGATCGCCCGTGCCCACCTTCAGCACCACCGACCCCTTGCCCGATGGACTGACTCTCAGTCCGGCGGGAGTCCTTTCCGGCACACCGAGCGCGCTCGGAACTTTTACCGGCACGGTGACCGCGACGAATGTCGCGGGAACCTCGGAGCAGGCGTTTAACATCGTCATCAACCAATCTTCGGCCTTCACCAATGGCCCGCCACCGGCTTCCGGCACTGTCGGCACGGCCTATAGTTTCTCGTACACGGCCACCGGTTCCCCTGCGCCAGGATTTGCCCTCACTACAGGAGCATTGCCCGCAGGTCTGAGCTTGAACCCGTCAGGCGTCATTTCCGGCACACCCACGACCGCTGGCGGTCCGTTCACTGGAACTGTCACAGCCAGCAATGGCATCGGCACGGCTGCCACGCAGGACTTCAGCATCACCATTGCCAAAGGGACTGCCACCGTCACGCTCGATAGCATGACACTGACGCAAGCCTATGATGGAACCCCCAGATCTGTCACTGCCAGCAGCTCACCAGGCGGTCTCGCCATCGACATTACCTACAACGGCTCCGCGAGCGCGCCCACGAGCCACGGCACCTACGCTGTCATGGCCGAGGTCAATGACTCCAACTACACCGGCTCGGCTTCCGGCACACTGGTCATTCGCGGCCAGTCCATCGCCGACTGGCGCGCCCAGCACTTCAGCCCAGGGCAGATCACCGCGGGCCTCGCCGATGATGACGCCGATCCTGATGGCGATGGGTGGAAAAACCTCGTCGAATATGCCCTCGGCATGAATCCCATGAGCCGCGACCCGGCTCTGCTGCCGGTGCGTGATGCCAATGGCCTGACCTTGAACTTCACCCGGCCCAAAGATCTGCCGGGCGTGACCTATGCCGCCGAATCCACCGACAATCTGGGCAGTTGGGATCCCTTGACTCTGGAGGTCATCACGGATGAACTGGGGGTGCAAACGCTGCGCGCGCGTGACCCGCTTACGACTGGCAATCCGGCCCGGCGCTTCATCCGGCTGGTGTTTACGGCTGTCGCACCATAGCACTCCAAGGCTGGTCACAGCTCACGCTGCGGACAATATTGATCTGGAACGCATAATTGAACGCACCTGACTCCGCGCCCTGCCAGAGGCGATCTCGAAATAGGCTCAGACACCCTGACCTCGGAGGAAATCCGATGATCCAGAAATAGCCCGACTTGGCGAACTGGGAGG
>DNXB01000623.1 GCA_003506995.1 Verrucomicrobiales bacterium
GGCTGCTGCCGCTGCCGTGGGCGAAGAGCACTACGCCAGGCGCGTGGTCGGGAAGTTCCAGCTCGCCTTCGAGCTCCACATAACCGGCGGAAATCTTCACCGTGCGTGACGCCCTCTTGGAAATTGCAGAGATGGTTTTCATGTCAGGCGGGCAGTGGCGGCCGCTTCACGAGTCAGCATATCCTCGTCTTCCGGATCCTCGGTTTCCAACAAGCCGGGCGGGCCGGAGGTTCGGATGGATGAAACTGCGCCCAGGTGCGCACGGCTGACGCAGCCTTCCTGTTCCAGACGCTCCTCCACTTCCCGGGTGTGGCGCGCCCACGGCACAGCGCGCAGCCTGGCCGCTGGAATCGGTTTGCCGGTTTCCTCGCAGATGCCGTATTTGCCATCCAGAATCCTGCGGATGGCAGCATCCACCTCGTAGAGGGCATCCTGCTCCTGCGAAAGAATGCCAAGCGCCATGTCATAATCGAACTCATCCGTGGCGCTGTCGGCCATGTCCATGCTGTGCGGCTCCAGCGGCTCCGACACCTCGGCGATCTGGATGTCCCGGTGTTCCAGCAGGCGATCACGGAGGGATTGCAGCTGTTGGTGGTGCCAGGACCAACGAGTTGGCACGCTCATGGAGGGAGGAACTGATGTTGGTGTTTTCATGATGCTTCTCCATTCCGAACGTTGCTCACCGGCAGGCCGGGCAAAATGATGGGGCATGGAATTCACGGAGGAAAATCGGCAGGCGACCTCGAACCCGGCCGTCTCCGCCCCATGGCCCCATCATTAAGTTTTTTCGCGGCCTACTGCACCTTGACCTCAATGGTTTTCGGCTTGGCCTTTTCATCCTTGGGCAGATGCACCGTCAGCATGCCGTCCTTGAACTCGGCTGAGACTTTGTCGCCGCTGACGGCTTCAGGCAGGGTGAAACTGCGCAGAAAGCTGCCATACGAGCGCTCGATGCGGTGGAACTTCTTTCCCTTCTCCTCCTTCTCGCTCTTGCGCTCGCCGGAGATGGTGAGCTCGCCGTTCTCCACGCTGACCTTCACGTCCTCCTTCTTCAGCTCCGGCAGCTCGGCTTTGACGAGGTATTCATTGGCGTCCTCGCTGATGTCCACCAAGGGCGTCCATTGGGCGACGGTCATGGCTTCTTTCTCCCCGTTTCTTGAGGGGAAGTTCGCGCCAAAGAGACGTTCGAGGCGGTTCTCCAGGCTGCCAAATTCACGGAGGGGATTCCAGGTTGTTAATGCGCTCATGTTGTTTGATTTTTTTTGGTTGGGTTGGCGGATTGGGTTCTTGAGCCGGTGAAAGCCGCCCCGCCTTGGCAACGGCACAGGAGATTCGTGAATGGAGCAAGGGGGGCAAGGTTCAGCGGGCCCGTGCCGGTTTTTTGGCGTTCCCAGGCTGGCTTTTGCTCGATCCATTGCCAGCGGGTGTGGATGCGGTGGCACGCTTGGCCACAGCTTGGGCAGTTCCAGCCAGTCTGGCATTGGCGGCGGGTTGCTGGCCGCGTTTGCCAAAAAGCTGTTCCTCGGCTTGCAGCCAGAATTTGAGATCCTCGCCTGGAGGACAATGCGCCTGCTGCCAGAGGTGATAGGCAAGCATGCTGGTTTCTTCAAAACGGTGCTCTGTTCGGTGGGGCGGTATATGGTTCATAGGAGTGTGTTTATTAGGGGGAAGTGAAATCAGCCGTTGATGCCCCAGCAGCGTGGAGCGGAGTAGAACTCCCGCCCGAAGGGCTCCTCCCGGTGGAATGAGCCCTGGCTTTTGTGGCGGATGAGCTGCGTGGCAAAATCGAGGTCCAGGCGCTGATTAAAATCCTCATTGCACATGAATTCAGTCTGCCAGGCGTCTGCCACCCGCTTCAGATGCTTGCAGAGCGGCCCCTGGGTGCAGTCGAACTCCATTTTCTCATCATGCAGGGCGACCAGCATCGGGCGTGTCTCCCGCTGCTCCGCAAGACTGGAACCCAGCCATTGCTTGATGTGATCTGGCAGCGGCGTCACGTCCGAGGCGGAGACGATGAGCATATCCGCCGCCGCGGCCGCACGGATGGAAAGGGAGCGCACGTCCAGCCTTTCCAGGTTCTCAAAGCTCCACGAAACGGGACGGACCCGCAGCTCAGAACCCAGGGTGTGCTTCAGCCATTCCAAGGCCTCCTGCGCGCGAATGCCTGCAAAGAAGCCGTCATGAATGGCGACGACAGAGAAGGCGGGTTTGGATGCCCGGACGTCCTGCCTGCGTGGCGTGGATGATGATGCGATCAGTTGCATGACGGCGAGAGTGCCGAGGCGCGAAAAAACTGACAATGGGCAGAGTCTCTCTGCGTTTCTCAGCAAACGGCTGACATTGTCTCAGAACATCGGCAGGGAATCATCTGTATGATAGACTGCTTCAACCCTCCCGGTTGTTACCGGCTGTCATCATGCCTCGTGTTCCGCTCTATCTCAAAAACATCGTCTGCCTCGAAGCCCTGTGGACCGAGGAGCTGGAGAACCGTTTGAGCGTGCTGCCCATCCTGGAACTGACGGCACGGACCACGAGCACGAAGTTCATCTACCTCACCTGCAACACCAAGGCAGAGTTGCGGCACAACCTGGGCCTCGTCAGTCGCAAGAAATCCTATGGCATCCTGGTGCTGGCCTTCCACGGGGATCCCGGGAAGATCGAGCTGGCGAAACATGTGGTTGTCTCGCTCGACAGCCTGGCCACCATGATGGGCAGAAAGTTTGCCGGATGGGTGGTGCATTTTGCGAGTTGCAGCACGGTGCAGGCCGATGAAGAACGGCTGACACGCTTCGTCACCGAGACACAGGTGGCGCTGGTGACGGGTTTCACCCAAACGCTGGACTGGACGGAAGGCGCGGTGATGGACCTTTTGCTGCTGCGCTGGCTGCAGGATTACCGCGATTTGAACGCGTTCTGGAAACACCTGCAAAAACGCTACCCTGACCTCATTGAGACCACCGGAATGACCGCGTTTCCCCTGGCATTGGCAACGCAGACGAAAAGTCAGCCGCAGCCGAATGCACGCGGACGGGGTTCCAGAAGAAAGACATCCGCGCCCGGATAGGCGGTCGCCGCACGCTTCGCCCATGCCGGATCACGCAGGACAATCACCACTGACATCAAGCCAAATGAGGGCAGATCCTCCCCGAGCGGCAGATAGCGGACTCCAGACGAATCATCCTCCATTTCCTTCTGGCCACGACGGGCCACATAGGCAAAACCATTCTGGTTGAGATGGCGTGCCAGTGCCTGCACCTGCCCGTCGGGCAGATCAGTGCCGTCGTCTGGATCCGGGGCGATGATCAGGAAGTTCCGGTACGTTGGCCTGCCGTCTTCACGGCTGGCTGCAGGGCGGCCTGTGGCAAGCTGACAGTCCGGGTTCATACGGCGGCGGGCGGAAGTTTCTCCTCACGCTGAGTCAGAATGGTCAGGAAATCGTGAAAGCGCAGCAGGCTCCGCTCGAGTGACTGGCTGATCGAAGGCAGCGGACTGCCAAGCCATTGGTGGATGCCGCTCATGTCGAAACCGACCTGGACGATGACCCAGGTCCGGTGGTCGTTGATGGGGTCAAAGCTCACCGAGCCAAAGTTGGGGCGGGGTGCTCCAAGCAGGCTCTTCCAGGCGATGCGCTCAAACGGCTCCACCTCACAGGCATTCGCCTGCCACGCAAATTGATCGAACAGGGTTCGAACAAGCCAGGTCATGCGGCCGCCGTCGAAATACTCGGGGACGCTCGTGCCCTTCATGAAATAGGGCAGGTCAAACTTGGTCCACATCTCGTATGCCAGGGGGAATGGCGCCGGCACTTCAATGGACATGATGAGGCAGTCCGCCGCTTCATCACTGGCAATGCTCCGCGCGAGATTCGCCCCGTTGCGGTGGTCATCCGGACGTTCGTGCCCGATTTGCGGCGGAGGCGCCATGTCGGGGGCTTCCGCCTGCGGTTTGATCGGAGGAGGAACTCTTCTCTGCGGCATCCCGGTCTTGGTTCGATGTGTCGGCGCATGCCGATGCTTGAGAACGAGGTTCATGGGCTTGCGCAGCGGGTGGTGTCGTTCGTCAGTTCTCATGTGCCCGATGCTAGAAGGCGGGCGGGCACGAACAATGGGGAGACCCTCCCGAGGCATCTCAGCCAATGGCTGAGATGACCCCGCCTTAACCAGTCATCAGTTCCGCACCACGCGGACGGGGCTGCCGTTGTCGATCCACTCGTAGAAAAATTTGGCGGGATTGCCGCCGTCCAGCGGCAGACGGATGCAGCCATGCGAGGCGGGGTAGTCTGGCACGGAGGTGAAGCCGTGAATGAAGACGTGGCCGTGGATTTGCACGCTCCATGGCATCGGGGCGTTGTGATAGAGCTTCGAGTAATGCATTCTGGACCGGAACGGACCGGCGGTGAAATTACCAGCCGGAGTGCGGCCATTGCGACCGGAGCTGATCCGGGTTTGCAGCACCAGGCGGCCGCCCTGCCAGCCACGCAGTTGCCGCTTGGCCAGACTGACCTCCACCTGCTTCGGGCTGACGATCAAGGTGAAGCGGTGAAAGCCCCGCCAGATCATCATGCGGCCGTCTTCCTCACGGATGGTGTGCCTCGCGCCCGCCAGTTGCAGATCGCCCGTGCGGATCAGTTCCGTGCCGTCGATGAGATGCCGCAGTGAACCGGCGGGCACGGCAAACTCATGCAGTTGAACGCACCGCCCGGCCTCATCGCGCCGCACCTCCCAGTGAAGCTGCTGCGCCGCCTCATGCAGCGGCACGTAGAGGACGCCGGGCTCAAGAGTGAACGTCACCGCTTCGACGGGCGCTTCAGCATGCGCCTTGGTCTGGCTCATCAAAGCCAGGCACGCAGCAAAGACCAAAAAGAAGTAGCAGCGCATCACACCTGCTCCCCCACCCAGCGCACGGCGTAGTGAATGAGTTCCGTGCCGTTCTTCAGCCCGAGCTTCTCTTTGATGTGGCCGCGATGCGTGTCCACGGTCTTGAGGCTGATGTGCAGTTCCTGGGCGATCGCGCGGTTGTCCTTGCCCTGGCCGGTGAGGCGCAGGATTTCGAGTTCGCGGTCCGTGAGTTTCCCCAAAGTCGAAGTGCTGGTGGAGGAGCGCGGGCGGGAGAGCGCGTCGAGGATGGCCGCCGCCGTGCGCTCGCTGGCATACACCTGCCCGTTGAGCACCTTGGTGATGGCATCCCGCATCTTGTCCGGGCCTTCCTGCTTCATGATGTAGCCACGCCCGCCGGCACGCAGCACCCGTTCGGCATAAAGCTGCTCGTCATGCATGGAGATCACCAGCACGGAGAGTTCAGGCCGCATGGCGTGAACGTCCTGCAGCAGTTCCAGCCCGCTCTTGCCGGGCAGGTTGATGTCCATGAGCACGAGATCCGGATTCAGCTTCGAGATCGCGGCAAAGGCGTCTTTGGCGTTGTCGGCCTCGCCACAGACGACGAGGCCGGGGATTGCTGAAGCGATGCGGACGAGTCCGTCGCGGAACACGGGGTGGTCATCGACGATGAACACTTTTTTGGCCGGCGGACCGGATGCTTTTTTAGCCATGGGTGGGAATGGTGGCGGGTTGCGGATGCGGAGTTGGAATGGTGCAGACAACGGTGGTGCCGATGCCGGATGGATGGCGTTGGATGTCAAGAATGCCGCCAATGATGTCAGCGCGGTAGCTCATGATGCGCAGGCCCATGCCACGGTGTTTGGGGTCCGGCTCGGCGATGCCCTTGCCCTTGCCCTTGCCCTTGCCCTGATCCTTCACGGAAAGCACGGTGTGATGGGGGTTGGTGGAGAGTTCAATGTCGATCTCCTTCGCCAGGCCATGCTTGACCGCGTTGGTCACCGCCTCCTGCGCGATGCGGTAAAGATGCGTGGCCGTGGTGTTGTCCATGTCGATGGATGGCGGGCACTGGCTCCGGCAGTCGATGCGGAACATGTCGCTGGTGCGCGTGGCCAGCTCATCCAGCGCGGCGACGAGTCCGCCCGCCTGCACCGCCACAGGATGCAGCCCGCGCGCGAGCGAACGCGTCAGCCCCAGGGCATCTTTGAGGAGCGTGGTGATCTTGTCGGCGCTTTCCACCTCGGGCGACCCCTGCTCCACCAGGCTCGTTTTCAACAGGTCGCTGAACAGCCAGATGCCCGCGAGCTGCTGGCCCAGATCATCATGCAAATCCCGGCCGATGCGCTGCTGCTCACGCTCGCTGATCTGGAGGATTTCCCGCTCCAGCCGCTGGCGGTCGTCTTCAGCGGCGGCGAGGCGTTGTTCCTTGTCCAGTTGCGACAGCGCGCGCCGGACCACCGTGGGCACGAACTCGATGAAGTTCACGTCCTTGACCAGATAATCGAGCGCGCCGCGCTTCATCATGTCCACGGCCACGCGCTCGTCTCCCTGGCCGGTGATGATGATGAAGGGCACGGAGCGGCCCATGGCTGCCATCGCCTCGATGAGCGCCGGGCCCTCGATGTCCGGCAGTTTTAAATCGAGCAGCAGCAGGTCCGCCCGGTGCTGCTGCAACCAGCCGGTGGCCTCAGCGCCGGAACCGGCGGCGGCGGTTTGATAGCCTTCCCGCCGGAGCTCGCGCTCGATCAAACGCGTCAGCCCCGGATCATCATCCACCACAAGGATCGTGACAGGCGGATGCGTGGCGGACATGGCGTGGTCAGGGCATACCATTGATCTCAGGCACCTGGACCAGGGACACAAACATGCCGAGCTGCTTGATGGCCTCGGCGAACTTGTCGTAGTCCACCGGCTTGACGATGTAGCTGTTGCAACCCAGCAGGTGGCAGCGCTGGATCTCGCGCGGATCATCCGTGGTGGTGAGCATGATGACGGGCAGCTTGCGGAGCTGCGGGTCGGATTTGAGGCGGCGGAGGACCTCGATGCCGTCCACCTTGGGCATGCGGANNTGAGCATGATGACGGGCAGCTTGCGCAAGGAATCGTCTTCCTTGACCTGCCGCAGCGTCTCCACGCCGTCCACCTTCGGCATGCGGATGTCCAGCATCAGCAGGTAGGCCGTGTTGCTCAAACGGTGCGGGCCGGGACCGCGACGGAAGAGGAAGTCGAGCACCTCCTGGCCGTTCTCGAAGAATTGAACGGGGTTGTGCAACCCCACCCGCCCCAAGTTTTTCTCGATGAGCCGGGCGTGGCCGGCGTCGTCTTCCGCGATGATGATCACTACTTCCTGCGTCATGCTCATCGTCTAGTCTTGTTGGACATGGCTGGCAAGCTGACAAAAAAAGTGCTGCCTTCGCTGGCGACGGACTCGACCCAGATTTTCCCGTCCATTCTCTCCAGGATGCGCTGGGCAATCGTGAGACCGAGGCCTTCGCCATTGCTGTGCGCAGGGTTCAGCCGGTGAAAAATCTCGAAGGCCTTCTGCTGGTGTGCGGGTGCGATGCCGATGCCGTTGTCACTCACCTCATAAATCACCTGCGCCCCCTCCACCCGCCCGCTCACACGGATGCGCCCCGGCCGCGCGGGGTCGAGATACTTGATCGCGTTGTCGAGGAGGTTGGAGAAGACCTGGTTGATCTGCGTGGCGTCGCCACGGCAGTCGGGCAGACCGCCGATGTCGAGCCGCGCACCGGCCTGCTGGAGCTGGAACTCCATGGCGTGGGCGATCTG
>DNXB01000464.1 GCA_003506995.1 Verrucomicrobiales bacterium
AACTGCTGACAGCGAGAGTGGTGAGGGCGAGGAGTGCGAAGGCGGTGAGTTTCATGGTGTGCTTTGGTTGGTGCGGCTTCACCCGGTGATGGAACGCGCAGGCGGATATTGCGTCATGCGGCCGTCCCCCGCCATGGGGTGAAGACCCACCTGTCATCCGTCGTGAAACCATCGCATGATGCCCTCACTAATGAAACGACACACCATTCCAATCCTGCTGATCCTGGGACTGTTCGCTTGCGGCGTGACCTCATGCGGTAAAAAGACAGCGGAGGCCCAGGCCAAAACAGCCGCGCAGCTTGAAGCGGATCAAAAAGCCATCGCGGTACGAGTCGCGGCGGACAAAAAGATCGCCGATCAAAATGCGGCGGAGGCTCTCAGGGCGGCAGCGATCAAGAAGAAGGCGGCCAAGGAAGCCACCACGCCGCCGAAGTAACAATGCCCCATGGCGAGGCTCACTTCGTGCCCAGCGAGGCATTGCGCTCGATCTGGTCCGTGATCTCCAGCGCGATGCGCACCGCCTCCGCGCCTTCCTGGCCGGTGACGACCGGGCGGCGGCCATGGCGGGCGCATTCGACGAAAGCGGCGATCTCCAGCTTCAGCGGCTCGTCTTTTTCGACCTCAACGGCTTCGCGCACGATCTGCATGCCGTCCTTGCGGTAGATCCAGCCGCTCTGCTCCTGGTAATCGAGGCTGAGATAGCTCTCGCTCTGGAAGACGCGAATTTTGCGCATCTTCTCCGGGCTGATGCGGCTGGCGGTGATGTTGGCGATGCAGCCGTTGGCAAATTTCATACGCGCGTTGGCGATGTCCTCACGCTTGGTCAGCACCGGAATGCCCACGGCATCGACCTGGATAAGCTCGGACTTCACCAGATGCAGCACGATCTCGATATCGTGGATCATCACGTCCAGCACGACGCCAATGTCCATGCTGCGGTTCGGAAAGGGCGAAAGACGGTGCGCCTCGATGAAACGCGGGTTGTCCATGCGCTCCTCAAGCTGGCGCAGCACCGGATTGAAGCGCTCGATGTGCCCGACCTGCAAAATGACGCTCTTCGCCTTCGCCAGCTCGATCAATGCCTGCGCCTCGGCGTAGGACTCGCTGATCGGCTTCTCCACCATCACATGAATGCCGTTCTGCATGAGCGGCTCGGCCACCTTGCGATGAAAAATGGTCGGCACGGCCACTGTGGCCGCATCGACGCGCTTGGCGAAGTCCTCCAGGTCGCTGGCAGCGTGTGTTTGATACTGGGCGGCAAACTCGGCGGCGCGGGCGGGATCAGCGTCATACACACCGGCGAAGGTGATCGCTCCATCGCTCATCGCGGCGATCTCCGCCATGATGCGCGCGTGATTTTTGCCAATGGCGCCGACGCCGGCGACTCCGATGCGGAAAGGGGATGTTGGGTTTTGGGACATTCGAGAACTGTGGGAGGATTAAAATGACGAATGTGGAATGACGAATGCAGAATGGGCAGCAGACTCAGGCGTGAGGCTTCGGAATTTTTTCGTCATTCTGCATTTGTCATTCGTCATTGCGGCTGCGGATTAGAATTTGCCAGGGAACTTCATGCCCGGCGGCAGCTTCGGCATCTTGCCGCCACCCCCGAGTCCGCCGAGCAGGCCACCGAGACCGCCCATGCCGCCGCCTCCGCCCGCGCCGCCCATCATGGCGTTGGCCATCTGCATCATCGCTCCCTGGTTTTTCATCATCTTCTTCATCATCTCAAACTGCTTGAGGAGCTGGTTCATCTCCATCACGGGACGGCCCGCGCCGTTGCAGATGCGCTTGCGGCGCTGGCCGTTGATGATCTCGGGGCGCTGGCGCTCCTTCGGGGTCATGGACAGGATCAGCGCCTCGGTGTGCTTCATCTTCTTGTCGGCGTCGGGGCCGATGGCGTCCTTCATCTTGCTCATGCCGGGCAGCATGCCCAGCAGGCCGCCCATGCCGCCGCCGGAGGTGAGCTTCTTCATCATGCGCATCTGCTGGAGCATGTCGTTGAAGTCGAATTTGTTGCTCTGCATGCGCTCGGCCAGCTTCATGGCCTCCTTCTCGTCGATCTCCTCGGCGGCTTTTTCCACGAGGCTGA
The DNA here is from genome assembly GCA_003506995.1 of Verrucomicrobiales bacterium. Classification (GTDB taxonomy): domain Bacteria; phylum Verrucomicrobiota; class Verrucomicrobiia; order Verrucomicrobiales; family Verrucomicrobiaceae; genus Prosthecobacter. The sequence goes on from DNXB01000464.1 coordinate 2,093, forward strand.
CGACATCGCCCATGTCGAGGATGCGCTGAGCCATGCGGTCCGGGTGGAAGACTTCGAGCTGCTCGATCTTTTCGCCCACACCGAGGAATTTCACCGGACGGCCCGTGACCTGGCGCATGGAGAGCAAGGCGCCGCCACGCGCGTCGCCATCGAGCTTCGTCATGATCAGGCCGGTGATGCCGACGGCGTCGTTGAACTTCTGCGCCACGCTCACGGCCTGCTGGCCGGTGGCGGCATCGGCCACGAGCAGAATTTCGTTCGGCTGCACGATCTCGCGGACTTTTTTCAGCTCGGCGAGCAGTTCCTCATCGAGATCCTGCCGACCGGCGGTGTCGAAGATCGCCACGCCGCTGCCCTGCTCCTTCAGCCAGATCAGCGAGGCCTTCGCGGCCTTCACCGGATCAGTCTCGCCTTCCGCCGGGGCAAACACCGGCACATTGAGCTGCTGGCCGAGCACCTGGAGCTGCTTGATGGCGGCAGGACGGTACAAATCGAGCGCGAGGAGCAGCGGGCGGCGGCCCTGCTTCTTGAGCCAACTGGCGAGCTTCGCGGAAGTGGTCGTCTTGCCCGCGCCGTTGAGGCCGGCCATCAAAATGCGCTGCGGCGGATCAACGTTGAGCGCCACCGCCTCGCCGAGGATCTTCACCAGCTCGTCATGGAAGATTTTGACGATCTGCTGGCCGGGGGAAACACTGCGCAGCACCTCCGCGCCCACGGACTGCGCTTTGACGGCCTCGACGAGTTCCTTCGCCACCTTGAAATCCACATCCGCCTCCAGCAAGGCCATGCGGATGTCCTGCATGGCGTCGGTGACGTTGGATTCGCTGATGCGGGCCTGGCCGCGCAGCTTTTTGAAGGCGAGCTCGAGTTTTTCGGTGAGGGAGGAGAACATCGGGGGATAAAAGGGGCGCGGGATAGTCAGCAGATACCGGCGCAAGGCAACTGCGAAGCTCTGGGAGGCCACCCGGCGCGGATGTCGTCCTTGCCTCGGGCCGCTTCCCCCGCTTTCATCGCCGCCCCATGTTCGAACAAGCCTTCAAAAACATCGACGACGTCCTCTGGAAGGACGCTGGCTGCACCAGCGAGCTGGACTACACCGAGCANNCTGGCTGCTGTTTCTGAAATACCTGGATGCCCTGGAGCAGGACAAGGCCACCGAGGCCGCGCTCGGCGGCAAGAAATACACCCAAATCCTCGACGCGCCCTACCGCTGGGAGGCCTGGGCCGCGCCCAAAGGCAAGGACGGCAAAATTGACCACAACACCGCGCTGACGGGCGATGACCTGATCCAGTTCGTGAATGCGCGGCTCTTCCCCTACCTGCACGGCTTCAAGGCCAAGGCCACCGGGCCAAACACCCTCGAATACAAGATCGGGGAGATTTTTGGGGAGATCAAAAACCGCATTCAGAGCGGGTACAATCTGCGCGACATCATTGACGCGATTGACGAGCTGAGGTTCGGGTCGCAGACGGAAAAGCATGAGCTGTCTCATCTGTATGAGGCCAAGATCAAGAACATGGGGAATGCCGGGCGGAATGGCGGGGAGTATTACACCCCGCGTCCGCTTGAGCGCGCCATCATCCGCGTCTTGAAGCCGCGCATTGGCGAGAGCATCTACGACGGCGCGG
>DNXB01000152.1 GCA_003506995.1 Verrucomicrobiales bacterium
TGAGCATCATCCACCACGTTGCCTTGAAGGTGTCGCTGACCTTCAAAATGATCTGCGCGGCCAGCGGCAGCGAACCACCGGTCGAGTCGAGCATCTCGGTGAGCTTCGGAATGAGATAGACGACAAACAGCAGCGTGACGCCAATGGCGGCGACGATGAGAAACGCGGGATACAGCAGCGCGGAGAGCACTTTCGACCGCAGCGCCTGCAAGGAGCGCATGTACTGCGCCTGGCGCTTCAAAATAGTGCTCATCGAACCGCTGGCCTCGCCGGCGGAGACGAGTGCGCAGAACAAATTGCCAAAGCTGGGGCTGGTGGCGGCGACGGCCTTCGAGAACGACATGCCATCGCGCACTTTGCCGCGCAGGACACTGGCGAGCGTTTTGATGCCCGAGAGCTCCCGGCGGCGCTCCATCGTGGCCAGCGCCGGTTCGAGCTGGATGCCCGCGCCAACGAGATCGGCGAGTTCTTCGATGAAGAGGACAACCTGCGCGAGCTTGAGCTTGATAGGGCCGGTGATCGTCTCGGAAGCCACTTTGCCCTTCGCGATGGCTTTGGCCGCCGATTTGGCATCTCCCGCGATCTCAAGCTTGATGGGCTGAATCTTCTTTTTGCCCAGCAGCGCAAAAGCCTCGCCGCGATCCGACGCGGTCAGCTCCCCGGTGACGACACCGGAGGGGCCATGGGCGCTGTAAACGAAGGTGGGCATGAGGCGAATGACGAAATCAGAATGTCGAATGACGAATGGTTAGGCGGCCAGACGCGTGGGAGCGGCGATGGTGGTGGTTTGCGGATTGTGCTGGCGGTCGGATGCGGCGGTGACGGAGAGCACTTCCTCGATGGTCGTCTCGCCGCTGAGCACTTTTTGGAAGCCGTAGCCGCGCATGGGGATGTAGCCGTCCTTGAGCGCCTGTTTGTGGAACTCAGCGGGATGAGCGCGGCTGTTGATGAGATGCTGCAAGGCGTGGGTGACGAGCACGACCTCGTAAATGGAGAGACGGCCCTGGAAGCCGCTGCCACGGCAGGCGTCGCAGCCGACAGCCCGCATGATCTGGCCGCGCACATGCGAGGGGAAGCCGATGGATTTGAGATAAGGCTCCTCCACCTGGGTCGGCGTCTTGCAGAGCGGGCAGAGCTTGCGCACGAGACGCTGCGCGAAGAAGGCGCGCACCGCGCTGGAGACGAGGAAGGGCTCGACGCCCATGTCGATGAGCCGCGTGATGCCGCCGATGGCATCGTTGGTGTGCAACGTGCTGAAAACGAGATGGCCGGTCAAAGCGGCGCGCACGGCAATCTCGGTGGTCTCCAGGTCGCGCATTTCCCCGATCATGACGACGTTCGGATCGCCACGCAGGATGCTGCGCAGGCCCGCGCCGAAGGTGAGGCCGATCTCAGGCTTCACGGCGATCTGCACGATGCCGGGCATCTTGTATTCCACCGGATCTTCGATGGTGACGATGCGGCGGTGCGTTTGATTGAGCTCGGTGAGGAAGGCGTAAAGCGTGGTCGATTTGCCGCTGCCAGTCGGGCCGGTGATGAGAATGATGCCGTTGGGCAGCTTCAACAGCTCATCGACGACGGGGCGGATGTTGTCGGTAAGGCCGAGACGGTTCACCGTGACCTGCTGCTGCGCGAGAAGACGCAGGCTGATGCTTTCGCCTTCGACAGAAGGAATCGTGGCGACACGCACGTCGATGGCGAGGCCGTCGAGTTCGAGATTGATGCGACCGTCCTGCGGCAGACGTTTTTCGGCGATGTCGAGCCGCGCCATGATCTTGAGTCGGGCGATCACAGAGGCTTGCAGCGATTTGATGTTCTCCGGCACGGGCAGTTCTTCGAGGCGGCCGTCGATGCGGTAACGAATGCGCAGGCGATCCTGCTGCGGCTCGACGTGGATGTCCGTGGCGCGTTGTTCGAGGCCACGGCGGATGATTTGATTCACAAAGCGCACGACCGAAGCCTCCTCGTCCTCGGGTTCGTCGAGCACGGTGACTTCATCACGCAAATCCTCCGCGCCCCAGTCCGCCCGGCCGCGCAGGATCTTCTCAAACGTGTCCGCACCGAGGCCGTAGAGCTTTTGCAGCCCTTCGACGATGCGCGTGCGCGGCCCGACATGCCAGACCACCGGCATCGTGAGGCTGGCGGCCACGCGTTGATGCGCCACAAGGCTCAACGGGTCGAAAGTCGCGATGTGCAACGTGCGCACCGGCTCGCCAGTGGTTTCATCCGCCACATCGTCCTTGTTTTCCTCCGTGTAGATGGGCAGCAAACGATGCCGCAGGGCGATTTCCGCCGGCAGCATGCGGCGCATCCCCTGCTCTGTCGGCAAATCCTCCTCTTTCGGCTCCCACCAGGGCAGGCTGAGCGTTTTGGCCAGCGCCATCAGGAAATCCCGCTCCCTCACGCCTTCGCAATCCAGCACGGCATCGACAAAAGAAGTCTGATTGAAACACGCATCCTCAATCGCCTGCCGGACGGCGGGCAAGTCGCCACAACCAGCGGTTGTGAGGATTTGGTCGATGAGTGGAAGCATGATGGCAAAGCGGCCCAAATTGGACCTGATAACCTCGTATTTTTACGGTTTTTATAAAAAAGGCAAGTTTTTAATACTTCCGAACCATTTGGAGAGCTGAAAAGTTGAGGTCACAGCTCTTTAAACTTCGATTCAGATCCGCAAGCAGGCAACGGCCTATTTGGCGGAATTCATCTGGTTCATCATCGCATCCAGTGAGCCGTTCTTGATCGCGATCAGGCCCTTGGGGTCGATGAGGTACAGGGTGGGAAAGTTGCGCAGGTTATAAAGAGAGGTGTTCGGGCCGCTGGTGGTGTTGTCGAGCAGGTTGCGGAAGGCGACCTGGTGGTCGGCGAGCGCTTTTTTGGCCTCGGACTCAATGTCCGTGTTCACACCGAGCACGACCACGTTCTTGTCCTTCAACTGTGCCGCCGCCTGGTTCATCAGCGGCAAGATGCCGTGGCAGGCGTGGCACCAGCCGCCCCAGAAGATCACGATGACGTGTTTGCCGCGATAATCGCTGAGCTTGAAACTGACACCCTCGGCGTCCTTGCCCTCGATCTCCGGCGCTTCACAGCCGACCTGCAGGTTCGTCATCTCAAACAGCATCTTCGCGGTGAAGTCGGCGAGCTTAAAACCTTGGATCGTCACCTCGGCGTAATCGGTGTTGAGCTGCTGGAAGCATTCGAGCGCCTTGTTTTTCGAAGCCTCGCCGGAAACGCGGTCGGCGGAGGCGTCGAAGTTTTTGAAATGGATCGCGCCCAGGGCGTAGAGCGCGGCGGCTTTCTCCTCACGGTGGGTGTTTTTCTCGATCACCGCCTTGAGCAGCGGCTCGGCGGGCAGGCCGTGGTATTCGAGCTGTTTCACCGCCTCGGCGATGCCCTTGCGGTCCGCGAAGGTCGTGCCGAGCATCTTTAGCGCCTCCTGGCCTTCGGGAAAATTCGCCGCGCCCGTCACGAGCCACGACACGGCCTTCACCACCTCTGGCTGGTCGAGGTTGGCCTGCACGAGCTGCATCATCTTCGTGGCGCAAGGCCCGGCGCTCGGAATGCTGGAGCGATACTTGTTTTTCTCCTCCTCGGTGGTGGCGGCGATGATCTTCTGCGTGTTCGCCCGCACCGAGTTTTCATACTCGTCGATGAGACCGCGAATCTGGGCGGCCAGCGGTGCGACCGGCTCCTGCGCGGCGGCAGAAACCAGCAGAAGTAAAAGCATGGCCAGGCACTTCACGGCGACTCAGGAGTGGCGATGACGTGAACGCCGCGCCAGCGCGTGCAGCGCGGCCACCAAGCACAGCAACATTCCGCCCGGCTCGGGCACGACCATGAAGGACGAGTACACATTGTCGTAAAAAATCACCGGCACGCCATAATCTTCAATGCGGGCGTCGAGCGTGAAGGTCTGCGCCGCCAGCCCCGTGTCCGGAGCCTCCACACGATACACAACACCATCGGTGAGGCCGTCGAGCGTGATGTTGAAGCCACCGGCGCTGTTGCTGAACCCGCTGGCCACGAGGATGCCGCTGACGTCGTTGTAAACATTGATCGCCATGCCGGCGAGTCCCTCGCCCGGCGTGTAAAACAGATCGGCGGCAATGGTGTCCTGATACACCGAGCCGGTCAAAATCGCGTCCGCCACGAAATTCACGCCATCAAACCGGTACTGCGTGGCCAGATGCTGCGTGGCGACGTAGGGGCCGATGGCGACGGTATTGGTGCCGGGGATCGCGATGCTTTGAAAGCCGATGCCGATCTCCTTGAACACCGGATCGATCAGCACATCGCGATGGCCAGCCGGGCTTTGAATGCCATTGCCAAATCCAGGTGACGCGCCATTGCCATCGCCCCAGTCGATGACGAAAGCGCCGTGTCCGTGAATGACGGACTGAGTCGAGGCGAACAGGTTCTCGCCAGCTTCCAGCCAGGTCGAGCTGTAGCCGCCATTTTGAATGCGCTGATCGAGGGTGAGACCGTCGAGCGTGTGCGACTGCTGGTCCATGGTGACCATGAGATTGGAGTAAGCCGAGGCCGAGACATTCAAGGCACTGCTCCAGGCCACCGGAGGGGCGGCGGTGAGCGTGGAAAACTGAGACAACAAGTCCGCCGCGCTGGTGCCAAAGTAATTCAGCGCAAAGGCAATGCTGGCATCGTTCGACTGTGGCGTGTCCCAGACACCGGGGGACGAAAAATTGACCAGTTTCTCCAGCTCCGCCTGCGGTGCGCTGCGAAAGCGGTTTGTGAGTTCCAGCCAATACTGCTGGTCCGCTGTCGGGTCAGCCGCAGAGCCGGTTCCCTGCCCGGCGGCACACAGCAGCACACACGCCCCAAACGAGCGCAGCCACGTCCGGAAAGCGAACGGGCAGCCAGCAAGGCATGGGAGGGCTGCGGGATGCATAAATGGAAGTCTATGAGGAATCGCAAAAATCTGCAAACCCTCATTCCTGAACAAACCCTTATCTTGCCCATGACTTTGCCCCACAAAGTTTCGCTTGCGTGATTCACTTTGTCCGCCAAAGTGAATCTCATGAGCACGACCGAAGCCGCGTTGGAAAATCTCCGCATCATCCGCTCCTTGATGGAAAAGGCGCACATCTACCGGGCTGTTTCCGCCCCTGCCGCGCTCACCGGCGGACTGCTGGCGCTCGCCGCCTCAGCTTGGCCCGTGCAGCACGCGCTGGCGACTCAAGGAGTCAGTCTGATGTCCCCTGGCACCTTCCTCGACCTCTGGATCGCCATTCTGCTCGTCGCCTCCTCCTTGAACGTCCTGCTGCTTGCCATCGAGGCGAAACGACGTGGGCAGCCCTTCGTCTCCGAAGGCATGCGCATGGCGCTGCGGGCCTTTGCGCCACCGATGCTCGTCGGCGGCTGCGTCGGCATCGGATTGATCGTCTTCCTGCACAATCTCACGCTCGCCGCGCTGATCTGGGTGCTGTGTTATGGTCTGGCGCTGCTCGCGACCTCGGGTTTCTCGCCGCGCTCGCTGGTGCGGCTGGGCTGGGCGTTTGTGATGGCCGGACTGGCGCTGTTCCTCGTCTGGGCCGCGAACAGCGATGTGCGCCTCCTTTCCAGCGATGAAGCGCCCGCCTCGCTCGTCATGGGCCTCACCTTCGGCCTGCTGCATGTCATTTACGCCCTGGCTGTCTTCCTCACCCCAAAACCAGCGGAGGTGCGGTCGAAATGATCGACTTCGATCAAATCGACAAGCTCATCCACGAAAAGGGCCGCCTCTCCATCATGACGCTGCTCTCCACGCGGGGCGAATGGGCCTTCCAGGATCTCAAAACCGAGCTCGGCATGAGCGACGGCAATCTCATCTCCCACCTGCGCACCCTCAGCACCGCCGGTTACATCAAGGAAACCCGCGACGACTCCGGCACCCGCCCCCGCACCAGCTACGAACTCACCGCCGCCGGTCGCAAGGCCTTCAAAAACTACGTCGAAGTACTCGGCGAGATCGTCAAAGCCGCGCAGCAGACTTAACCCCGCTTCTATTTGCCCATTAACTTTGCGCCACAAAGCTAAACCAAGAACTAGGAACCTCGAACCCTGAACAAAACTATGAACATCATCCTCGCCCAACATCACGGCATGTGCTTCGGCGTCCGCGACGCCCTGCGCACCACCCACACCGCCGCGCAACGCGCGCCGCTGACCATCCTCGGCCAGCTCGTGCATAATCCCCTCGTCGATCGCCATCTCGCCGCCGTCGGCGCTCAACGAGGTGATCTTGATGACCTCAGCAGCTCATCGACACAGCAAGTCGCCATCACCGCCCACGGTGCTTCGGATAAACATCGTCACGCCTGGCAAAACGCCGGTCACACCGTCATCGACACCACCTGCCCGCTCGTCAAAAAAGCCCACCACGCCCTCGCCACCCTCGTCAGCGATGGCTACCAGCCCGTCGTCATTGGTCAAAGCCAGCATGTCGAAGTGCGCGGCCTCATCGGCGATTTTCCTCAAGCCGTCGTCGTGCTTGAAGAAGCCGATCTCGCGCAAATTCCCGCGCATCCTCGGCTTGGCATCGTCTCGCAGACCACACAGCCCGTCGAAATCGCCCTGCGACTCGTCGAGGCCATCAAACGCCTTCATCGCAGCTCCGAAGTGCGTTTCATCGACACCATCTGTCATCCCACCAAGCAACGACAGACCGCGATGGACGATCTGATTCGTGACTGCGACCACATCGTCGTCATCGGCGGCCGCAACAGCAACAACACGCGCCAGCTTGCCCAAAAAGCCACCGCGCATGGCCTGCGCACACTGCAAATCGAAGGCCCCGACGAACTCGATCCCGCGTGGTTCCGCGACGCCCGCAACGTCGGCGTCACCGCCGGCACCTCCACGCTCGATGAAACCGTCGATGCCGTCATACAGCGCCTCCGCCAAATCGCCGCCGAACTGCGCACCACGCCCGTCCACGAATTCCTCCGCGCCATGCTCCAAGCCGCCTGAACAACTGCGAACCGAGAACCATTATGAACACCCAACACTGGATCAACCACTTCGAAACCAACACCCGCCTCAATCGCGATCTCAAACTCCCCAAAGCTTCCTGCGAACTTCCCGATCACGTTCGCACCGCCATCGCCCGCTCCATCGCCATCTTCCAGCTTGGCGAAAGCGGCGGCGGCACGCGTTTGCGTCGCTACACCCGCAGCATCGCCTCGCTCGAAAATCTGCGCGGTTATCAACGTGCCGTCGATCTCTTCGTGGCCGAGGAGCAAAGCCACGCCGCGCTCCTCGCACGCACCGTCGAGCATCTGCGAGGAACGTTGCTCCAGAAGCAGTGGACGAACTCCATCTTCCGCTGGCTGCGCGATCTCGTGAACCTCGAGTTCAACATTCAGGTGCTCCTCACCGCCGAACTCATCGCCGAGGTCTATTTCGGTCTCCTCGCCCTACGTTGCAGCGATCCAGTCGTGCAAACCGTCGCCAAAAAACTCCTGCGCGATGAAATGGGCCATCTCTCCTTCCAACGCGACTTCCTGTTCGAGCGCCTGAAGACACTCACCCCCGCCACACAGCGCCTTTGGCG
>DNXB01000388.1 GCA_003506995.1 Verrucomicrobiales bacterium
ACGACACCGAATTCATGGCGGCGTTGCACGCCAAACTATCGAAAGCAATAGCTGACGGGGACGAGGCAGGGGCAGCGAAGGCGCTGGACGCCCTGATCGATCACAACGAAACTTTTACTCGCTCAACGGTGAACACGGACTACTGAAAAAAGTCATAGGGCTACGCTGAATAAGTCGAGAGGTGGCGCGAGGCTTGCGTGCATTGAAGCACCAGAGACACGAAGGTGAAGATGAAGCCACAGACCCTGGCGATGACAGCCGATCAAGGCGATGGCTACGAGCACTACCGCAAGCAGACCAAGCGGGACCTTGTCTTCGATGGTCTCTCGTACGAAGATTTTGTCCGCCCTGTCCTGCCGAGGACCATTGTCCTCACGGCCAAAATCGCTGTTTTGATGACCTGACTAGCCGCGCCTCGGTTTACGCGGCTTTTAAGGACAGGGCTAGTTTCGGATTGCGCCAAGCAGAGAAGCAACTGGTTTTGTAGAAGTCCAGGTCGACAAGGTATTTACGCTACTTGGATACTGGTGAGCTAAACTGATCACGCTCGGCAGCGACGGACTTTCCGTCAATGTCGCATGCGAAATATATCGCTACCGATCCCCGGGACAACATGTCCCGATGAGGGGTCTTCATCGAGCATATCCGCAATTGCTCTGATCGTTTTCATGAAGATCCCTCCACTAAATCCGTTAAAAGTCTTTGAAGTTGTCGCCAGAACCAACAATCTGACGACAGCTGCTATTGAACTCCACGTCAGCCAGTCAGCGGTGAGCCGTCAGATTGCGGTGCTCGAGGAGTATCTGGGGGTTCAGCTATTCACGCGCGAGCGCGTAGGCGTTCGGCTCACGGAAGTGGGTGAGGTCTATGCCCACCGCATCGGTCCCGCCTTTGAAGAGATTTCAAAAGCCACCAAGTTCATCACCCAGAAGTACTCGGATAGCGTTATTCGCCTGCGCACCTATACCACGTTCACCGCGCGCTGGCTCATACCCCGGCTGCCACGTTTCAACGTGCAGTATCCCGACGTGGAAGTGGTGATCGAAAACAGTAATGCTCCGCTGGATTTCAGCGTGGAACAGTGCGACCTGGCCATTGTTTTTGGCGACGGCAACTGGCCTGATACCGACGCCTCGTTGCTGCTGGAAGACGTGATCGAGCCGGTGTGCTCGCCCGCATTCCTTGATTCCGCGATGGGTAGCGTGCGCATGCTGGAAGCGCTGCGCAGCAAGCGCCTGTTGGTGTCGAAATACCGCAAGAACGACTGGCCCAGCTGGTTGGCGCACGCAGAAATGGGCAATGCTTTCGATAAATCCGAGAAGATGATTTTCAGTAGCTCGATCCTTACCTGGCAGGCAGCGATGGATGGCCTGGGCATCGCGATCGGCCAGCAACACATGCTTGACGCCGACATCCAATCCGGCAGGCTGGTGCGGCCGTTCTCAAACCCGATGAACACGGGAAAGGGGCAGTACCTGGTAACTCCCTCCCTGCAACGTTATTCGAGCAAGATCGCGTCCTTCAAGAACTGGCTCCTGCACGAGGCAGCGCTTACCCAGACCCAGACCCAGGCCTGAAGTCCGTTTTCACACTCGCGACGCCGGGGCGCGAGTCAGCCGGTACACCAGCGGGTAGTGGTTCATCGCGTAGCGGACCGATGCGGCCCCGTCCAGCTCGACACTGGTGGTCTCAGCCCTTGCAACTTGGATGATGGAGGCCTGAGCCAAACTGAGAGCAGGCCGCATGTCTTTCAATGCGTTGACCGCAAGGAACATTTTCCCGAAGGACTCGTCTCGTGCCAGGTGTTTCTCGCTTGTGACGCACAGAGCACCTGGTCGGACCCCATACAGCGCAGCCAGATGGCGACTTCTCCCAAATGGGCAGCAGAACCCAGGCGGTGGTCAGCAGGTGCCATTGTTGGCCGCATCGCGGCTGCGGGCCACTGCGGTGCGTCCAGAGAACGCGGACCGTGGCTGGAGAGCCGCTGGACGCGCGGCGCATCGCTGGTACTCGGGTCGGTCACTGTTTGATGGCACCACCTTCTTCGATCAGCGGATCGGCGCAAACCCCCACACGTCTTCAATCTGATCGATCGAAGACAACGACAGGAATACCGTGACCGCAGTCTACCCAGCGATGCGGGAAGCGAGGCCAAGGCGCCCTGCCCCACCAGATGCTCGACTTACCCGGAACTGCTGTGAATCACATGCACACCCGGTCCAGGTAGCTGGACCAGATTGCGGCAGATGCATTGGCCCATCACGCTGACGCCGACGAAACCCAGCACAGGAGATGCGGCGCTCAGGTTGCGTTCCCTTGACGCACGCACTTGATCCGCAGGAACTCCTGAACACCTTCGATACCGCCCTCCGATCCCAGGCCGCTGTCTTTGTGGCCGCCGAACGGCGTTTCCGGCAAGGAGGCCTGCCACTCGTTGATGCAGACCACCCCGGCGTCGATCTCGTGTATCAAGCGGTGGGCACGCTGAAGGTTGTTGGTGTAGGCGTAAGCGGCCAGGCCAAACGGGAGGCGGTTGGCCTCGGTGATGGCGTCGTCAAGCTGATCAAAAGGACTGATAAGGGCGATCGGGCCGAAAGGCTCGATGGTGGACACGTCGCTGTCCAGGGTGGGCTGGAGAATCACGGTCGGTTTGTAGAAGAAGCCTTCGCTGCCGATGCGTTCGCCGCCCGTGGCGACCCTCAGGCCTCGCTGCCTAGCATCCTGCACCATGCGGTCAATCGACTCCAGCCTGCGCTGGTTTTTCAGTGGTCCCATCTGTGTCGCGCTGTCAAACGGATCACCGACCCTGATGGCCTGTGCCGCGTCCACGAATCTCTCGCAGAACGCATCAAAGATCGGCGCCTGAACGAGGAAGCGTGTCGGCGAAGTACAGACCTGTCCAGCATTGCGGTACTTGGTGGCCACCGCCATACGGACCACACGCTCCAAATCCACGTCGTCGCACACGACGACGGGCGCGTGACCACCAAGCTCCAGCGTGGCGCGCTTCATTGTCAGCGCCGCCTTGGATCCGATCATCTTCCCAACGGATGTCGCACCGGTAAAGGTCACCATGGCGATCCGAGGGTCGGCACACAGGATGTCGGCAATCTCCCCCGGATCGCCAAACACCATGTTAACGACGCCATCGGGAATGCCTGCATCCTGAACGATGCGAGCGATGTGCAAAGCCACACCCGCCGTCTCTTCCGAGGGCTTGATGACGATGGTGCAACCCGCCGCCAACGCGCCGCTGATCTTTCGCGAAGGTGTGATGGCAGGCGCGTTCCAGCCCGCGAATGCAGCCACCGGTCCGACCGGCTCCCAAAGGACCGTCTGCGTGATGTCTGCGCCGCGCGCAGGGATGGTGCGCCCGTAGACGCGCCGAGCCTCCTCGCTGGCCCATTCGAACATTTCGGCGGCGGTCACCACTTCTTTCTGGGCCTCTGCGAAAGGCTTGCCCAGCTCGCGAGCGATCTGCTCCGCCATGGACACGCAGCGCTCACGCATGAGCGAGCCCGCGCGGCGCAGCAATGCAGAACGCTCCATCGCCGAGGTCTTGCGCCATGTGCGGAACGCCTCGGAAGCGGCGGCGATGGCCTCCTCCACATCGGCTGGCGTGGCGCATGCGCATTCGCCCAGCGACTGGCCATTGCTCGGGTTGATCACGGTGAAGTGAATATCCGAAGTTCCCTTCCGGAACTCACCTGCAATGAACTGGGAATACTGCATTTCATTCAACTTTGATATCGGACGCTTTGATGATCCCACTCCACCGAACAGTTTGCGATTTGATGTGCTCGGTGAACTGTTGGGGAGAGCCAGTAAACGGAAACTGCTCCATAGAGGCCATCCGGGCGACCACATCCGGTCGGCTCATGACTTCGTTGATGGCAGCATTGAGCTGTGTGACGATGGGCTGCGGCAGACCTGCCGGCCCCATCAGACCATTCCAAGGCTCGGCAGCAAAGCCCTTGAAGCGGTCCCCCAGCGTCAGAACGCCCCCGCCACCCAGACCCGGTTTGGCGCTGGCTGAGGCCAGCATCCGCAACTTGCCCGCCTTCACTTGGGGCAGTGCCACCGTACCCGCAAGAAAAGCAAAGTCCAGTTGGCCGCCCATTAAATCGGTGACCACTGCAGCATCGCTGCGGTAGGGCACATGCACCGCGTTGATCATCGCTTCACCCTTGAACCACTCGCCAGCCAGATGGTTGACGGCGCCATTGCCTGCAGACCCGTAGCTCAATTGGGACGATGAACTCCGGCCACGCAGGATGAGTTCATCCAGCGAGGTTGCGGGCGAGGCCGCTGGAGCAACCAGAAAATAGGGAAAGCTGGCCACGAGACCGATTGCAGTGAAGTCTCGAATTGGATCGTAGGTGGTCTTCTGCAACGTCGGCACGATTGAGAGTGTGCTGCTGCTGGCAAACATCAGCGTGTAACCATCTGGTGCGGCTCGCT
>DNXB01000602.1 GCA_003506995.1 Verrucomicrobiales bacterium
TCCGATTGACGGACTACACTAGCTCAGCCCGCCGCGGTCGCTGTTCAGCGTCGCATCGCCATACTTGGCCCGGGCGCTTGGCGTGAAGTCCAGCGGAGTCCATGCGGCGTTGTTGGCGGAGGATGCCACGACGGCTTCGATGAAGGCCATGCCGGCGACGCCTTCCTCGATCGACGGGTAATCCATGTCGAGCGGGTTCGGCGTGGTGCCGGCTTCGATGGCGCGGATGTGGTTGGTGAAGTTTTTGTAGAGGTTCGCGAAGCCTTCGAGGTAGCCCTCGGGATGTCCGGCGGGAGTGCGCGTGGCGGCGGCGGCGGCGGTGCCGAGGTAACCCATGCTGGTGCGGTAGATCTGCTTCGGCTGGTCCAGCCAAGTGAGGATCATCGTGTTCGGGTCGAGTTGGCTCCACTCGATGCCGCCCAGTTCACCATAGACTCGGAGGCTGAGGTTGTTCTCACAGCCGACGCTGATCTGGCTGGAGTGCAGCACGCCCTTGGCACCGTTGGTGAAACGCAGCAGCACGTTGCCATCGTCTTCGAGACGGCGGCCTTCTTTGCCGAGGAAGATGGTGAGGTCGGCGGCGAGTTCCTTGATGTGCAAGCCGGTGACGTATTCCGCGAGGTTGATGGCGTGCGTGCCGATGTCGCCCATGCAACCGGCGGCACCGCAGATCGCGGGATCGACGCGCCATGAGGCTTGTTTTTGTCCGGTGTTTTCCAGCATCGTGGCCAGCCAGCCCTGCGGATACTCGACGACGACTTTGCGGATCTCGCCCAGCTTGCCCTGCTCAATCATTTGCCGAGCCTGACGAATCAACGGGTAGCCCGTATAGTTGTAGGTGACGCCGTAGAGCTTGCCGGACTTCTTCACGATCTCCGCGAGTTCCTTCGCCTGAGCGAGATTGAAGGTCGCGGGTTTGTCGGAGAGCACATGGAAGCCGCTTTCCAGCGCGAGCTTGGCCGCCGGGAAGTGCATGTGGTTTGGTGTGACGATGGAAACGAAGTCCATGCGCTTGTCCGCAGGCAGCGCGGCCTCGGTCTTGAGCATTTCCTCAAAGGTGCCGTAGCAGCGCTCGGCGGGCAGGAAGAAATCGGCTCCGCTGGCCTTGGATTTTTCCGGATTGGAGGAGAAAGCGCCGCAGACGAGCTCGGTCTGCTGGTCGATTGCCGCCGCGATGCGGTGAACGCCGCCGATGAAGGCGCCACGTCCGCCGCCGATCATGCCGTATCTGATTTTTCTGCTGCTCATGTTGCTGGGAGTTATGAGTGAAGGGTTGAGAGAAGGATGCCGAGTGTGCGCAGACGGGGCGGGGCGGTCAAGTCCGCATGCGTGACCGGAAGGGGAACACTTCGGCGGATCCGCGCACCGCATGGAGTGGTGGTCGAGTGGTGGAGTCTTGGGGACCAGAGTCGTGCGCTGGAGCCTGGGTTCTTCCTTCATCTTTCCACTGCTCCTTTACTACACCACTTCCCTCCGACGCCCCGCGTGCCGTCCGGGCACAAAAAACCCCGGAGAGGATCACCCAACGCGCTCAGGTTCATCTCTCCGGGGCCGTGTCGTCGAAACATCGCGGAGCGATGCGCATGGCGACAAGCTTTTATGTGGGCGGCTTACGCGGCGGCTGCGAGGTGCAGGGGCGAGCCGTTCTTCATGCGGCCGCGGAATTCCGTGGGGGATTCATCGGCGATGCGGCGGAAGCTGCGGTTGAAATGGGACAGGCTCTGGAAGCCGACATCGTAGGCCACCTCGGTGATGCGGGCGGCGGGCTTCATGAGCATGCGCTTGGCCTTTTCCACGCGGGCGCGGTTCACGAAGTCCGTGAAGGTGAGGCCGGTGGCGCGCTTGAAGAGCTTGCAGAAGTGGAAGGGGCTGACGTTCACAGCGCTGGCGACGGCTTCGAGGGACATCGGCTCGGCCAGATGCGTGTGAATGAAGGACTTCGCGTTGCGGACGGCCTCGGGCTCGTGAGTCGCGGTGGCAAACAGGAGGCGGTGGGCGCTGTCGCCGAGTTGGAGGGCGAAGGATTGAAGAATGGCCAGCGCGGCCTCGTAGCGCTCAGGCTGCATGACTGGAACCTGCTCAAACTGCACTTTGGCGCTGCGGATCTCAGCGGCGGAGCGGTCGTCATCAAGCAGGGCCTTGGCGACCGGGGCAAAGTTTTCGGCGCTGGCCGGCTGGAGGCGCACACCGCCGGTGAGCATGACGGCGATGGTGTTTTTGCCGACACGGACAGGCACCTGGGTTTCGACGACGCCGGCGACTCCGGTGCGGGTGGTGATGCTGTCGATGTGAACGTCCTCGCCGACAGACTCAAGATTCAGCGGCAGGCTGGTGAGCGTGTGAAAAGCTTTTTGGTAGTGTTGAAACAATTCGCTCTCAGCCAGGTTCTGGATGAAGCGTTGGCGGGCGGAGGTGTGGGAGGCGGTGTTGGTGTTCATGGCGCGTTCGTGGTTTGCTTTCACGCCGTGATCATGCCTCACCGCTGTTGTTCCGATATTGTCGTCCGCTACGGTTCGTGACGTCATGAGCCACCGCAATTCACGCATAGTGGTTTCCAGTATGCGCCTTGACGTCACCGCCTCATTTGGTCTTCATGACATAGACGCCATCCCAGTCCTGGGGAGGGGGCTCGGCCTTCAGGTCGTCGCAACGTTTGATCATGACGAGGGAGGGATTCGAGTCCTGATGGATCTCGCGTTGCGCGGAGCGCTGGAAGAGGGCTTTGGCACCGTCCCAGTCCTGGGCGAGGTAGCGTTCGATGCCTTGCTGATAGATGGCGAGACACTCCTGGGTTTCGGCGGAAATTTCGCTGGTGAAGCCGACGAGCTCGTACATTTCGACGGGGGTGCTGCGGCCTTTGACGACGATGCGGTCGAGGAAGCGAAAGGTGATGTCGTCCTTGAAGCCTTGCGCGAGGGTCTTCGTCTCGCTGGTGATCATGGTATAGACGCCGTAGCTTTTCGCGCCGCTCTCGCTGCGGGCGGCGAGGTTCACGGTGTCGCCCATCATGGTGTAGTTGAAGCGGCGGCGGGAGCCCATGTTGCCGATGATGGCCTGGCCGGAATTGAGGCCGATGCGGGTCTGCATTTCGAAGACGATGTCCGGCCAGTCCCCCTCTTTGCGCCATTTCTCGCGCAGCTCAAGCTGGCGCTTCTGAATCAGCAACGCGGCGCGGCAGGCGTGATACGCGTGACCAGCAAAGGCCAGCGGCGCGCCGAACATGCCGACGATGGCGTCGCCGATGAACTTGTCGAGCGTGCCGCCGTTGTCGTGAAGGATGTCGGTCATCTCCGTGAGGTAGTCGTTCATCAAATGGACGAGGCGCTCGGGCGTGAGTTTTTCGGAGAAGGAGGAAAAGCCCGCGATATCGCTGAAGAAGGCGGTGATCTCCGCCTGGTGGCCGCCCAGCCTCGGCTCCTCGCCAGAGGCGATCATCTGTTTGACCACTTGAGGTGCGACGAAGGCGCCGAACATGCCTGTGATGCGGCTCTTGGCGCGCAGTTCGATCATCAGGCGGTGGAGCATGGAACCGCCCTGCACCAGGATGAAGCCGAAGACGGGCCACACGACGGGCAGTTGCAGACTGGATGACTGGAAGAGGTAAAAAGCGGCGAACACATAGGCACCGATCATGAGCGCGGGCACCAGCACCGAGAGCCAGATGGCACCATGCCGCAGCACGAGAATGGTAAGCAGCGCCAGGATGATCCACGCAGCGATGACGATGCGAATGTCCGAATGCGTGATGAAGTCCTGGCTGAGGATGTTGCTGAGGGCGTTGGCGTGCGTCAGCACCAGCGGTGTCTGAGGGCTGTGAGGGGTGGGGCCCAGGTCGGAAAGGCCTGCGGCAGACTGCCCGATGAAAAGAACCTGACCTTCGACCGGTGGAAAGTTTTTGGGCCACTCCTTGCCCTGATGCGCCTCCAACAGCGCCACCAAACCTGCAAAGGGGAAGAAAGTGAAACTGTCGGGATGACGATAATTGATGGTCATCTGTCCCTGTTCATCCACGGGGATATCCCAGGTCTTTTGGGGGCCGGTGACACGCACTTGGCGGCCTGGAATCACTTCCACGGCATCGGTGTCGAGGCCCTCGCTTTGCAGCAGGCCCTGCAACACCAGGCTGGGGAAAACATGCGTCCCGCAGCGCACGACGAGCGGCAACAGGCGGCGGACACCATCAGAACCGGGCGGTGAGTTCACAAAACCGACGTGGGAACTCTCGGCGATGATCTGAACGGGCAGCAGCCCGGTGTCGTTGCCGATGAGGCGTGCGGGATCGCCCTGGAAACGGGTGATGGCTTTCGTGTTACCCGCATATTCGGCGGTGAACTTCGGCTTGTTCTCCAATGTTTCCGCGGCGGCGGCGGTGATGGAGGAAGGCAGGAGCGCCAGCCCGTCGCCAAACTTCTGATCCATGACCGGATCGGCGCTGGGCTCGGTGAAGAGAAGATCGAAGGCCACGGCTGCCGGTGGACGATTGGCAAGCTGCGTCATCAATCTGCCGTGAACCTCCCGTGGCCAGGGCCAGCGGCCAAACTGGGCCAGCGCATCCTCATCAATCCCCACGACGAGCACCTTGGGGTGCGCTGGCGGGTCTGACTTTGCGCGCGCCTGGAAACGCCAGTCGAGCGTGAGGTTCTCCAGTTCCTGGCCCAGATGGGTGTGGCTGAGGCCGAGGGCCAGCAGCAGCACCGCAGGCAGCAGTTTGAGCACAAATTTCAGGCTGCCGAGCTTCTTCTTTTGCATGGATGATGATGCGGTGGGTTCGGGAGGGCAGGGGACAGCGCCATAATGGGGTCAATACCGCATGTTCATGCCAAAATGCAGGCGCCCGTCACGCACGTTCGGGATTCCTTCATGGTTGAACGTCCAGCCGTAGGCCAGGCGCAGGTCGAAGTGATCATCCAGGTTGTAGCGCAGCCCAAGACCGGCGCTTTGGAGCTTCTGATCCGGCTCGGACGCAAGATCCCCCACGCTGGTCAGATAGGCGCAGTCGTAAAACAAGAAGGTGTTCAGGGTGTCCTCTTTGCCGGTCCAGCCCGACAAGTGCATGGCGGGGAAATTGAATTCAATGCTGGCCCGGATGCCGGAGTCACCACGCGCCGAGCTTTCATCATAGCCCCGGACGGTGCGGTAGCCTCCGGCGAGCGTTTGCTCTGTGGGCAGCAGACGGTCGTTGGAATACTGGCCGGCCACAAAAAGGGCGATAGAGCATTCTTTGGGAAGACGGACCAGCCTCTCCAGCTCTGCAACGGCATACCAATACTCGACCTGGGAGGCGGACCGGAGCTGATCAAATGCCTCGTAAGTGTTGCGGGAGAGCAGGTTCCCAGGGCTATAAACCGCCGACGCGGCAAAGCGTGTGTAGCCAAGCGAGTCGGCGACGACGACATCGAAGCCACCGCGGAACTGCATCACCTCCGCGTCGCTGCCCGCGAGCGACCGGCCGCCAAACAACACGTCTGAGGTCGTGCTTTTGTAGTCGGCGGCGAATGTCAGCTTCGGGCGGACTCTGCTCCAGGCGCTGTGGAGGGGAATGGTGTAGGCGGCGGTGAGCTGACGGCTCCTGCCTGTGATTCCCAGCGTGGTGCCTGACGGTCCTGTTTGCACGGCATTGTCCGCATGCACGCCGATCAACTGCAGGCGGTGACGCCAGGGGAATGGAATGCCCCAGACCAGCGCGTGCGCCTTGAGCGTGTCCAGCTCCTGGTTGGCGGAGAATTGATAGGCCAGCGACTGCTCGGAGCCGAGCACCTGGTACCAGTTGAAGCCGGCGGACACCTCGTTCAACCCCGTGGCCACGAGACCTGAGTTGGCGTAGCCCGCATAGACCTGGAAGGGATTGACTTCGGTCGTCTTCAAAATGAGGTCGCTCGTTCCCTCCTTGGCGCCGCGTTCATACACAATGCTCACCGTGCGGACGGGGTTTTCATTGAGCCATGCGCCGTCTTTGCCGACCACAGAGGTGTCAATGCGGGCGCCTGGTTGCAGCCGCATCTGGCGGGTCATGTAGGCAGGATCGGAGTGACGGGCGCCCTCGACACGCACCGCGCCCAGGACAGCCTCGCGCACCATCACCTGAACATGACCGCTGGTGATGTCCTGCTCCGGCAGGTAAGAGTCCACCAGCGGGAAATCGGTGGCCTGATACGCCTTGTTGATCCTTTTCACCAGGCGGTTGAGCAGGGCCATGCTGAGCGGCTGCCCGAGATACTCACGGTGCAGGCTGTCAGCAAGATCGGGAGGCAGATGCAAGGCCGGGTCCACGACCATGACCATGCGCATGTCCTTGGGCAGGCGCTTGGAAGGCTTGGAGATCAGATGCAGCCCCAGGAGATTCACGCCCAGCGGTTTGGGATCTCCGTCTTCAGCCGCCGCAGTTGCCTCTGGAGTCGCGGGGGGCTCTGGCGCGTCTTTCCTGGCCACCGAAGGCTGTGCCCTGTCCACCAAGGTTCCTGCGCCGCTGGCGCGCCGGGTCACCTGCGCCTCGGCAAGGCCGCCGTTCATCATCTGCACGAGCAGGGCCATGCAGACAAAATGGAAAAAGAAAGGCGGTTTCATAAGGCCAAGGGCTTCGCGATCAGTGGATCGCGTTGTTGAGCTCCTCCAAGCTTTGGGGAATGGTTGCGGCGTTCAATCTTGCGGCCACCAGGGGGCTTGGCAGCACCGGGTCCAAGGCGGTGCTCTGAATGCCATCCCAAGCCATCACCAAGGCGGAGCCCTCGCCACCCAGCACGAGAGACATCTGATGATTGGCGGGAGCCGTGAGCCTGGCGCGCAAAGCAGGCGGCAGAAGCGGGCCTGGTGGAGAGCCCGAGGCATCCATCACGGCCAGGCCATGCGAGTCATTCACGATAAACTCGCCTGTGCCTCCCAGGGCGAGGGAGAGTTCCGCAAAGGAGCCTGGCGTCATGACGGCCCCCAGGCTGGCTAGCGCTTGTGCAGGCACGATCTTGCTCCTCAAGTCGATGGCAATGCCGCCGACGGTGTGGTCAATCCTGGCGGTGCCGTCACCCCCCAGCACCAAGGACAGGGTGCTGAAGGCTTCTGGTCCGGCGGTCTGCGTCAAGAGCTGCTCAAGGGCCGCGCCGGGTGGAACTCCGCCCAGGTTGAGTGATTGCGCGCCGAACAGGTTTGAAATGGCCACTTCGCTCAAACCAAGGGCGCCGAGGGCCAGTTCACTCTGGGCCAGCAGGCTGGTGCCGGCGGCGAGCTGAACCGATGAAACCACGCTGGGAGGGCCGCTGCCAGGATTGACAGAGACAAGCCCGGTGGTTGAGCGCACCCCCATCGTGCCATCGCCGCCCAAAGCGGTGTTCAACTCACTCTCCACCCCCGAAGAGATCGTGGCGTTCATCTCTGACTGCAGCCCAAGGCTGGGAGGGGCTCCGCCTCCCGCGGACACAAGTCCCATGTTTTGGCCGATCGATCCGGCCAAATTGGCCAGAAAGCCACCACCCGCCACGCCGGCGGAAGGAACGGGCGAGTCCAAGGTGAACGACCCGCCTCCTGCCAGCGAACCGGCCGGTGTCGCACCTGCGCTTGAGGATGAATTGAAATTGTTTGTCTGGGACGAGGCGTTTGATCCTGCGTCGCCCACAGGGAGGGCGTTTTGCAGCAAAAAGGCGCCGAAGACCGGCACATTGACCGGGATGTCCTCAGCCGCGACCACGGGCGGAGGTGGCGCCAGCTCGAATCCAGAGAAAAAGATCGTGCCAAAGCCCGGACGAGTGAGCGGGGAGCTGCTCACCGGATTGCCGCCCACAAGGAGCTGATTGGTGCCGCCACCCGCGTTGAGAAACTGATCGAAGGTGAAAAAATTCGTGCCGCTGGTGTCATTGCCGTCTCCGAGATCGAGACTCACCGAGGACACGCCCTGGAAAGAATAACTGCGGCCGCCAGCGGTGAGCTTGTCAGCGCCAATGGTGTACGTCTGCCCCGTGGTCAGATTGGAGTCGTCCAGGACAAGCTGCGCCGTCCCACCCGAGCCAACAAGCACGCCGCTGACGAAGGGCTGATTGACGAGCACAAACTTGCCAGCGGTGAGCGTTACTGAAGCGTTCCCGGTGCTGGAAACACTGGCTCCGTTTACCTCGATGCTTGAGGCGCTGAGGGAAATCGCCCCGCCTTGTGAGGCAATGTCTTTGCCGACCAGCAACCCGTTTGCCCCGGTCACTGACACAGCAATGTCTCCGGCCGCGCTGAGGCCGCTGGCGGTTCCGACCGTGCCCACGCTCAATGCCGTGCTGTTCACGAGCGAGAGGGAGCCGACGGTGCCGGACGTTGCCACAGAACTGATCGTGTTGGACGCCCCCGTCAGGTTGAAATCTCCGCTTCCTGCCAGGATCAAACTCCCGGCGTTGATGCTTCCCGTCTGTGTCACCGCCCCGCTCAGACCGTCTCCACCGGCCTCGCCCAGCGCCACCGTGCCAGTGGCTCCCGTCGTGATGTCGCCCAGGGCAACCGTTGCCGCATCAATCACGCGAACTGCCGAGGCGGTTCCATTCGTCGTCGTTAACGCACCTGCTAGTTGAATTGCGCCGTCGTTGCCATCCACCAAGATCGTTCCCGCTCCCGCGTTCACCACGCCGCCGGTGCTCGTCACGCCGGTTCCAGTCAGGCTCACATTGCCGCCGTTCGTTGTGATGTTGTTGCCGCCCAGGGCCAGTGCGCCACCTGCGGTCGAAACCGTCACCATGCCTCCATCGGTTGCCACGTTGCCTGTCACATTCAGCCCGCCGGTCGTGTCATTGAACGTGAACGCCCCAGTACTGCTGAACGTTCCCAAACTGCCCACCGTGTTCGACTGATTCAACGTCACCGTCGTCTCCGCGCTGCCCGTCAGAGTACCCGTCGTGCTGACCCCTCCTCCGCTCTGGCTGATCGCCCGACCTGAGGTCAGCGTCACCGTCCCCGCGTTGCCATTCACGTTGCCTCCCAACGCGATGTCATTCGCACTCGTCGTCACCAGCGTCACTCCTGCTCCTGCCACGCTGCCCGTGCTCACTGTCAGATGGCCGCCCGTCGTCGTGATGCTTGCCACACCGTTGTTGCCCGTTGTCACCGCTCCCGTCACATTCAGGCCGCCTGTGGTGTCATTGAACGTGAACGCCCCATGGCTGGTGAACGCTCCCAAATTGCCCACTGTGTTGTTGCCGCCCAAAGCGACCGCGCTGCCGGTGTTCCCCACGAGCGTGCCCGTGTTGATGGCTCCCGTCTGAGTCACCGCTCCGCTCAGATTGTCTCCACCCGCCTCGCCCAAAACCACCGTGCCCGTCGCGCCCGTCGTGATGTTGCCCAAGCTCGCGGTCGTCGCGTCGATGACGCGCACTGCTGTGGCCGTGTCGTTCGTCGTCGTCAGCGCTCCCGCCAGATTGACCGCCCCGTCATTGCCATCCACCAAGATGGCACCCGCTGCGGCATTCACCGTGCCTCCAGTGCTCGTCACGCCGGTCCCCGTCAGGCTCACATTACCGCCATTCGTCGTGATGTTGCTGCTGCCCAGAGCCAGCGCTCCTCCCGACGTCGCAATCGTCGCCGCGCCGCCATATGTCTCCACGTTGCCTGTCACATTCAAACCGCCGGTCGTGTCTTTAAACACAAACGCCTCCGTGCTCGTTAACTCCCCCAAATTGACCACGGTGTTGCTGCCATCCAGCGTCACCGTGCTGCCGCCGTTTCCGACGACCGTGCCAGCATTGATGGCTCCCGTTTGAGTCACCGCTCCGCTCAGGTTGTCTGCCCCGGCCTCACCCAGCACCACCGTGCCTGCCGCGCCCGTCGTGATGTTGCCCAAGCTCGTCGTTGTCGCGTCAATCACACGCACCGCTGTGGCCGTCTCGTTCGTTGTCGTCAGCGCTCCCATCAGATGGATCGCTCCGTCGTTGCCGTCCACCGAGATCGTTCCTCCTCCCGCGTCCACCATGCCTCCGGTGCTTGTCACCCCGGTTCCCGCCAGACTCACATGGCCGCCACCCGTCGCGATGTTGTTGCTGCCCAGCGCCAACGCTCCTCCCGCCGTCGCAATCGTCGCCGCGCCGCCATGTGTTTCCACACTGCCCGTCACATTCAAGCCACCCGTCGTGTCATTAAACTTAAACGCGCCGGTGCTGGTGAACGGTCCCAAACTGGCCACTGAGTTGTTGCCATCCAGCGTCACCGTGCTGCCGCCGTTTCCGACGACCGTGCCTGCGTTGATGGCTCCCGTTTGAGTCACCGCTCCACTCAGGTTGTTTCCACCCGCTTCGCCCAGAACCACCGTGCCAGAGGCTCCTGTTGTGATGTTGCCCAAGCTCGCTGTTGTCGCGTCGATGACACGCACCGCAGCGCTCGTCCCGTTCGTTGTTGTCAGCGCTCCCGCCAGATGGATTGCCCCGTCATTGCCATCCACCAAGATCGCTCCATCTCCCGCATTCACCACACCTCCGGTGCTTGTCACCCCGGTTCCCGCCAGGCTCACATTCCCACCACCCGTCGTGATGCTGTTGCTGCCAAGAGCCAAAACTCCTCCCACCGTCGTAATCGCTGCCGCGCCGCCACGGGTTTCCACGTTGCCGGTCACATTCAAACCGCCCGTGGTGTCTTTGAGTGTGAACGCTCCATTGATCGAGAACGCTCCCAAGCTGCCCAGCGTGTTGTCGCCGTCCAAGGTCACTGTGCTGCCGGTGTTTCCTGAGAGAGAGCCTGCGTTGATGATTCCCGTTTGTGTGACGACCCCACTCAGGTTGTCTCCCGCAGCCTCGCCCAAAGTCACCGTGCCCGTGGCTCCGGTCGTGATGTCGCCGAGGGTTGTTGTCGTTGCGTCAATGATCCGCACAGCGGACTCCGTCCCATTCATCGTCGTCAACGCTCCGGCCAGATGGATCGCTCCGTCGTTGCCATCCACCAGGATGGTTCCACTTCCCGCATTCACCGTGCCATCGGTGCTCGCCACACCCTCTCCCGCCAGGCTCACATGGCCGCCGTTCGTCGTGATGCTGCCGCCAAGAGTGATGCCAAACTGTCCCGCGTCGGAGTTGAAACGTTGGTTGGCATTGATCACCACGTTGCCCGAGGTCGTGTGGATGGCGGTGCCAGACTCAAGCAGCACGAAGCGAGCCGCGTTGATCGTCACATCGCCTCCACCTTGCGCGTCAATGACGCCGTGGCCTTCGTCGGCGTTGATCATGAGGAAATCACAAGCCGAGCTGATGGTGAGCGAATGGGCAGAACACCAGGCAATCGTTCCCTTCAGGTAGATGTTTCCGCTGCCGCCTGGGTTTCCCAAATCAGTCTGAAGCGTGAGATTGGCCGTGTTGAGAAAAGAGGAGAGATCCTCCGCGTTCAACGTGTTGGCAGGCAGGGGATTCGTCACCCAGCAGCCGGGATCGGCGATGACCAGTTCACTGGACTTGATGAGAAGGGTGCCGGCGCGGCCATTCCGAGCGCTCAAATCCACATTTTCGGTGAGGCGGCCAAGACGCAGTGATTCTTTGGCCGACAGCTCCGCAAAGCCGCCTTCACCCGTGATCAAGCCACCACGCGCCTGCAAACTGCCTTGGAAAGTGAGATCCTTCTCGGCGAAAATCACCACTTGCCCGCCGTTGCCGTTTTCGAGGGCGTTCGCGGTAAGAAGAGCACCACAATCGATCGTGACGCAGGTGGAGTTCGCCAAGATGGAATCGCCGCCTCCGGCAAAAATGCTTCCCCCGCCCGTGGCGCCGTTGGCACTGATGACAGACTCGTCCTTGAGGGCGAGCCAGTCTCCCGCCAGTCGAATCTGCCCTCCGACTCCCTGACTGCTGTCAGCGCGAACGGCGCCTGCGATCGCCGTTCTCGACGCAGACACTGACCCAGCGTCAGCATCAGGGTCGAAACCGATGTTGATCTGGCCTCCTTCGGTTTTTCCATCGGCACTGATCAGCACCGCCCGGCGGATGGTGACTTCCTCACCGGTGATAGTGACCTTGCCGCCAGCACCATCCGTTCCGTCAGCGTCCACACGTCCGTCCACCGTCGCTTGGCCATTGCTTCCTGCGCTGATCTTGATCTGCCCGCCATTGCCTGAGAGGCCACGGGCCACCAGGGTGCCGCTGCTTTTGATCTTTCCCCCATTGGCGCTGAGAACGATTCTGCCCCCTTGTCGGGTGACACCCGTGGCGGCCACGCGCCCGGTGTTGCGGATGGCCAGCGCATAAACGTTGCCGTTGTGCGCCTTGAGCTCCGCCACGTTGGCCTCGATCACACCGCTGTTGCTCACGCCGGTTTTTTTGTGGGAGCCCGCCGCATTGCGCACCACCACGCGCTCGTCACCCACGGGCTTGATCAANNAACCCCTCAGAACCCGCCGCAAGACCCACGGTGCCGTTCGGGGCCTGGATCGTTCCCGAGTTGGAGACTTGATAACCGATCAAGAACACATCTCCCGTCGAGGCCCGGATCATGCCTGCGTTTTTCACCGCCGCCTCCGAGGAGCCTTTGAAGATCATCTCACCGCCGGCCATGAAGGCGCAATGGTCGATGTCCAAGGTGGAGGCCGTCAGACCGGCCACATCCACGGTGGAGCCCTTGCCGAAAATGATGCCGTTGGAATTGATCAGAAAAAGATGGCCGTTCGAGGTCAGCGATCCATTCAGGATCGACGGGTCACAGCCCAGCACACGGTTAAGCGTGGCTGACGTGGCATCTGGGACGACGAAGTTGGTCTGTTCGCCTGCCGCAATCGAGAAAGACTGCCAGTCAATGACCGCCCGGTCCGTGCTTTGCAGAATCGTCGTCAATCCAGGCGCCGTGTTCTGAATCTGGGCATTCCCCATGATGACGACGCCATCGGTGGGATTTGCCAGGCACGAAAAGGGCGCGCTCAAGGCGCACATCCACACCGCTCCCCTGATGAGGGCGTGGACTATCCATAAAAGTGGATGCCCCTGCGCCATAGGTGTTGCTACTTGGCCTTGTCAGCAGCGGGCGGGGTGCTTGCGGCTGTTTCCAGCGGCACAATTACCACTTCGCCTTCCTTGGTCTGCACATACCCTTTGCCGTTTTCGACCGCGACAGAATAGAAGGCTCCCTTTGCAACGGCAATGCCGCTGGGTGTTTTGATTTTGAAATCCATCTTGCCATTGGCGGAGGGATTCACCAAGGCGCCAATCGTGCCGGTCTTCAGATCAAGAAAAACCCTGGGAGTGTCTTTTGACTCCACGATCTCAGAGACGACGACTTCCGAATTGGGTCCGATTTGCACAGCGGACGTTGTCGTCATGGTCACAGTCGCGCGTGAATCAGGGCCTGTCTTGATGGTGCTGCCCAAGTTGACGATGCCACCTTCCTTCAAGGGGCGTTCAGGCTCCGCGACCGGGCTTTCGATCACACTGCCGACCACCGTCGTTACTTTGCCGGTCTGCGGCTGCTGCTTCTGCACGTTCAGTGGTGTGACATCCACTTTGCCATGCTCGACTTTGACGAACCCTTTGCCGTCTTCCACTGACACCGCATACATCGTGCCGCGCGCGGCGGCGATGCCGCTGGGAGTTTTGATCTTAAAGTCCATCGCCGACTGCGCCTGGGGCTGGATCAGCGCCCCCAGAGTGCCAGCCTTCAGATCGACCAACACTTTGGGGGTCGTGTCTGAGTCAACCAGTTCCATGAAAACAGCCTGGGAGTTCTCTGCGATTCGGACGGCGGATTGTTTCGTCGTTTTGATCACCGTCCGCGATGCAACGCCCGTTTTCACCGTGGATCCCACCGGAACCGCATCACCCACCTTGAGCGCCTTCTCAGCACCTCCGTCCGCAGGTATGAGGGTCACATTTCCCACGGCAATCGAAACCAAGCCGCTCGATTCAGCAGCTAGCGCATGTCCGTGGAGGACAAAGAGCAGAAGACAAAGAAATGATTTCTTCGCGGTGTGTGAGAAATCGTTCATACGCATAAAAAAGTGCATCAATTGTTGGTAGTTCATAGTGAAGTTATCCTATTATTAATAGTGTTCTCTACAATTATTGTAAGAATAAGTTCAGAACGAAGTCTCGCCGAACTTAACCCCAAAGCCCGGACATGATGCATCTCCGCCCACTTCCTGATCGCGGATGTTCTACCTGTAATGGGTCGCGATTGAACCACGGCCGACAACCTTCACATCTGTCGGCTGGCGGAGAATTCACACGAGCAGACGCTCGAAAAAGTGCCGATGGCCGGACTCGAACCGGCAAGGGAGTTACCTCCCAGCAGATTTTAAGTCTGCTGTGTTTACCATTTCACCACATCGGCGTGGGAATGACTGCGCCGCCAGTGTAGCGGCGATGTCACGGGCCTCAATAGCTGAAAATCTCGCCGTGATGGAAGAAGCGCTCGATTTCGATGGCGGCGGCCTCGGTGGAATCGGAGGCGTGGACGACATTGGTCATCTTGTCCGTGCCGAAATCGCCGCGGATCGTGCCTTTCGGGGCGGCCTGCGAATCGGTGGGGCCGAGGAGGTCACGCACATGGGCGATCACATTCTCCCCGCCGAGGGCGATGGCGATCACCGGCTTGCTCTTCATGAACTCGGCGACCGTCGGGAAGAAGGGGCGGTCGGCGATGTGAGCATAGTGTTCCTTCAGCAGCGCGTCAGTGAGCTGGATCATCTTGCAGCCGCGAATGCGGAAGCCTTCGTCTTCGAAGCGCTTGAGGACTTCGCCGTTGATGCCGCGTGCGACGCAGTCAGGCTTGAGCAGGATGAGGGTGGTTTCTTGGGCCATGTTTTTTGGGGGAAAGGGCGGGCACAGTGCCGTCCGGCGTCCCATCCGTCAAGGCTGGGAATGTTTTGCCAGATGGAAACCCGGCGCTTAGGCTTCGCCCAGTTTCGCCAGCGCCATGCCCGCACGTTCCTTCGCCTTCTTCGATCTCGACCACACCCTGCTGCCTTTCGACACGCAGGCGCTGTTCTGCAATTTCGTGCTCAAACGCGAGCCGTGGCGTGTTTTCCTGCACGGCTTGTTCGTTCCGGTGGCCCTGGCGCGTGTTTGCGGCCTGGCCAGCACCGCCACGGCCAAGCGCGCGTTTTTGAGCTATCTGCGCGGCATGCCGCGCGACAGGCTGGCGAAGTATGCGCATGAGTTTGCCGAGGTCTGCGTGCCAAAATGGGCTTACGCAGACCTGCGGGCAGAAATCCTCCGCCACAAGCACCAGCACCGCATTTTGGTGCTGAACACCGCCAGCCCGGACTTTTACGCGCACGACATCGCTCACGCCCTTGGCTTCGACTACTGCATCGCCACGCAGTTTGAGATCGGCGACACGTTTCCAGGCATGCCAAAGCTCGTCACGGGCAACAACAAGCACGAGGCCAAGATCGTCGCGATGGAGGAGGCTGTCCCCGGCGTGGCCGAACTGACCGAGCGGGAGCGTTCCAATTGCTGGAGCTATTCCGACAGCGCCGCCGACCTTCCGCTGCTCGAATACGCCGGCTTCGCC
>DNXB01000348.1:0-12357 GCA_003506995.1 Verrucomicrobiales bacterium
GACCGGAGATCACCGTCGCCAGGGTCATGGGCGCGGAATCGACACAGCTCGCTCCCGATCCCCTCTACCTCCAGGTCACTGAAGAACTCACCGGCGAAGCCGTGCGCCTCGTCCGTGCCTCCGGCGGCAGCGACGCGCGCTTCATCGCGCAGTTTGGCATTCCAGTCGTGCTGTCACGTCCGCTCGTCGGTAATCTCCACGGCCTCGACGAGTGGATCGACATCGAGTCCATGGGCCTCTACTACCAGATCTGCGAGGAGTTCATTCTGCGGAAGCTGAGTGTCGTGTGATGAAGCAAGCTACTTCGCCAGCGACGACACACACGATCTCCTCGTCGTTGCGCATGAGGACGCACTGATTCGCAAACGCCGGATGTGACCACACCACAGCTCGGCGTGGATCGGTGGTCGTCGGTTTGAGGAGGTTGGCGCGACTGAGTTCTTCGTAACCCTGCGGGGAGAGCTTGGCGATGATGAGATCACCCTGTTCGTTGGCGAGGAAGAAGCGGTCTTCGTGTTTCACGATGAACGCGTTCGCCCAGCGCACAGGCGGGCCGCCGGTGGTCGCGGCGAAGGTTTCCCAGACGCGCTCGCCGGTGTCGAGCTTGAGGCAGCGGAGCTGACCGTAGCTGCACACGCCGTAGATGTGGCCGTTTTCGATGAAGGGCGTGCTCATGAGGCTGTGCAGCGTGTCGGTGTTCTTTTCGCTGAAGCTTTTGCCTTCCCATTGCAGCGTGGCCGTGGGTTTCGTGGCGTCGAGCTTGAAGCACTTTGAACTGGTGTAGAACGAGCTGAACAGGAGCAGGTCGCCTGCGAGTCGTGGTGTGGCGACGGTGAGGCCGAAGCGCACCTCCCATGGATATGACCAGAGCACTTTGCCGGTGGCGGGATCGAGCGAGTTCACGGCCTGCGGATGCCAGAGGATGAGCTGTTTCGTGCCACCGGCCTCGATCATCGTCGGTGGAGCATAACCGGGCTCGCGTGCATCAAGTGCGCGCCAGAGTTCTTTGCCGGAATCCTTGTCAAAAGCCACCGCCACGCTGCCAGGGCCGCCAGCGAGGCAGATCAATCGCTGTCCATCGAGCAGCGGGTGACCGGCGAAACCCCATTGCGGTGTTTTGGCTCCGTAGTCTGCTTTAAAATCGTGCGACCAGAGGACTTCGCCGTTTGTGGCATCCAGGCAGAACAGATTTCCCTCCGCTCCAAGTGTCCAGACCTTGCCATCGCTCACCAGCGGCGTGCAACGCGGCCCGGTGGAATAACTCATCGTGTAAGTGCAGTCGTAGCGATGCTCCCAAAGCTGTTTGCCGCTTGCAGCATCTAGGCAGAGCACGCGTTCGGTGCCGGGAATGATGCCACGCGCAAAGGCATTGCCGGGCACGCTTGTGTTCGCTGCCACCTGACGGTCCATGAGATAGACTTTGCCGTTCGCGATGGCCGGACCGGTGTAACCACCGCCGATTTTCACACGCCAGAGCACCTTCGGGCCGCCTTCGGGAAACGTTTCGACGATGCCGGCTTCACGCCACACGCCGTCACGCTGCGGGCCGAGCCATTGCGGCCAGTCACCGGCGTGAAGGGTGGTGCCAAGGAGGAGCAGAAGCAGGGAGCGCATGGACAAACAAACTCACCATCATGAATCATGTTGCAGACGATTTCATGCCTCGCAGGTTCGCCTCATCATGATCAACTTGCCTGAACCGCAGCGTCTCCATGGCCTCGTGACCGCCACGCACACACCGTTTCATGCGGACGGTTCCTTGAACCTGCCTGTGGTGGAGAAGCAGGCGGCGTTTCTGCTGTCGAAGCAGGTGAGCACGGTTTTCATCGGCGGCAGCACGGGGGAGAGCCATTCCCTGACCTTCGATGAGCGCCACCTGCTGGCCAAGTACTGGATGGCAGTCACCAAAGGCACTGCCATGCGGGTGATCGTGCATGTGGGAGCCAACTGCCTGTCCGATGCCAAGACGCTGGCCGAACAGGCGGAGGATCTCGGGGCGGCCGCCATCGCCGCGCTGACGCCGATGTATTTCAAACCCAAGAACGTCGAAGTGCTCGTCGAAACGATGGCGCAGATCGCCGCCATGGCGCCGGAGACACCTTTCTACTACTACGACATCCCGTTGCTCACCGGTGTGAATCTCCCGATGCCGGAGTTTCTCAAGCAGGCGAGGGATCGCATCCCGACGCTGGCGGGGATCAAGTTCACCAACTCCGATCTCATGGCCTACCAATACTGTCTGCGTGCTGATGGTGGCGCCTGGGACGTGCCTTTCGGCTTCGACGAGCACATGCTCGGCGCTCTCGCGATGGGTGCCAGGGGGGCGGTCGGCAGCGGATTCAATTTCGCCGCGCCGGTTTACACACGGTTGCTCGCCGCATTCGCGCAGAATGATTTCGCCACCGCGCGCACAGAGCAGTTTCGCGGCGTTCAAATCATCAGCCTGCTGGCCAGCTACGGCTACATGGGCGCGGCCAAGGCCGTGATGGCGATGCTGGGTGTCGATGTCGGTCCGGCGCGGCTGCCAAACACGACGCTCACGGCCGCGCAGAAGGACAAACTCCACGGCGAACTCGAAGCGATGGGATTCTTCGAGTGGGTGAAGTGAACATGGCTCACCGGTTCAAGCGAAACAGTGGCGTCGGCAAACGTTCGCTGGTGAACCAGATCGTCCGGCTGTCGGCGTCGTAGCAGACGCCCTCCATCTGTCTGGTGAGCTGCGGCAAGATGCGCGCCGGCGGTGCTTTGAGCGCCTCGGCCAGCGGCTTGTCCTTGGGCAGAGACCATTCATAGAGGCTGCTGTAGGTGGAGACGAGCATGCGCGAGGCGTCGGGTGAAAAACCGGCGGAGGTGGCCATGCAGTTGTCTTGCGGGCGTTTGCCGACACGAATCAAGGAGGGGAAGACCAGCGTGATGATTTTCTCCAGCTTCATGCTGGTGTCGTCTTTCAGCGTCTCTGGAAAGGCGTAGAGCGTGCTTGGGCCGTCGTCGCTCTTGGTCAGAATGTACAACCGGCCTGTCTGGGGATGCACGAGCAGGCTTTCTGCGTTGTGTTTTCCGTCGGGGTAATGGACGCGCCAGAGTTTTGGCGTGGCGCTGGTGGTTTCCTCGACCGTCTTGCCGGGCGCGTTGATCTCAGGCTCGGGGATCTGATAGATCTGGAGCGTGGGGCGGATGCGGAAGTTGTCGCCGATGTCAGCGACGAACAGGGCCGGTTCTCCGTTCTCATCCTTGCCCAGCGCGATGTCTTCCCAGTCAAAGTTCGCCGCGTCAGGCAGGCGCACTTTGGCGCGTGTTTTGCCGGAGCGGTCGATGGCAAAGACGCAGGGTTCGCCGCCGGAGTCGTTGAGGGTCCAAAAAATCGTGGGATCGCGTCCGCTGAGGCAGAGGCCGGAGCTTTCCTTGAGGCGTTTGTCCTCAAGGATGGCCACACGCTCGCTCGTGCTTGGCACAGGCGTCTCCGGCCAGGCCGGCTGTGCGCAGGCATGAGCGGCGCAAAGAACGAGAAACAAGAAAGCTTTCATGGCTCAACCAAGTGGGGTGGCGGGAACGGGCAGCAGACGGCTGTGATGGTAGTTCACGCGGTTGAGAAACCAGCGCCAGGTCGGTCCGGGGCGGCCGTTTTCCAGCAAGAAGTGTGGGCAGTCTTTGTTCGGCGGGTTTAGCCCCTTGCGCGGCCAGTGGTAATGCCCCATGACGTTGCTGAGCGGAATATCATAAGCCCGCATGAGGTACGCGGCGAGACGTGCGGTGCGGTCGATCGTCTGGCCGATGTCGTTGCCGCTGTGCTCGCACATCTCGATGCCGATGCTGTAGTTGTTGCCGGGGCCGTCGAAGTCGGCGTGCTCGCCCTGCTCACGGCAGGGCAGGTGCTGGATGGCGATGTCCTCCTGCACGGTGAAATGCCAGGTGAGAAAGCCGATGCGGTTGCCGCCGGGCCGCTTCGTGGCGCGCAACGCGCCGCGTTTCAGCGCCAGCGCGTGGTTGTAGGCGTTGCCGGTGTAGTTCTGCGTGCTGTGGATGGTGATATAGCGCGGACGCATGGGCCGGTAGTAACGCCGGCCCACGGTGCCAGGTGGGATGATGTCCAGTTTCACCCGTGCCTCGGCCAGAAGCTGGTCCGGCGTCACCTGCGGCGGACCGTTTTGGAAACGCGACTCCCAGCGGGCAATGCGGGAGGTGTCGTAAGTGGCGCAAGCCACGACAACGAAGGCGAGAATCAGCGGTAGCAAAAGGACGGTGTTCCGGCGCATTCGACTGTGTAGAGTCCAGGGGTCAAAGTTCAAGGTTCAATGTTCGACGTCATGGACCGCAGCGCATGCCTGCCGCCGAGTCCTTCGGCATTTCTGGCCGCCAAACGGCTCGCATGAGCGGCGCAGCGCTCCAGCGGCCACTTGAGCAGCCAGCCATGCAGAAACGCGCCGTGAAAGACATCGCCGCAGCCGGTGGTGTCGATCAGCGGCTCCGCTTTGAACGCTGGCTGATGAAAATGCGCGCCGTCTGGCGTCCACACCTGGCTGCCGCTCGTGCCTTCGGTGATGACGAGCAGTTTGGTGGGCGGTTGGAGGAGTTTGGCGGCCATTTCATACAGATCCGTGCTCCCGGAGCACTTTTCGGCGAAATCACGCGAGACGATGCGCACATGGCTGGCCTCGAACAAATCGCGTATCGACTCACGAAAGCGGCCAGCGCCGCCATCAAAGGAGATTTCGACGTTTTGGGCCTGCGCCTGCCGCACGGCGTCACGACACGCGTTTTCATGACGGCCGTTGAGGTGGAGCAAGTGAGCGCCTTCGAGCAGTTTCGGCTCGAAAACCGGCTCCGCAGCCGATGAGGGCATGAAAACAATCTGCCGCGCCCCGTCCCGCTGGCGCACCAGTATCACCGCATGTGCGGGTTCGCCGTCGATGAGCATGCATTCATGTCCATGCGCCCGCAAAACCGCCAGTGCCGTCGCCACCGGACCGCCCTTGTCCTCCGCGTGTGAGGCGGCCTCCGCCACATGTTCCTGCGCGCTGAATTCCGGCACGACAAAAAACTCGTCCCACGTTTCCGCGCCGATGCCGATCACCTTGAAAGAACCTGTTGTCATGCGGCGGCATGATTCTCGTGATTTCGTGATTGTCATCCTCGGGCATGTCATTCAACATCCGCGCTTCTCATGAGCACCCCGAACGCCCACCATCCCGATCTGCCTTGGTACAAGCAACTCAACGGCTACCACTGGTTTGTTTTCTTCGTCGCCTCCGCCGCGTGGTGCTTTGACTGCCTGGACCAGCAGCTCTTCATCCTGGCGCGGGATAATGCGGTGAAAGCGCTCACGCCAGGCGCGACCGGGCCTGAGCAGACCAACTACAGCGGCTGGGCCATGGCCATTTTCATCGCAGGCTGGGCGACCGGCGGGCTCATCTTCGGTGCAGTCGGAGATCGTATCGGGCGTGCCAAGACGCTGGCGATCACGGTGCTCATCTACTCGCTTTTCACCGGCCTCTCGTCGTTCGCGGCCAACATCGAGCAGTTCATGATCTACCGCGCTCTCACCGGCCTCGGCGTCGGCGGGGTGTTCGGACTCGCCGTCGCGCTGGTCGCGGATGCCTTGCCTGACGCTGCACGACCGAAAGCGCTCGGCATGTTGCAGGCCCTCTCAGCGGTGGGCAACGTGACCGCCGGCTTGTGCGCCATGTCACTCTCGGGCATGGATCCGTTGGTCTCGTGGAAGTATCTGTTCTGGATCGGGTCGATTCCGGCGTTCCTGTGCATCTTCATCATGCTGCGGCTGAAGGAGCCGGAGAAATGGGTTGCGGCCAAGGCGCTGAGCAAGACGGACAAAACTCAGTCGATGGGATCCTACCTGAGCCTCTTCGGCGACGTCCGCTGGCGGAAGTCCGCGCTGTTCGGCATGTTGCTCTGCGTGTCCGCAGTTGTCGGTCTGTGGGGCATTGGCTTTTTCAGCAACAAGCTTGTCGCCTTCGCCATCGCCGACTCGCTCGCGGGCCAGAACCTGAGCCCCCAGGAGATCAGCACGGCCAAGCAATGGTGGTCAGCGGCCAATCTCATCGTTCTCAATATCGGCGCGTTCATCGGCATGATCGCCTTCAGCAAGGCCGCGCATCGTTTTGGCCGGAAGCCCGTGTTCGTCGTCGCCTTTCTCGCGGCCATGGCCGCGACCATATTCTTCTACCTGTGCTTCGACGAACGCGCCGACATCTGGATGAGCCTGGTGCTGGGCATCTGCCAGCTCTCGCTGTTCGCGGGCTTCGCGATCTATCTGCCGGAGCTGTTCCCCACGCGTCTGCGCAGCACCGGGACCAGCTTCTGTTACAATGTCGGACGCTTCATTGCCGCCAGCGGACCGATCACGCTCGGCGCGCTGAACAAGAGCCTGAGTGACAAGGCGATCCTGGCTCTGCCGGCGGGTTACAGCGACGCCATGAAGAACGCGGCCGAACTCGACGCATTCCGCTCCGCGGGCTGCTACATGAGCAGTGTGTTCCTGCTAGGACTCGTGGCGCTGATGTTCCTGCCTGAGACCAAGGGCCGGCCGCTGCCGGAGGGGTGAACCGGCTGCGCCGGAATGACGAAACCAGAATGACGAATGCCGAATGAAGGCCAAAATCCGAATGCCAAAACGCGCTTCGCCGGTGTCGTCCATCCGCCTTCGTCATTCGCGCTTCGGATTTCATTCGTCATTCTGATTTCGTCATTCGTCATTTCGCCATGTCTCCCGCCGAACTCGCCGCCCTCAAAGACCCCTCCAGCCTGTCTCCGGAGGCGCAGGCGCTCTGGCAGATCAAACACGGCTCATGGGATGCCGCGCACAACATCGCGCAGGACATTCACACCCAGATGGGCTCGTGGATTCATGCGCTGCTGCATGTGATCGAGGGCGATCAATGGAACGCGGACTACTGGTTTGCGAAAGCGGGCAAACCTTCCCACGGGCCGAAGGAGATCGACAAACTTTGGGACGAAATCGCCGCAGTTGTGCTATCTTGACGGCTCAACCTGTGAACAACGATCCTGCCAAACCCCAGCAACGCTTCGAAGACCTGCGCGGCATCCTGCGCTATGTGCCGCAGTTCCGGCAGCGTGTTTTTGTCATTGCCATCGACGGCGCGTTGATGACGCAGCCGGTGTTTGCCAGCCTGCTGCAGGACGTGGCGGTGCTGCAGTCGCTCAACATCGAGGTGGTTCTTGTCTTCGGCGCCCGGGCGCAGGTTCGTGCTCTCGCGGAGCAGCGCGGCATCTCGCTATACAACGACGACGGCATGGGCCGCACGGACGCGGCAGGCATCGAGATCGCCAAGGACGCCATCATGCGCCAGTGCAGCGATCTGGCGGCGGAACTCACCGCGCTGGAGATGCCGGTGGCGGTTTCCAACGCGCTGGCGGTGCATCCGGCGGGCGTGATCGACGGCGTGGACCAGGAGTTCACCGGCCGCATCGAGCGTGTCGATGAAGAATCGCTGCGCGCACTTCTCAAAGCCGACATCATCCCGATTTTGCCGCCGCTTGGCTACGATGGCAAAGGCACCACGTTGCGTTTGAACTCGGACGCGGTCGCGGTGGAGGTCGCCATCGCCCTCCAGGCGGCGAAAGTCATCTTTGTGGCCGAATCCGGCCTCAGCGCCCCCGATGGAACGCGCCTGGCGCAGCTCTCCGTTGCGGATGCGAAGGAGATGTTCAAGTCCAAAGACCCGAAGTACGACGTGAGCATGCTCTCGAAGCTGCGCTATGCCTCGCTGGCCTGCCAGGAGGGCGTGCCGCGCGTCCACATCGTTGACGGCACACAGGACGAGGCTTTGCTGGCCGAGCTGTTCTCCAATGAAGGCGTCGGCACTATGATTCATGGCGATGAATACCAGCAGATCCGCAAAGCCCGCGCCAGTGACGTGCCCGCGCTGCTTTCCATGATGCAGCAAAGCGTGGACGACGCCGCGCTCGTGCCGCGTTCGCGCGATCAGATTCAATCCAAGATCAAAGACTTCTTCGTGCTCGAACTCGACGGCAATCCAGTCGGTTCCGTCGCGGTTCACACTTACGAGGAGGAGGGCCGCAAGATCGCCGAGCTGGCCTGTCTGTTCGTGCGGCGCTCGCACAAGAACAAGAACCACGGACGCAAGCTTGTGGCCTTTGCCGAGGAAACGGCGAAGCAGCGCGGCTGCGAGGTCATCTTTGCCCTCAGCACGCAGGCATTCCGCTTTTTCGAGGAAAAGATGGGCTACATCGTGTCTGATCCCGATGCTTTGCCGCCGAGCCGCCGTGAGAAATACGACAAGAGCGGCCGAAACTCGAAGGTGCTGGTCAAGCCGCTGAAATAAACGGCTATCAGCCCATCTGCGCGATGATCTGAGCCGCGACGATGCGCAGGAGCATCGTGAGCGGATACACCGCCGCGTAGGCGACGGCGGGCGAGTCACAACGCGCCATGCTGGTGGCGAAGGCGAGGGCAGGGGGGTCCGTCATGCCGCCGGAAAGCAGGCCGCAGAGAGACATGAAGTTCATACGATGCCATTTTCGCGCGACAAAGCCGACGATGAGCAGCGGCAGCATGGTGACAAGGATGCCGAGCAGCACCCATTGCAGGCCCTGCATGGAAAACACCGTCGTCACGAATTTCTCCCCCGAGAGCAGGCCGACGCTGGCGAGGAACAGGATGATGCCGAGCTCACGCAGGGCACGGTTCGCATTGATGGGCATGTGCATGACCATGGGACCGAGACGGCCCAGGTGGCTGAGCAGGATGGCCATGACGAGAGGGCCGCCTGCAAGACCGAGGCGAACCGGCGCGGGCAGGCCCTCGATGCGGAAGGGATACAGCCCCAGCAGCACGCCGAGCAGGATGCCGGCGAAGATGGCGGCGAACTTGGTCTCCTGGAGCATGTGGACGGCATTGCCTAGCGCGTTCGTGGCGGCATTGAGGGATTCCTCATCGCCGACGAGCTGGAGCATGTCGCCAAATTGGAGTCGCAGGTCCGGCAGGGCGGTGAAGATGAGGTCGCCCCGGCTCACACGGGTGACGGTGACGTTGTGCAGGTGCTCCAGGCCGAGTTCGCGCACGGTTTTGCCGAGCATGCGTTTGTTGGTCAAAACCACACGCCGGAAGGTGACGCTGCCGGGGGCTTTCATGAGGTTTTCATCGCTCACACTGCCGATCACGAGACGAAACTGCTCCAGATGGGCCTGTGTGCCCACGGCCAGGATCAAATCACCGGTGTGCAGCCGTGTTTCAGGCGTGGCGGCCTTCACCTCGCCACCGGATGCCGGGCGATAGCGTGAAATGACCACGCCTGCCTCGTGAACACCCGGCACATCGGCGATGGCGATGCCGTCGAGGTTCGTGTTTTCCACGCGGATGTTCATGCGTTGCAAGGCTTCGACGCCCTCACCTTGCTCCTGACGGAACAACTCCGCCTCAGCGGCCACATTCACTTTGAAAAACACGCGCAGAATGATCAGAGAGAAAATGATGCCCACGATGGCCAGCGGATACGTCGCCGCATAAGACAGCGCGGGCAGGGTGACGTGGGCGGCGTCCGCATGGGCGGAAAGCAGCGCCTGCTGGGCGGCGCCGAGCGCGGGGGTGTTCGTGGTGGCTCCGGCAAAGAGGCCCGCAATCGCCGGGGGTGACATATCGAGCATCCAACCGCCCAGCACGGCCACCAACGCGCCTCCCGTCACCAGGGCGAAGGCGTAGCCGTTCAGGACACGTCCCTGCTGCCTTAGCGAGGCGAAAAATCCCGGCCCCATCTGCATGCCGAGCGCAAAGACGAACAGCACGAGGCCGAAGTCCTTCAAAAAGTGCGTCACCTCGGCGGCTGGCCGCATGCCAAAATGCGCGGCCGCCAGACCGGTGAACAAAACACCCGCCACGCCCAGCTTCACACCTGCGACACGGATGTTCCCCAGGCCGATGCCGCTCAGGACGACGACGCTGAGCACCAGCAGGTCGTGAGCCACGGCGGAGGTCTCGTGCAGTTGCTGGAGGAGGGTCATGGCTCTCCAATGGCACGAACAGTGCCATGTGCGTACGGCTTTATGAGCCATTCTTGTGGGCTCATCATGCGTTGGCTGGCTTTCACTGCGCCTGATTTGAGAGGCGTGTGTTACGGCTTCAAAGACGGCCAGTTAAGTGCTTTAAGGCATGGCATGAATCCTGACACTCCTTCCCTTTATGAACGGCTCGGCGGCGAAGACATGATCTCCGCGCTCATTCCCGCCTTTTACGTCCGCGTGCTGGCCGACCCTGGCCTGGCGCCGTTCTTCAGCCACACCGCCCTGGACAAGCTGCACGCGATGCAGCGCGAGTTCTTCGTCATGGCCACCGGCGGCCCGATTCAATACTCCGGCCGGCCGCTGGCCCATGCGCATCATGGACGCGGCATCACGCGGCAGCATTTTTCACAGTTCACCGGCCATCTGGTGGAGACACTGCTGGACATGGGGGTGACGCAGGAGGAAGCGGACGAGGTCATCGAGCGCATCAACCTGATGGCCAACGAGATCACCGGCACCTCGTATTGAGCATCACTCTTGGGAGCGTGGCACACGGATCGCGCTCAGCGCGTTTTCACTGATCGCGATGGCCTTGTCCTGCAAGGCCTCGCCGATGTGGCGCTGCATAAAGCTCACGCGGCATTTGCGGCCGTCCTTGGTGAAGGAGATCCAGAACCCGGTCGATTTGATGCGCTCCGAGGCCAGGTCGGCATTTTCCCAGGCATAGCGGGTCGTCTCCTCGTGCCGCGTCTCAGTCAGGCCTGCGGCGGTCAGCGTCACGGAATAGCCTGACATCTGCCAGCCCACCCAGGTGGCGCCGCAGCCGAGCAGCAGCATCAGCGCTCCCAGAAGGATGAAATGAAAAACAGCCTTCAGGCGGCCGAAAAATGAGCCGTTGCCGAACTCCATCGCGAAGTATTTTGCCCGGGAATAGCGAATCTTCACCAGCAGAAGCCCGGCAAGCACCAGCACCGGCNNGGCCCGCCGATGAGAAGCCCCCAGACATAGAGAGGATCGACGGCGAGGGTCACGCCGTTGCCCGCATCACTCCCAACCGTCAGAAGGCTGGAGATGTCCAGATAAACGGGGCCGACGGGAGTGTGGGTGGGCAAATTCATAGAACGAAGAACCAGATTAAACCAAGCCGGCGATGCGAACGTCAAGCTTTGCTTCCGTGACGTGTTCGTTCCCGGATGAACGCCTTCACCTCCGCCACATCCGCGTTGAGCGGCCAGGTTTGCAGTTTTTTCGATTTCAGCGCCTCCAGCGTCGGATGGGTCGGTTCGCTGCCGGTGGCCTTTTGCACGACTTCGGGGAATTTCGCCGGGCTGGCGGTGGCCAGCACCACGCTCACGCGGTCCTGCGCCATGTCGGTGAAGGCGCAGGCGGTGTGCGGATCCAGCACATACTGCCAGTCCTGCCACATCTGGGCGATGACGCGCTCGATTTGATCGTCATCCATGCGCGTGGAGCGCAGGCTGGTCTTTGGCAGGTCGATCTTGAAGGGTGCACCGGATTTGATCTGCGCCATGACTTCGCGCACACGCTCCGCGTTTTGGCCGAGGATGTAATACAGGAAGCGTTCGAAGTTCGACGCGGCTTGGATGTCCATGCTCGGCGCATGGCTGGGATGCACGTCGCTTTGATGGTAATCGCCGCTGGTAAAGAAGCGGTGCAGGATGTCGTTCTGATTCGTCGCGACGCGGAATCCGCCCGCAGGCATGCCCATCTGCTGCGCCAGCCAGCCGGCCAGCACGTTGCCGAAGTTTCCAGTGGGCACGACGTATTCCGCCGTGGCGCGGACGCTCTCCGGCAGTTTCAAACAGGCCCAGATGTAATAAACACACTGCGCCAAAACGCGGGCGATGTTGATCGAGTTCACGGCGGAGAGATTCACCGCATTGGCGAAGGCGGTGTCGCCAAACGTGTCCTTCACCACGCGCTGCGCGTCGTCAAAGGTGCCAGGCACGGGAATGGCGAAGACATTGTCCGCGCCGGTGCAGGCCATCTGGCGCTCTTGCAGCGGGGCCACGCGTCCGTTCGGGTAGAGAATGAAGATCGTGATGCCGTCGCGGCCCAGACAACCGTGAATCGCCGCCGAACCGGTGTCGCCCGAAGTCGCGCCGAGCACGGCGAGTCGTTTGCCGGTCTTCTCGACCTGGCGCTTGTACAGCAGGCCCAGCAGTTGCAGCGCGAAGTCCTTGAAGGCCAGCGTCNNTCGGCCCGTGAAACAACTCCAGCACATAGGTCTGCTCCGTGATTTTCTTCAACGGGGCCACATCCGGTGAATCAAAGCGCCGATACGCCTCCACCGTGAGCTGATGCCACTCCGCGTTGCTGATCTCCGGCGCGAACAAGGTG
>DNXB01000348.1:12380-12642 GCA_003506995.1 Verrucomicrobiales bacterium
GCCCGCCATCCGGCGCCAGCCCGGCGGCAACGGCTTCAGAAAACGTGTGCGGCTTCGTCTGGCCGCGGGTGGAGAGGTAATGCATGGGCGAGTCAGTCAGGGCGCACATTCATGCGTGGGATTTCGGGGGACTCAATGGTTCTCTTTGCTGAGAAATAGCTCTCGCCTGACGAATGCGGCATGGATGGCTGACGGCCTCTCCTTTCTTGCCCGCCTCCGCTCGATCAGGCAGGTTGGCGGTTGTTGACGATGGTTGACGGTG
>DNXB01000548.1 GCA_003506995.1 Verrucomicrobiales bacterium
CCTGTGCATGCCATGCGTGTCGCTATCTTGCATTATACTCTCCCGCCAGTCATCGGCGGCGTGGAACGTGTTGTGCGCGATCAAGCCGCCGCTTTGCGTTCGCTCGGCCATGAGGTCATGCTCTTTGACCGGAGCGCGGATGCCCGCATCCGCTTGCGTGATTGGTTAGTGGAGCGCGGACGCCCCCGTCCGCATTCGTTCAAAGCGGATGAGGGCATCCGCGCTCCTGCTCCGTTTCAGCGGGTGCAGCGCTGGATTGAGCAAGATGACCACCTTCCTTACTTCGAGCCGACGAAGGAAATCACCCGGCACCGCCACGACCTTCCACACTGGCAGCAGGCTGGAAAACTGATCTTTGTCACCTGGCGGCTTGCGGACTCGCTGCCGCAGGAAAAACTGGCCGAGCTTCGGGACCAAAAGCGCCAGTGGGAGTTGAAACATCCGAAACCGTGGTCCGCAGCCGAGGAATTTGCCTTTCACGACCAGTTTGATGCCCAGGTTGAAGCCTGGCTGAACGCCGGCATGGGAAGCTGCGTGCTGCGGCAGCCGGAGGCGCGGCAAGGCTTGATCGACACTCTGCATCACGCCGACGGGAAGGACTACGATCTGCTGGGCTATGTGATCATGCCGAACCATGTGCATCTGCTGTTCCGGCTGCGAGCTGGAGCGGCGTTGGAAGAGGTGATCAAAGCTTGGAAGAGCGTGTCGTCACGGCGGATTGCCAAGGTCACAGGGAAGAAGGGTGAATGGTGGCAGGAAGGGTATCGGGACCGGTTGATACGCGGGCCGGAGCATTTGGAGAAGGTGCTGCATTACATCCGGCGGAATCCGGTGGAGGCGGAGTTGTGCGAAGGGGCGTTTGTTTGGTGGGAGTGTGGATGCCCTCGTCCGCATTCATTGAAAGCGGATGAGGGCATCCGCACTCCGGTGGCTTCGGCGGATGGGGGCATCCGCGCTC
This sequence comes from Verrucomicrobiales bacterium, assembly GCA_003506995.1. GTDB lineage: Bacteria > Verrucomicrobiota > Verrucomicrobiia > Verrucomicrobiales > Verrucomicrobiaceae > Prosthecobacter. The sequence goes on from DNXB01000548.1 coordinate 959, forward strand.
CAGGGGCTGTCATCGTCCACAATGTCTTCACGATGCCCTTCGACCTCGAATGGACGCTTGAACTCCTCGAACTCACCCTCACACGTCCCGACATCCGCTGGATCAACTGGGTCCATGACGTGCGCTGGGCCGAACAGGTGCCGCAGGCGGTGCATGTGGCGGTTTCGGAGCATCGGCGGCTTGAATACGCGAAAGTGACGAAGGAGCCGATTCACGTCATTCCGAACGGTTGCGATGCTGCGACGGTTTTGGGCCTGACGGAGCGTGTTGCGGCCCTCCAGCTCGAAAACGCGGGTCTCGTGCTCCTCCAGCCGACGCGCTTTGTGCGGCGCAAGAACATCGAACTCGGTCTACGGGTGCTCGCGGAGTTTCCAGAGGCGGTTTACGTCGTCACTGCGGCTCCAGACCCGCATCAGAGTGATGGAATGGTCTATTTCAGGGAACTCGTCGCACTCGCAGAATCGCTTGGAGTTCGAGATCGGGTGCTGTTTCTCGGCGAATCGGGCACCTTGAGCGATGATGACGTGCGCGGCCTCTACCAGATGGCGGACGCGCTGTTTTTCCCGAGCACGGCGGAGGGTTACGGGCTGCCGCTGATCGAGGCGGCGTTGCATGGCGTGCCGGTCTTCTGCTCGGACATCCCGGCGCACCGTGAGGTGGCGGTGGGGGCCACGTTTTTCAGCCTGGACGAGCCGGTGGGGCTGATCGCGGCGAAAATTCGTGAGAATGCGGCGGTGCAGGCCCGGCAGGGGCGTCGGGGGCTCATGCGGCGGCTGTCCTGGGAGAGAATCGTGCGGGAATATCTGGAACCGTTGCTTTTAGGCGAGAGCACGCCATGAATGGCCGGGATGACCCGACACTCGCACAAGTCCGAAATCCAGGCCGCCATCCAGGCCCGGCATCAAAACGTCTTTGCCTTCCTGGGGGCGCATGAGGTGGGAGGCGGGAAGCAGGTGGTGCGCACCGTGCAGCCCTACGCCGCCGTGGTGGATGTGATCGTGAACGGCCAGCGATACGAGACGCAGAAACTGCACGCGGACGGTTACTTCGAGGCGGTGACGCCCACCGGGCTGTATGAGATCGACACCACCGACCACGGGGGCCTGACACAGCGCATCATTGACCCGTATTCCTTTGGACTGCTGCTAGGCGAGCAGGATGTGTATTTCTTCCGTGAAGGCTCGCACCAGCGCCTGTGGGAGATGCTGGGATCGCGGATGAAGACCGTGGATGGCGTGGAAGGCTGCCAGTTCGCCGTCTGGGCGCCGAACGCGCAGCGTGTGTCGGTGATCGGAGACTGGAACCGCTGGGATGGCCGTGTGCATGTGATGCGGAACCGCATTGAGGGCGGCATTTGGGAGATTTTCATCCCCGGCCTGCCGGAGAACTCGCACTACAAGTTTGAGCTGATCGACAAGCACGGCCACATGCGGGTAAAGAGCGATCCGATGGCGAACTACGGCCAGAATGGCGCACAAACGGCCAGCCTGACCTTTGACATGGAGCGCTACGGCTGGTCGGATGGCGAGTGGATTCAGCGCCGCCCTTCCCACGATCTCTACCGAGCGCCAATGAGCATCTACTAGGTGCATCCCGGTTCCTGGAAGCGCAACCTGAACGAGGGCGGCCGCTGGCTAAGCTACCTGGAGCTGGCGGACGATCTCATCCCCTATGTGAAGAACCTCGGTTTCACGCACATCGAGCTCATGGGCATCGCCGAGCATCCGTTTGACGGCTCATGGGGTTATCAAGTCACCGGCTACTACGCGCCGACCAGCCGCTTTGGAAATCCCGACGAGTTCCGCGAGTTCGTGGACCGCTGCCATCAGGCGGGCATCGGCGTGCTCCTCGACTGGGTGCCCGGCCACTTCCC
>DNXB01000588.1 GCA_003506995.1 Verrucomicrobiales bacterium
ACCCGTGACCCTGCCATTGATGATCCAGTTGCCATTGCCGTAAAACAACTGCGCCGCCCCCGCGCCCAGTTGCACCCCCCCATTCACAGTGGTGATCCCATGCGTGGCAGTCACTCGACCTTCGCTCGCGCCACTGGCGATCACCAGATTGCCATTGAGCACGTTGTTGCCCACGCTGACGAGTCCCCCGCTGGAATTGACCGCGCCTGGCCCACGACCGGAAACGCTGATGTCACGAGTCATGATCACCCCGCCATCAATGCCATTGAGCACCAACTGCCCGCCGGAGAAACCAGGATTGCCCGTGTTGGCAATGCCCGTCACGGAGATCGCCGTGTTGCCGCTGCCAAGCTGCCACGCGTTGCTGATGACCAGAGACCCCTGTTTGATGGAAATATCCCCAGTGAAGGTGTTGGCAGCATTGGCCAGCACCAAGGCACCGTTGCCGGTCTTGGTGAAGCCCTGTGTGCCTGCAAGCAACGAGGAGATCGTGGCGGAATTCATCAGACCCACGTTGATCACAGGGCTGTTGGAACCGGCTGGCGCACCCAATGTCAGCGTGCTGCCAGTTATGGTGGAACCGCGGGAATTGAATGTCAGGCCTCCGGCAGATACGAGATCCGCCAGGGTGACAATACCAGCGGTGCCAGCGAAAATGGCAACATCGTTAAAACTGTTATTCCACGCTCCCATGCTGGCATCGCCGTCCCACCAGAAGGCACTCGAGAGATCCCAGACTCCATCGCCGCCAAGGCCATCGCCGGTGGTGGCGTCGTTGCCGGTGATGAAGCCATCGCTGTCCCAGTAAAAGGTTGCGGCTCGCAGGTTGTTCCCAGGCAACCAGACAGCCATGAGGCATATCATGAACCAGCCGAGGAGCTTGTGGTGTTGTCGCAGTGTTTTCATAGAGCAAAGAGGGGCAAAAAAATTGTTGGCTTGAGATGCTTGGTGGCAGCACCTAGCAGGCTGTGGCGTGCGCCGTGATCCATGAGTGGCTGTTACAGCCCTAATTCCGCGCTTCGTGGCGCGATAGAGGTGTGGGTTCGTTTGGACACGAACAGTCGCTGGGTTGGTGGGCATGGGTCGGTTAAACCTTTATTCAACCATAAATACTCTCTTTGTGGCAACACTTTTTCCACCCTTGAAATAATTTATCTATTTGAAAGCCAATGGGTTGCAGGCCAAGCAATACCCATAACACAGCTAGGCGAACAACCTATTCAATAACCAATCAGATAGACTTAGTGGCGCACTAATATTCGCCACAAACCACCTCTCACTCCGCCACACAACTCCACTTGGCGTCCCCGACAGGAATCGAACCTGNNTTCTATCCATTGAACTACGGGGACACGTTCATTCTCAACAAGATGTGGACTTTCACTGGTGGGTGCCAGTTCGAGGCTGATCTAAGACCGCTGAGCCTCTGACTCAAGCATTTTGCGAGCGTCTTCAGTTTTTAGGACATTGTTAGACTATTCATACGAACAGTCCAATCACCACACGCAAACGAAGCGCGACCAGCAGGCATTGAAATAAAGCTTATCGTGATTATTCGGAGGTCAGCCATCCGGCAGCAGGCGCTCCCACAGCGTGTCATTCATGAGGACATTGCTGATGAATTCTCGGCTGCCATCTGTGGCGCTGATGGCGGCGGGAGCTGAGGCGGGGAGCATGATGTTNNAACACCAGCCCTTTGCCACTCCGGGGCGAGGTGATGCGGCCGCCGAGGTGATGCACCAGGAAATAGACACCCATGAGCTTGAGGCCGGTCTCATCCGGGGTCTCAGTGCTGATGTGGAAGGGATCGAAAACCGAGCCAAGGGCGCTTGTGGAGAGAGGCGGACCGTCATCCATGAGGGTCAGTTGCAAGGAACCAGCGTCCGCTCCTTCGCCGGCGGTTTTAACGGACAAAGTGACGGCTGAACCAGCCGACAGACGATGCAGCTCACCTTGGAGCAGCCATTGAATCATCTGCCGCAGCCGAGACTCATCCGTTGCAAACGCAGCAGGACCGTCCTGGGCCTCCACATGAAGTTCGATGCCTTTTTCGGCAAAAGCCGCCCGCTGAAGCCCGGACTCAGATTGCAGCAAGGCGGCGACGCTGACGTTTTGCGTGCCAGGGTCGCCTTGCAGGCTGCCGAGCAGGTCGGCGATGCGCGCGGACTGCCTGACCACGAGACCGTGAAACTCGCGCCAGANNGTTCTGGCGGCCGAAACGGCCCGGAGTGAGCTCCAGGAAGGCATGCACGGCGCGCAGAGGATTGCGCAGATGCTGATTCAGGCCGGCGGCGACGATCCCGAGGCCCAGAACGCGGTCGGTGATGAGCATGTTTTGGAGCACGGAGAGCTTTTCGCGCAGAAGGTCGTCGCGCTCCTGCTGGAGAATGTAAAACTCCATGGCCCGGTGGAGGGTGTTGCGCATGTCTTCGATCTGGATGGGCTTGGAGACGTAGCGGAAGATGCTGCCGAGGTTCACCGCATCCACGGTGACGCCGAAGTCGGCGTAGGCGGTGACCATCATGCGCACGAGGCGCGGGCGGAGTTGCCGGGCGCGCTCAAGGAGCTGGACGCCCTTCTCCCCCGGCATGCGCTGGTCGGAGAGCAGGACGCCGATGTCCTCCCCATGCTGCTCGATGAGCTTGAGGCCGTCGGCGGCGTTGGTGGCCGTGAGGATGCGAAACTCATCTCCGAAGGATTTTTCGAAGTACTTCAGCGCCTTCTCCTCGTCATCGACATAGAGAACGGCATAGCGTTTGAGATCGTATTGGTTTTGCATGGGATGATGTCCTTCTAGGTGTCGTCTGTTGTTAGGTGAGGGGTGTCGGCTGTGGGAAATTCGAGGACGAACTCGGTGAACTGGCCGGGCTGGCTGCGCACCTCAATCCGACCGCCGTGGTCTGCGATGATGCGGTTGCAAATGGCGAGGCCGAGGCCCATCCCCTGCCCCACGTCCTTGGTGGTGAAGAAGGGATCAAAAATTTTGTCCTGGATCTCCTGCGGGATGCCGGGGCCGTTGTCCCGGATGGAAAAGACGATCTTGTCGCGGAGGGCATGGCCGGAGATGCGCAGTGTGGGTGTTTCACCCTCCGGGTATTGCTTCGTCGCCATCGCATCCAGGGCGTTCTGGACAAAATTGATGAAAACCTGCACGAACTGGTTGCTGTCCCCGCGGATTTCGAGCCCCTCGGGCACGTCCACCTCACGCTGAACGCCGTCTTTCCAGACGTGGGAGAAGAAGCGGATGCCGGTCTCGACGGTGGTCTTCAAATCGAAGGCGTGTCCGAGCTCTTGCGTGTTGCGGGTGAAGCCGCGCAGGTCGGAAATGATCTGAATGACGCGATTCACGCCTTCCTCCACGTCTTTGAGCGTGTCGGCGAAGTCCGCGCGCTCATCCTCCGGCAGGAGCTGGGTGGAGCGGCCCATGATGTGCAGCCCCTGACGGGCGTAGTTGAGCGGATTGTTGATCTCGTGGATCAGGCCCGCGCTGAGGCGGCCGAGCGAGGCCAGCTTCTCGTTCTGCACGAGCATGGACTCGGTTTCCTTGATCTGCTCCAGCGCGTTTTCGAGCTGCTGCTTTTGCACCACGAGCTCTTTTTGATACAGCCTCGAATCGACGAGGTTTTTGAGGCGCACCTGGATTTCGGTCAGCGAGAACGGCTTGGAGAGGAAGTCGCTGGCTCCGGCGGCCAGGCAGTCGAGCTTGGTTTTCTCATCGGCACGGGCGGTCAGGAGGACGACGGGGATGGAGCGTGTGGAGGTGCGCTCCCGCAGCTCACGACATACCTGCAGGCCGTCTTTTTCGGGCATCATCATGTCAGAGAGAATGATGTCTGGCAGGAACTGGGCGGCTTTTTCCAAAGCCTGCTGGCCGTCCACGGCCTCCAGGATTTCGAAGTTGGCACTGAGCTGGCTTTTGAGGAAGCGTAGCATGTCGGGCTCATCGTCGGCGATGAGAAGCTTGGGCTTGCGGCTGCGTCCCACGCCAGTTTCCACCGGCCTGAGCGTGGCCTGCAGCGAGGTCATGGCCGGGAACATCTCCGCACGACGGTAAAGGTCGGCGATCCAGTCTTTTTTCTCTGCTGGAGGCTCCTCGGAGCCGGGGGCTTCATCCACCTCCTCGGATTCCTCCACCGTGACGGCGGATTCGGCGGTTTGAAGAGGCAGTTTGACTGTCATCGTCGTGCCTTCGCCAACCGTGCTGGCGGCGGAGACGCTGCCGCCCTGCACTTCCGCGAGTTCTTTGACGAGGGCGAGGCCGATGCCCATGCCTTGGAATTTGCGCTGGGATGAGGTGTCCGCCTGCCAGAAGCGGCTGAAGATGTGCGGCAGTTGGTCTGCCGGAATGCCCATGCCGGTGTCACGCACCTTGATGACCAGCCAGCCCTGATCCTGCTCGGCGCTGAAGTCCACGCGACCGCCGGCGGCGGTGAACTTGAGGGCGTTGAAAAGCAAGTTGAGGCAGATGCGCTCGAGTTTTTCCGAGTCGGTCATCACAAAGCCTATGGCGGGATCCACACGAGCCTGGAGCTGAATGCGTTTGTCCTTGGCCACGGCGGACACCGCGTTGGAAAGGCCATGAATGAACTCTTCGACCCGCACTTTTTTGATGCGGACCTGTGAACGCCCGGCCTCGAGGCGGACGAGGTCGAGCAGGTCGTTGATGAGCTTGAGCAGGCGCATGGCGTTACCATGCATGGTGCCCAGCAGATCCTTGTCCTCCTCGGACCGCCCGGCGTCGGCACGATGGATGAGCGACTCCAACGGGGCGATCATGAGCGTGAGCGGCGTGCGCAGCTCGTGGCTGATGTTGGCGAAGAAGCGACTCTTGGCCTCGTCCAGTTCCCGCAGCTTTTGATTGGATGCCTCCAGCTCGGCGCGGTTTTCATCGAGACGGTAGCGAAGCTGGAACTCGGAGAGGCGGATGTTGTTGTATTGCCAGCTTCCAGCCAGCATCGCAACGCCGGTCACCGTGAGGAAGTAGAGATTGTTGAAAAAGAGTCCCTCGTTCGTCACGGGCCCGTGCAGCAGGCACCCCGTCAGATACGCGGTGAGCGTCAGAACAAAGAACACAGCGCTGTCCACGAACGGCCACCGCATCACCACGGCTGAGGCCAGCATGACCAGGTTCAAGCCAGCGTAGTAGGGCGAGACGGCGCCTTCCGTCAGGTAAATCATCCATGCGATGCAGACGACCGGAACAAACATCGCGCCGAGGCCCAACGCCCGGTAAAACTGCGTGTTCGGCGCCACATGCAGCCACAGCAAGAGCAGACCATCCGCTGCCGCTCCAAGGAATCGCAACGGGAGCAGGCGCAACATCACCTCGTATTCATAAACGAAGTAGTCGAGCGATGCTCCTGCCGGCATGAAAACCACCGCGAGCAGGCAGCCCACCTTGTAGTTCCGCACCCGAATGGACCGCTCGTATTCGCCAAACGAACGGTCCATGTCTGGCGGAGGTGCTGTCAGTGCGTCAGGCATGATGAGGTTTGCGCACTTCCAGGAAGATGTTCACGCCAGTGGTGTCCGCCTTCACTTGCACACAGTCGGGCGGAGCCTGCTCAGGCGCGATCTTGACGAATTGCTCCTGGTTCCGGTAAACCAAGTGCCAGTCCACGACATATTCCATCCACACGCGGGACGGATTGGAGCTGTCCACATTCGTGGCCACCAGCAAACCACCCGGTGCCAGCAAATCATAGAACACCTCCAGGAGACGGCGGCAGATACGATCCGAAAGGTAGTCGAACAACCCGGCGCAATAGACGAAGTCGTAGGTGCCCACCTCGAACCCTGCTCCGGCGCGCGAGGAATCCTTCAGGATCTGATGCACGGAGCGCTTCACCAGCTTGACGCCAGTGCGCCGCCGGTGCCGCCCACGCAGGTCTTCGAGGATGCGCGTGGTGTTGGCGATCGTTTCGTCGTTGAAATCCAGCAGCAGCAGATCGGCGTTGTCGCAAAGGTCATCATTGGCCAGGAAGTTCTGCACCTCCTGGGCCGGACCGCAGCCGAGATTAAAGATGCGCGCCACTTTGCCCTGCTCGGACATGCGCTTCGTTTCTTCATGCAGGCGCTGCTTGAGATAAATGATGCGATTACGATGCGCCTCCGCGGCCGGCATCCCCAGGATGACCCGGTTGATCAATTTGGCGAACATGGAGCTGCCCTCGTAGGGATCGCGCAGCATCATGCTCACCATTTCGTAGTCGCCCGCGTAGCCGAGCGGCTTTTGGAACGTTCGATAGACAAACGGCGAGCACAGCACCAACGGGTGAAGCTGGCGTTTGATGTAGCTGCCATGCACTGGTCGCTGGTCCTGGGCGATTGCGCTCCCTGTGTTTTCCAGCCGCTCAAGCAGCGGCGCCACTGCGGGCAGGATGGGTGTTTCAAGCTGGATGATCGTCTCGCGCTCGGCCTCAAGCCGGTCGCCCGTGGGAAGCGAACGCACGCCCAGTTCCACCTGCTCCATCCAGCGCCGCAAGTCGGAAAGCAGGGTGTGCATGTCCGCGACCACCAGTTTAAATTCCGGCATGACCTTGTAGATCTTCTCCGTTTCCTTGATGAACTCGGTAAAGTCAGACAGCAGCCGCCCTTTGTTCTGCTTCGGCGCCAGGATGTCGATGTCGATCCAGCCCTCATCGGCGAGGGATGCCTCGCAGATGAGCATGATGCCGGTGTTCACCAGGTTGGCGATCACGGCGCGCCCGGAGTACACCACGCGCTCGTTCATCATGATGCGGAAATCGTTCAGCACCTCGGAGAGCTGCACGATGCTGTAGGGATTGTACACCTCAAACACGCCGAGATAGCGAGTGAGCCGGTGTAGCGTTCCCCGAACTTCAACCCCCTGGCTGTTGCGGCAGATAATAAAGCTCAGGCGCTCCCCTGTGGAGGCGATAACCGGGAGTGAATTGTCGTTGTTCTCCATATTAACCCCTTGCTTCTACGGTTTGAGCCTGAATGACTTCAACAGCAGCCCTTGGCAGGGTTTGACAAGTTTTGGGATGTGGCAACGGAAACAGCGAAAACAATACACTCGGAATGCTCATGATTTTTGAGAGGCTGAATTTAAAATCGCTGTGTAACACTGAAGGAAACCACATGCCACTGATGCTTGTAATTTCCGTTGAATGCAGGCGTGGCAGCGCCACTGACCGTGCGTATCGGGTTGTAAACAAACGCATAGGTGAGATCAATATTCCGCGTTTTGCCTTTCCAGCCCACTCCAACACTGAACACATGACGGTCATTCCCCGCCGCAGAAGGCAGGTAGTTGATGTCTGCCTGGGAGTTTTCCGAGAACAGATAACCGCAACGCAACAGCCAGGCTTTGTCCAGCTTGTAGGTGGCCCCCATGCCCAGGTCGATGGAGTCCTTCCAACCCAACGGGGCGGCGGTTTGTCCAAAGAACAACGGCTGGTTGTTGCCCACATCCAGCGGAATGTCATCGTGGGATGAGTTGTCCGACCACTGAAAATCGAATCCCAGGGTGAGCCTCTCAGTCACATCGACACCGTAGCCAATGGCGATCGATCCAGGGAAAGTGATCTCGGAGCCAAAGCGGCTGGTGCTGGTGGCGCCCGCGCCGTTCAACGCTCCATTGCCCGTCGGCATGCCCACGGTTTCGGTTTGACCGCTGTATTTGATTTTGATCGGGAGACGACCGATCAGGGCAAGACGATGTCCGGGCGCAAACTCCCAGTTGGCCCCAAGATAGCCGCCGATCCCCCAGCCATCGCCCTTCATTTGAATTTCGCCGTCCGGGTCGCCTCCGCCCCAAACTCCCCAAGGATAAATGCGCCCGAAGGTAAGTTCAGAATAAACAATGTCCAAACCGGCGGCCATGGTAAGGGTGTCTGTCACGCGAAAGGCAACCGCAGGCGTGAAATCCACGGCCAGCAGTTTGGCTTCGAACGGGATGTTGTGACGAAGGCCGGCCCCGACGCCCGGTCCGACAGGCATGTCCTTCGGAAAATATGTTCCCAAGCCAAACGGTGTGCTGATGCCGAATCCGAGCGCCAGCTTGTCGGGCACCACTGGCAGAACTGCATAGATGCTGCCTGGGTAAATCCACGACTGGCTCATTTTCACCGAGCCGCTGGTTGTCGAGTCCAGACGGATGTCACCGTTCCAGGCTGCAAGGTTGAGAAGCACTTCAGGGCTTTGGATTTGGAGGATGTTCGCCGGCGACACGCGAACCGCGGAGGCATCATATAGGTTCGCAAATCTGCCCCCTACCGTTCCCAGCGCCTGGGCTGAGTCTGGCACCACTGAAAGGGTTTCTGCCGAGTGCGCCGCCCCGGCGGCGGCCCCGAGGAGCATGAGGAGATGAAACGCGCGTAATTTCATGGTGACTCTGCTTGGGTGGTGGTTTCGTCAAACCAGCCCGTTGGACTGGCAGTAACGTAAAATCTCGACAATGCCCTTGAGGCCGGTCTTGCGGCAGAGGTTGTGCTTGTGGACGGCCACGGTGCGGGGACTCAGGGAAAGATCCTGCGCGACCTGCTTGAGGCTCTTGCCACGGGCGAGCTGCATGAGCACCTCCAGCTCACGATTGGACAGCCTTTCATGCACCTGACCGCCCAGACCTTTGCGGACCGATTGATCCACGAATTTCTGTGCGAGTTCGCGGGAGATGTAACTGCGCCCCTCCAACGTGGCACGGATGGCGTCGAACAGCTCCTGCGGCGGCGCGTCCTTGGCCACATAGGAGCGCGCGCCCAGATGCATGGTGCGGGTGACAAACGTCTCCTCCTGATGCATCGAGACAGCGATGATGCGCGGGGGATCCGACAGCGTGCGCAGCTCGGTGGTCAGTTCCATGCCGGACCGGTCCCCCAGCTCGATGTCCACCAGGGCTAGTTGGAAGGAATTCCGCCGCGCCTCGATCATCGCCTCGGCGCAGGTGCCGGCGGAGACCACGGTGGCGTGCGGAAACTCCGTCCGCAGCATCGACGTGAAGGCTTCACGGACCAGGGCATGGTCATCGACGACCAGAATGTTGAATGGCGCGTTGCTGGACATGAAATTGAGTGGTGGGAGGTTTATGCGGACGCGGCGTCACAGGTAGGGAAGACCAGCAGGGAAACACGCGAGCTGTTGCCGGAAGCATTGCGCATAACCTCTAAACGGGAGCCAAGCAAAAGACATCTGGCCTCAACGACCCACAGTTCATTGCCATGGCCTGAGTCCGCCCAAATGTCATCTCCACCGTCATGATCCACGGTGATCTCCAGCTTTTCGGCGCTGCCGCGGCAGGTCACCTCCACCCAGGAGGTCTGCACATGCCGCACACAGTGGCGTAGCAGCGCCTGCATGAGGTTGAACAAATTCAAACGACGTTCGAGGTCCAGTTGCGGCTCGTCACCATTGATGTGGAGGACTAGGGAGCCGGCAAATTCCTCCGAAATGCCGCGCACAAGCTGCTGCAGGGCCACATTCAGCCCGAAAACCTTGAGCACCGGCGGGAACTGCCGTTCGGTGACGCCTCGCACGAGCTGCAGCGCCTGCCGCAGATTGGCATCCAGGCTGGCCAGCATCCGGGTGATGCTGGAGGCGTCCGCGCCATGACTCACCTCGTGCCGGATCATCTCTCCGATCGAAGTGCAGGCGACCAGACTGCCAGACACCTCCTTGTGCAATGTTTGAGAAACCTCCAGGCAGCGCAGGTCTTCCTCTTTGAGGAGAGCGCCAAGCGTTTGCATAATCTTGGCCCCAATCGTGTTCTTTTCCGCGTCCAGGGGTGTTTGATGCATGATAAATGGTTTAGAAGTTAAAACTGTATTTAGAGCTTCCACTCAGATTCAGTCTAATCACCTAAATGTAGATTTATAATTTAGAGGCTATGCACTGTGGACTAAAAGCACCCACCCAGCCTTCCTCTGTTGGCAATCAACGAACAATGAACATGAATAAATCTATTTTTATTAAAATTATAGATCTTGTGTGCTATTTTTCGGGGCATGCACCTAAATACAGCGCTACCCATCCAGGCCACTTGCAATCGCGTTCTCATGGTCACCGAAGAGCGGACCCTCCGGGAGGATGTCCGTCTCTCCCTGTCCCTGCAAAACATGGATCACAGCGGCATAAGCTCAGCACCGGAGTCTGCCGCAAGGCAGGACGGCAAAAGCAAGGCAACCCTGTCCCTGCCGGACATCGCCTGTGCCATCAATGACCATGAAGCTCTGGCGCTGGTGGAGGCTGCGGCCAAGGATCATCGGCCTTTTTCCTTGGTGATCATGGATGCAGGCCTGTTTCATGGCAAGGACCACCGCCAGATCATCCGACGGCTTTGGCAGGTGCAGCGTGACCTCCATGTGGTGCTGCACGCCGTCTCCCAGACGGAGTCCTTTGAGCAAATCCCGCTCGACCTTGGCTCCCCGCCGCATTTGCTGGTGCTTAAGTTCCGGCTGGTCCCCTTCGAGATCACGCAGATCATCCGTACTCTGACCGCCAAACACCGCGCCGAAAGCAATTCAACTCACCACGACCTCAGCCTGAACACGCAGATTTTGGACGCGGCGCGGCGCTTTGAGGATGTCAGCAACCGGCTCCGCATCGAGCAGGAGCAGCGCGTGCGGCTGGAGGAAAAGCTGTGCAAAGCGCAGCGCCTGGAAACCCTGGGGCGCCTGGCCGACGGCATCGCCCACTTCCTTAACAACAGTCTCACCGACATCCAGGGGCATCTTGGAATGGCTCTTTCGGCCAAAGACGGCAGCCCGCAGATGCGCGAATGCCTGGAGGAGCTGCGGTATGCGGCGCAGAGGGCGGCCAGTCTCACCATGCAGATGGTGAAATACAACCATCGTGAGTTCCTGTCGCCATGCGCGGTGCGGCTGGACGAGCTCATTCACGCCGAGGCCGCGCTGCTGCGGCGCACACTGGGAGAGCAGATCAACATCGACATCCAGCATGAGCCTGACCTGCCCGAGGTCATGGCCGACCCGGCCAGCCTGGGCCAGATCATCCTCAATCTGGCCGTTCATGCCCGCGATGCGATGCCCCAGGGCGGCAGCCTCACCATCCAGACACGGAGCCTGCCTATTGCTGACAGCGCCGCTGCCGCCAAAATCCATGCCGAGGCCAAACCCGGCAATTATGTGCTCATGCTGCTGTCGGACACCAGCAAAGGCATGTCTGACACCGAACTCTCCAGGCTCTTTGACGCCAGCGCCGTCGTCCCTGACGAAAATAACGGCCGTGGCATCGGCATGGTGCTGGTGCAGGGGCTGTTGCGCCATCAGGGGGGCTGGATCACCGTTCATAGCGTTCGAGACGTGGGCACTGAATTCGCCATTTGCCTACCTGCGGTCGCCAGCTCGACCCCAACCGCGCCAACCGCTTCCGGCACAAACATCAAGCTGCTGGACTCCACGCCCGATAGCGCCGCCTCCACCATTCTCGTCGTCGATGACGAGGACTCCGTGCGCCAGGTCATGGAATACGTCCTCACCAGCCAGGGGCACAACGTTCTGGCCGCCCGGGATGCCAACGAGGCCTGGGCGATGTGGCGCAGCCGCGCCTCCATCATCAAGCTGGCGATCATCGACATCCGGCTGCCCGGAGGCGTCAACGGCTTCGAGCTTGAGCGCGCGATCAAGGATGAGGACCCGACCCTGCCGGTCATCCTCACCTGCGGTTACTCTGCGACGAACATGAACCAGGAAAGAGAGCTCATTCCCGGCCAGAACTTCCTGCCCAAACCCTTCGGCATGGTGGAATTGCTCAACATCACTGGTCAGGCGCTGGCGCAGGCCGCCATGATTTGACTCTGGCCGGCTCGAAATCCGCCGACACTCGTGGCCACACACGGTGTTTGCTCAGGAAACTGGCCCAAGTTCAAGCAGCTCGCTCAAAGCGCCCAACAGCGCGTCGGCCGTGTAAGGCTTGCGCAAAAAGTGCCGCACTCCCAGGCTCTTCACCTGGCTCTGCATTTGATGATTGAACCCGCTGGCGCCGATGACCCGCAGACCCGGGCGGATCTTGAGCAGCGCCTGGATCAGGGCCGGGCCGTCCATGAGCGGCATCATCATGTCGGTGATGACCACGTCAGGCGGCGGGTTGCATTGCAGGAATTTCGCGATCGCGTCCGCGCCGTCGCCCGCCGTGATGACACGATAGCCAAAGGCCTCCAGGGTGTGGCTTGTGGCGATGAGAATGGGGGTTTCATCATCCACGACAAGCACAAGCTGACCGCCTCCCTGCCGGCGAGGCGGCTCGGATGGCACGATCACCTCGTCCTGCGCGGAGATTTTGGCCGGGAGGTAAACCCGGAACTGGGTGCCTTTGCCTTTCTGGGTGTTGAGTTCGATGAACCCCTTGTGAGATCGCACAATGCCCAGCGTCGTGGACAACCCCAGCCCGGTTCCTTTGCCAACCTCCTTGGTGGTGAAAAACGGGTCGAAAATGCGGTCGCGCACCTCGGCGGGGATGCCCGCACCGGTGTCCCGCACCTCAAAAACCACATGCGGCCCCGGCCTGGCGTCAGGATTCATGCTGGCGAACTGCTCGTCCACCATCTCATTGCCGGTGCGCAGGATCAGCTCGCCTCCGTCAGGCATGGCGTCGCGGGCATTGACACTGAGGTTGAGCAGCACCTGATGAAGCTGGGTGGGATCTCCATCCAGGTGCCAGACATCCTCGGCACAGCGCGCACGGAACTTGATGGACTTGGGGAAGGTCTCGTTGATGAGCTTCTCAATCTCACGCAGCACATCCTGCGGCCGCAGGATCAGACTGCGGCCTTCCACCCCGCGCGCGAAGCTCAGGATTTGCCGCACCATGTCCGCTCCGCGGTTGGCGCTGCCCTCCAAGGTGTTTAAAAGCTCGATGTCGCGAGGCTGGGACAGCTTCATGCGCAGGATCGTCAGGGACATCAGGATCGGCGTGAGCACGTTGTTGAGATCATGCGCCACCCCGCCGGCCAGTGTGCCGATGCTCTCCAGCCTCTGCGCCCTGAGGAACTGCGACTCCATGTGCCGCTTCTCCGTCACATCCGTCATGAAACCCTCGATGTGGCGCATCCGGCCATCCTCCCCCGGCACTCCCTGCCCGCGTTCCCAGATCCATCTCACCGCCCCGTCCGCCGTGCGGATGCGATAGGTCATTTCAAACCGCTTTCCGGCCGCGACCGCCTCGGCGACCGACCTGCGCACATGCTCGCGGTCCTCCGGGTGGATCAAGTCGCCAAAGAATATCTCGCCCCGGCCTGCCAGGGCCTCCGGCTCATAGCCGGTGAGTTCCAGGCACCCCTCGCTGATGAATTCCAGCGTCCATTTTTCATCAATCAGCGAGCGATAGGCCGCTCCGGGCAGATTGCCCATCAGGGTGGAGATCATGCGTTCGTTCTCCCGCAGCGCTTCTATCGCGCGCTGGCGCTCCTGCTCCCGCGCCGCCGTCTCCAGCGCAAAGGAAAGGTCGTCTGCCAGCGCATTGAGCACCCGCACTTCCTCCTCCTGAAAGCAGCCGGTTTCATCGGCGTAAATCAGCAGCACACCGATGGACTTGCCTCCGGATTTCAGCGGGAATGCCGCGCATGAGCGGAACCCCCTCTCCACCGCCCGTTCACGGTAAAAAAAGGTGTCGTCGTTGCCAATGTCATTGGAGACCGCCGGCGCCCCGGTGCGAAAAGCGCGCCCGGCCGGTCCCTGGCCGGCCGGATCATCCTCCCGGGTGGTCAGGATGACTCCCTCAAGATAGCCAGCATGGCTGCCGGCACATGCCACCGGCCGCAGTGACGCCCCGCCTTCATGCACCCCGATCCAGGCCATCTGCATGCTGCCTTTCTCCACCGCGATGCGCACCGCCTCCTGGTAAAGCTCCTGCGGCCCGCCGATGCGCACGATCGCCTCGTTGATGCCGCTGGACATGGCATACAACCGGTTCAGCCGCAGGAGTCGCTGTTCGTTCAGCTTGCGGTCATGGATGTCCAGCATCGACCCGGCCATGCGGTGCGGCTCTCCCTGCGGCCTCCATAGAGCCTGGCCCCGCGCCTCAAACCAGCGGTGCTCGCCGGACTTCACCTCGATGCGGTGCTCGATGCAGAAGACCTCGCGTTTTTCCAGATGGTTCTCCAACGCCGTGCGCACCCCGGGCAGATCCTCTGGGTGGATTCGCTGCTCCCAGGCATAGAACAGGCTGGGGAATTCCTCGGCATTGTAGCCCAGCAGCTCGCGAAAGCGCGGAGAGTAATACACGCCGCCCGTGTGAATGTCCCAGTCCCAGACCCCGGCGGTGGAGCCGCGGGCGGCCAGCGCATAACGCTCCTCGCTGCGCCGCAGGGCCGCCTCGGCCTGATGGCGCTCCAGCTCCGCCGCCGCGCGCACCGCGAAGATTTGAAACATCGCCAGCAGGCGGCTGCGGTGGTCCAGGACGCCGTCGCTGAACACGGAGATCAGGCCGATCACCCGGCCGTCCGCGGCATGCAGCGGCATGCCCATGTAGGACTCCGCCCCCAGTTCATGCAGGAACTGATCGTCGGGAAAGTGCTCCCGCACATTGGAGACGTGGTAGCAGACATCACCGTTCAGCACGTTGTAACACGGCGTGCCGACCAGTGAGTAGGTCACGTTCTGCCGCACCTTGCCGTCCGCGCAATATCCCAGCGTGCGCACCATGCGGTCGCGCTCCGGCAGCACCATCGCCACGCAGGCATAGCGTGTCTCCAGCGCCTGGGCCAGCTGCAGGCAGAGAGACTGGAAAAAAGTCTCGCCACTGTGCGGATCCACCCCCTCCGCCATCGCCCGCAACGCCTCCTCGATTTTCTTCTCCAGCGTGATGTCCGAGGCCAGCGACAGCACCGAATGAATCTCCCCCAGCTCGTTGAGCAGCACGGAGTTGTGCCACTCGCAGACCAGCACACGCCCGTCGCGGCTGAAATTCCGGTTGATGCAGGAGTTGCGCGTCTCGGACCTGTCGAGCAGCCGGTGCATGGCGGCATCCACCCGCGATGTGTCGTCACGATGAACGAACCTTTCCTCGCAGAAAGGGTGTCCCAGCATTTCTGCCGCGCTCCATCCAAAAAATTTCTCCGCCTGCGGCGACCAGGTGCGGATCCGGCCCTTCGGGTCGCTCTCCACCAGCGCCAGCGGCGTGCTTTCCAGGTGAAACAGCAGCGCCGCATGCGCCTGCTGCAGCGCCTCCCCCTGCTGCCGTCGCGCGGTAAAATCCCGCAGGTTGCCGATGACCGCCACCGGGCGGCCTTCGCTGTCCCGTGCCACCGAGCGGTTGTCACTGATCCAACGATAACCCCGGCTCTTGTGTTGAAAACGATACTCCTCGACCTGATGGCAGTCCTCCTTGGCGCCATGCTCCACCAACTTCGCCAGACTCTCACGCTGGCGTTCGCGGTCCTCCGGGTGGAGGCGTGATGCCATGAAGTCCACGCCTCCTTCGATGCACTCCTCCACGGTGAAACCCAGCAGGTCCTCCACGGCCGGGCTGATGTAATCATAGGTCAGCGCTGGCAGGTTCAGGCAGTAAACGGGATCCCTCGAATTTCCCAGCACGGCACGGAAGCGCTCCTCGCTGCGCCGCAGATCGTTTTCCGCCGTCTTGCGTCGTGAGATGTCGCGCACCGTCACCACCACCAGGTCATCACCGGCGATGACCACCTTTCTCATGTTCACCTCCACCCAGAAAACCCGCCCGGTCTTGGAACGCGCCTGCCATTCAAAAAGCTGCGGTCCCTCTTCTCCCGCCCGCCGCAACCAGACCAGCGCGTCCTCCTGCGTGTAGGGAGGGAGGTTGGCGCTTATTTCCGCCACGCTCAGGCGCTTCAACTCCATCGCTTCACACCCATACATTTCACAGGCGCGCTGGTTGACCTCCAGAATCGCCCCGGTGGCGGGGTCGTGAATGAAAACCGCGTCATTGATGGACTCGAAGACACGACGAAACCACTCATCCCGCTCCAGCATGGGATTCGCAGAGTCTGTTTTCATGCTTGGATGAGTTCCATCGCCTGCGGGACGCCTTGCCTTCATGAGGTGTGCCGCCCCCCCGTCACGTCCCGGACTGCCTGCGCCAGCGCCTTGACTCCGTTCTCCTTCGCCACATAGCCATGCACATCACCGCGATCCAGCGCCGGCCGCATCTCCCGGCTGTCATGGCTGCTGGTCAAGATCACCCTCATGCCGTCATGGATGAAGCGCCCGGCCTGATCCACCAGGTCGATCCCGGAGCCGTCCGGCAGGGTCATGTCGGTCACCATCACATCAAAACGCCGTGTCTCCAGCGCTGTCAGCGCCGTCGCGATGCTCTCGGCCTCCGCCACCTCAAAGCCCGGCAGGTAGCAGGCCAGCGCGGTGCGCATCACCTCGCGGTAGCCTTGATGGTCCTCCACCAGCAGGAGCGCGCCGGCGTCGTCGGAATGCCTGTTTGCCTGCGGCAGGGTTTGCGGTGATGCTTTTGGCATGATTGGGAGTTTGATAACATACAACAATTTGAGCATGCAAGGTGCTCTCGAATAAAAAATGAACCATCATTTAGCTGGAACCCTGTCTTCCGAGTTTTTGAGCAGTGCCGGGCATGAACTGCGCAATCCGCTCGCGACGGCCATCGCCCAGGCGGAAATGCTGCTCGACGGCGTCCACGGCCCGCTTTCAGAACCGCAATCCGCCGCCCTGCGTTCCATTCATGCGCACACCAGCCAGACAGCCTCCCTCATCACCGATCTCGTGGATGCGGCCCGGCTTCCCGGAGAGCCCCTCAAGCTGCAGCCCTGTGATCTGTCCGAGGTTGCCGAAAAGGCACTCAAACAGGCCGAGGCAGCCGCCGCCTCCCGCTCCATCCAGCTCAGCTGCATCCTTCCCCCCGGCCTCAGTGCGCAGGGTGACGCGCAACGTCTGCAGCAAATGCTCATGGAACTGCTCGCCGCCGCCATGCTGGTGACCCCAGCGCATGGCCAGGTCAGGCTGATCCTCAAGTCTGAAAACAACGACATCTTCCTCCAGGCCACTGGCAATGCCAGCCTGCCAGCAGCGCCCGGCCATGACTCGGCCGCCTCCGTCCTCCCGCAGCTTCACAAGCTCAAACCCATCGGCCTGACGCTTCTCGAGAGGCTGACACGGCTCCATCAAGGCCAGTTCACCGTCAGCTCTGCCGCGAATCATGCCGATGTTTTCACCATTCGCCTGCCCGCCGTCATCGCTGCGGCACCCGCGGCACCCGTGGCTGCCGCAGCCCAGCCGCCAATCGCCCATCCCCCTCTCTCGCCTTCGCCCTCAGCACATGCGGCGCGCACCCAGTTCATTCTGATTGCCGACGACCAGACGGCCCTGGCCAGTGTCGCCAGCGCGTATCTTGAAAGCCTTGGCTTCCAGGTCGCCACCGCCCGTGACGGGCAGGAAGCCGTGAACCTTGCCTTGAAACTGCTCCCAGACCTCATCTTCATGGACGTCTGCATGCCCATCCTCGACGGCTTGAGCGCGATCCGCCAGATTCGTGCCGCCCCCGACTCAAAGCTGCACACCATCCCGATCATCAGCCTCTCCGGAGGCGCTGGCACGGCGGACCGGGAAAAGTGCGCCGCCGCCGGTGCCACCGCCTACCTCGGCAAGCCCTTCGGCATCCGGGAAATCGACCGTATCATCCAGGACCACCTCCCGCCCGCGGCACCTTGAATCTCGCGTAACATCCCCGGCCCTGCCACGTTTCCATCCGCCCCAATCCGCCCATGAACACCCGCCGCCACTTCCTCACCCGCACCGCCGGCCTCGCCGCCACCACCTTCGCCGGTCCGAATCTCCTGCTGCGCGGCCAGGACACCGCCTCCAAACGCCTGAACCTCGCCGTCATCGGCGCGAACGGCAAAGGCCAGTCCGACACCCAGGCCGTGACGCTCGCGCACAACATCGTCGCCCTCGTCGATGTGGACTCGAACCGCCTGGAGGAAGCCGCCAGGCGCCGGGAAAAAATCCACGCCGAGTCCAACGCCGCCACCCCGAACGTGCCGAAGCTCTACCAGGACTTCCGCAAGATGTTCGACGAGATGGCCGGTGAGATCGACGGCGTCATCGTCTCCACGCCCGACCACACGCATTACCTCGCCGCCATGCACGCCATCAAGCACGGCAAGCACGTCTGCGTGCAGAAACCTCTCTGCAACTACATCGGCGAGGTGCGTGAGCTCCACCAGGCCGCCAAGAATGCCAAAATCATCACCCAGATGGGCAACCAGGGCCGCACCATGGAAGGCCAGCGCCTTGCCAAGGAATGGATCGAGCAGGGTGTCATCGGCACCCTCAAGGAAATCCGCCTCTGGACCAACCGCCCCGTCTGGCCGCAGGGACCGATCAAAAAGAAGCTCGTCGAATGCCCCGCCAACCTCGACTGGGATCTCTGGCTCTCCTCCGAACCCAGCGAGCCCTACTTCGAGTTCGACCTCGACGAGGCCACAGCCAAGAAAAACAAGCGCAGCCCCGGCCCGCACAACTTCAACTGGCGTGGCTGGTGGCAGTTCGGCTCCGGCGCGCTCGGCGACATGGGCTGCCACATCATGGACGCCACCTTCAGCATCCTCGGCCAGCTCATCCCTGAAAAAATCGACGCCGAAAGCGGCCCCATCACCGACCTCAACGCCCCGGCCTGGAGCAGGCTCGTCTATCACATGCCTGCCGGCAAACATCCCGCCCTCAAGGTCTCCTGGCATGACGGCGAAATCGACGGCCAGCCCAACAAGCCCGAGCGCCACCCCGACATCCCCGAGGACACCTTCAAAAAAGCCAGCAGCGGCATGATGTTCATCGGCACCGACGGCGTCATCTTTGAAGGCGACGCCTACTGCAAGAGCCCGGTCATTTACCCGCTCGAAAAATTCACCCAGGTCCGTCTCGACATGCAGGCGGGCAAAATCAAGAAGACCGAGACCCGCAGCGCCATGCCCGACAATCCGCAGGGCGAGTGGGCGCACCACATCGTCAACGGCGGCCTCCCCAGCTCGAACTTCGACTACTCCTGCCCGCTCACCGAGTTCGTCCTCCTCGGCAACCTCGCCATCCGCGCCCAGCAGACCGTCCAGTGGGACAAAGACGCCATGAAAGTCACCAACGCCGAGGCTCCCAACCAGTTCATCACCCGCCCCTCGTATCGCCCCGGCTGGAAGGCCTCTTGATGGGGAACCTCTGACTGGCACTGCCGTAGAACAGCCCTTCATATTTCAACGCGAATGATGCGCACCCGTTTCGGATTCGCGGTTATTCGCGGAACATTCGAATCCATTCGCGTTCTCTCTCCCATCAGATGGGTAGGGCAGGAGTGGGAAGAGTCAAACCACTCCACCCAAGGTCAGCAGGCACATTTGATTGATTCCGCGGTCATCCAGAAATTCAGAGGACGCGATCGCATAAGTCAATCTCTAGCAGGCAGATTAACACGGAACCTATTGTGATCTTGGGTGTCCAATTCATTGAACTCACGCATCTTGTCAGACCCCAATAGTTCACTTATTTCTTGCGCATACCCAGCCCGCTCGGTCTCAATGACCCGGATTGATTTCAGCACTGCATTACCCCCCTCCTTTTGAGCGGCTGTGCGGATAGAGATAAGCCGTGCTTCTCTTCCCCTGATGATGTCAAGGACAGCCTTCCTCTCAGCATCAGTTGAACCCCACTTGCTGAACAACGGCTGATACACTTGCTCCAGTCGAATCATTGCCTTGTTCACCATTCCGCGCTGCACTTCTTCCGTTATGAGAAGGGCGGCGGTGCTGCCTAGAAAGCTTGCTCTTTCCCGCATCTCCTCCATTTGCTTTTTGGCGTCTGCGGTCATCACACCAGGTTTTTTTGGTGCTGAATACTTCGCCATCTCCTTGTCTGCTTCTAAATTCGACGCGGCGATAGTAGCCTCTGGGCGGGCTGCCGGATTACTCGTCGAGGTTTTCTCTCTTTGATAGAAAACAAAAATACCAAGCAGTGTCAGCGATAAAAGGACAACAGTGATTGAAGGTCTCATTTTGTATTGTGCTGTAAAAACGCGCACCTTGAGGATTTCGGCTCAAGACACACAAGGCATGAAATGTTTCAAATCATAAAAAGCTACAGGAATTTGCATTCTATGGGTTGTCCTGCGGAGTGAGCGCCGCTGGTGGCGGCTGGAAGGATTTGAAGGTGCGGTGCCAATCAGTATGAACGGTGGTCGCATGGCCGACAATCCTGTCGGCAGATGACGCCATCCGCCCTTGTCACTTTTTCTTCTGACCCTTCACTTTCGGCGTGGCAGCCCCAAGAACTTGACCGTTATCCGGTGGCATCGCTTGATGCCACGCAAGCAAGGCATGCGTCATGCGACCGACGATCTCAGGATGCTGCGCGGCAAGATTGGCCGTCTCGCCGCGATCCTTCGCCAGATCGTAAAGCTGCGGCAATGTGCCGTTGTATTCGCAGAGGAACTTCCAGTTTCCTTTGCGCATGGCGAGGTCGGGAAGACGTTCCGGCAGGTTGGGCGCGGCTGTTTTGCGGTCCGGCGGGCGACGCCAGAAGATCGGGGCGCTACGCGAAACTTCGTTTTGCCCGAGAAGCGCGGGCGCGATGTCTTCGCCGTCAAAGACGATGTCTTTGGCTTCCATCTTCGCGATGGAGAGCAGCGATGGCACGAGATCGAAGGCAGCAAAGATGGATTTCGTGTTCACAGAGCCTGCTTTCGCCTTTTCGATCAAACCAGGCCCCCAGACAATGAGCGGCGAACGTGTGCCGCCTTCGTAAAGCGTCGTCTTGCTGCCGCGAAACGGCCCTGCGCTGCCTGCGCCGGGTTCGGGGCCGTTGTCGGAGCAGATGAGCAGGAGCGTGTTGTCGCGGAGTTCGGGCGTGCTGCGGATGTGATCGAAAAGTTTGCCAAACTGGCGGTCCATTTCTTCCAGGACGGAGAGATACAGACCGCGTTTGCCTTCCGCCCATTTTTCGACGGGAGGCCACCACGGACCATGCACGTCATCAGGCCAGAGATTGACGAAGAAGGGCTTTTTCGCCTTCGTGGCCTTGTCGATGAAGGGAATCGCGGCGTCGATGAAGCCGCTGGTGATCTTGCTGCGCTGCATCCAAGTCACGGGCTGGCCGAGGCGCTCGGCATCAGCCCAAATTTTGCCGGGTTCTTGGTCACCGGGCTTCAAGGTGAGCGGCAGCAGCTTCGGCCCCATGCCTTCAAAGTTGGTGAGCGATTCATCAAAGCCATACGCGGTGATCGGTGGCGCATCATCGACATCGCGCTGGCCGCCGAGATGCCATTTGCCGAAGT
>DNXB01000163.1:0-1952 GCA_003506995.1 Verrucomicrobiales bacterium
GCCTTGCACGCTTCAAGAATGAGCGAGAATCCACCCTTTAGCAGCGCATTCTGAATCAGAGCGGAAGTGCTGATGCCATCAGGGTTCGACCAAGCCAGACCCCGGGAAGGATCTGCGAGTGGCGAACGATCCATGCAGGCACCCGCTCAGACAGTCGAAGCAGCGTATCCCACGCCAAAGTGCTCAAGGCCCCCACAGGCGGCCAGCACCTCAGGGGTGGGCTCCACCAGGCGCGTCTGCCCTTTCGGGTGGAAGCAGTTCTTGCCCGTGAAGTAAAAGCTCACACCACCGGTGCCGCCGGCCTTGTCCAGACGGATGCGGCCCTTGGCCACAGCTTCTACGGTTGCGCGTTCGTAGCTCAGCACACCGCCCTGGGTGTTGCGGATCACGACCTGGCAACCAGGCTGGGCATTCGCACGCAGCCAAGCCTCGATGCTTTCCTGTGTCTGGCCGAAACAAGGCGGCTTGGTGAGAGACAACGCGGGCATCAGCTGTCCACCGCGGTCTTCTTCTTCGCCATGTGATCTTCCAGTGCCTTGATCAGCACGGCGCGCACCTCGGGCAGATCGTCCTCGGCAAAGCCATTGATCGACAAATCGATCTGGCCCTTCTTGCCGAACAACTTCACCACGCCCTTTTGGGCACCGAAGTCCAGCGGGATGGCAGCACCACGCTCGCGCGTCTTGGGGCCTTCCTGGCGGGCCTTGACCAGCGCAATGATCTGGGCGCGGTTGAGCTTGCGCCGCCTGATCTCGCCCACGATCTCCAGCGCATCCGTCAGGGCCTGCTCATGGGAGGCGTCATCCATCTCGGCCGTGAACATCTCGCTGATGGCATAGAGCGCTGCCAGGGTGCGCGTCTCGGGAGACTCGGCCATCTCGCGCTGAACCTTCTCAGGCATGCGGCTCACGCGCAGGTACATGCTGACCATGCCCTCGGTGAGCTTGCTGCCATCGGGAGCCTTGATCTTCTCCACGATGTCGCGCTGCGATGAGACGGCGCCGCGGTCGAGCAGCTTCTTCAGGCTGATGGAGAAATCCAATGCACTCGTGGCAGAACGCTGATCGTTGAAACCTCGCGCCCTTTCGAACAGCGCCAGGTCGTCCTTTGGCGCAGCCTCGATGTGGACCTCAAGGAAGCCGCAATCTGAGACGCGCGCAGCGCGCAGACGCGTGCCGCCATCGATGAGCTTGATGCGGCCGTCGGCGACATAGCCGCTTGCCGCCACGTCCTGTCCGTTCGGTAGCGTCTGGGCGATCTTGTCAATCTCCTCGGTCAGATAGATCTGCCGCGGGCTCAGCGGGTTGGCATCGATCATGGCCAAGGGGACCTGAGCGTAGGATCCTACTTCGAGGCGACTGACATCGAAGGCATCAGCGCCGATCGTGAACACACCATTGCTCTTCATCGGTGTGTTCACCACTGGAGTAAGCACAGCCTCGGGCGCGCCCTGCTCTGCCGCCAGCCCCGATGGTCGACGCTCGGTGATTTGCTGGGCAACGGCGAAACGGTCGACAGCCGAAGCCGTGGACGCGTCGGCCTGGCGGCGCATGGCCGCCTTGGGGTCGAGTTTGATTTTGGTGCCGGCCATCTCAGGCTCCTTTCTTTGGGGTGGGCTTCTTCAGCTTGAGCAGCGAGACCACCTCTTTTACGAGAGCGTTGACCTCTTCAGTTGCAATGCGAGCGTTGGGCATCAGCCGGGCGGTGGCGCCGTAGGCCATCGATCCAGTGATGGCCGCGGCCCGGCTCAAGGAGCTCATCATCAGGGGGACCTCTTCGTCCTCCTGCAGCAGCTCATACTCCGCGCGCTCCAATGCGTTGATGCGTGACTTGGGTGGCACTGCAACGGGCAACACGAATGCGGGGAAGCGTCGACCGCCGGCGCGCCAGGCCTCCTTGGCCAAGGCTTTCGCCGCGGGCAACGCAGCCGAGGCCTGCGGGCTGAGCATCGT
>DNXB01000163.1:1962-4203 GCA_003506995.1 Verrucomicrobiales bacterium
TTCTTGGACAACTCGCCCAGCTTGGATGCGGTCGAGGCCTGGTAGGCGAAGCCGTTCCACGCGGTGGCCGGGAAGTTCTGCCCTTCCATGTTGCTCGCCCATGCGGTGGCGGTGCGCTGGTCATCGAGGTCGGCCAGCAGCACGTCGTAGCCCATGTGTCCAAGTTCGCCAGCGAGCTGGCAGGCTGTGGTGGTCTTGCCCACCCCACCCTTTTGGTTGAACACGGTGACGATCTTCGCGGGCGATTCAATG
This sequence comes from Verrucomicrobiales bacterium, assembly GCA_003506995.1. Lineage (GTDB taxonomy): Bacteria > Verrucomicrobiota > Verrucomicrobiia > Verrucomicrobiales > Verrucomicrobiaceae > Prosthecobacter. The sequence continues at coordinate 2,215 of DNXB01000163.1, forward strand.
CTCATGGGGCGGCCTTTTGCTTTATGTCTAGATAGCGGCATTTTATCGATCTGATGATTCAAATTCAAGCAAATACGCTTCGCAAACCGCGTTTCAGCGAAGAGAGATTCATTTGTGAGGTCTGATTGCCACGGATTGTCAGAACTCATGCCCAGTCGTTACCTACGAAGCCTGTACCTTTCACCAGTGAAATTTTCTGGCATGGGATGGCAGACTTTGACCGGTCAAAGTTCGGGATCCCTCTTGTGTTGCAGTTTTTGTTGCTTGTGTTGCAAGCGGGGTCTCCGCAGGCAGCATGAACTTTGACCGGTCAAAGTTTTTGGCGGCTGCGGACCTTTGCCGGTAGAGGCTTCTGGCGTGGAACGGCCGACTTTGACCGGTCAAAGTTCGGGATCCAGGCCTCGAGGCGGGGAGTTAGGAGACTAAACGCAGACGCATGGTCAGGTGTCCGAGTATGGGCGCGACCGCGTCCGAATCGCATCTATCCCGATTTCGGTAGCGATCGCGACGGCTTATCCCGCACAACCGTCGCCAAAGAAAGTCCGTCGAGCTCATTAAATGGAGCACCCCGAACGCACCAAGGCCGGCCAAGGCGCACCCTTCACTGGTGAAAGTCCACTCTCCGGTTCAGATCTGTTGCAATTTCTGTCGCTTGTGTCGCACGCAGGCGCGACCGCCAACAAATCTTGCACCGGTGAAAGTTCGCCAGTTATGGGGCGGGGAGCTGGCTGCATCAGGAGCCAGCCTTGCTCGCGGGAAACTTTTACCGGTCAAAGTCTTGACGGGCGACCTACCCAGCTGCGGTAGCCCAGTGCCAGGCACGCAACTACCGCGACTTTCACCGGTGAAAGCTCCACCCCAAATCCCGGCTTCGTCTAGATGTCTGCTGCTTCTGTATCGCGCCTGATCGGCAGGCCAAGCCAACTTTCACCAGTAAAAGTCCCGAACTGGGGCGAGCTCTGTTGCGATTTATGTCGCTTCTGTCGCGGCCCAGAGGGAGCAAAACTTTGACCGGTCAAAGTTTTGCCGAGCGAGTGGCTGGGCGGACCCGACTTTGACCGGTCAAAGTTCGGGATTCATCTTGTGTTGCAAGCGGGATCTCCGCAAGCAGCACGAACTTTGACCGGTCAAAGTTTTCCCGAGCAATGGCTGGGGAGGAGGGCGGTTGATCGGTGACCTGCGCTGGCCATAATCAACCTGGGTTGCCCTCAATCGCCGAACTGGGCGAACTGGGCCTCTGCGGCTGCCGAGTAGGTTGCGCGCCGCGGTGGCGGCATCGGAGTATCAGGGACGGACGGGATTGCGAGAGTGCGCTCCGGCGCTGCCGGTGCTGGCTCGACTAGCACGGGAGGCGGTCCGGAAACGACAGGCTCAACAACCGCCACAGGATCGGCAACAACGGGCGGTGGCGCCTCAGGTCTTGCTTCCACGGGAGCCGTCCGCTCAGTCTTGACTGGGGCAGGGCGGGGACTCTTCACCGGCAGAGCTTTCACTGGTGAAAGTCCCATCGGTACGCCGCCTCGTTGCCAGAGCCCTTCCTCGACCGCGCGCCGGAGGATCAACTCGGCGCCCAGCTTCAGTGCCTCAAGGTACAAGGCGCCCAGCCGGCGGTGACCCGCAAACCTGCGGAGCTCCTCCAGGCTAGACATCGCGGGATCATCCACGCGGTACTGGATCCGCGGCTGCCGGAGATTGCTCGCCGGCCGATCGGATGCAAAGAGCTGGAACATGCTCAGGCGGCCACGGCGTCGCGGGAACGCTGCAGGCCGAGCGCGAACCGCAGGAAGCCTTCGGCGACCGCAAAGCGGGCATTGGGCACGACGGCCACGAAGTCGTCAGGGATGACGCCGCCCAGGGGCGAGTCGGTCCAACGGGCGGCGATCGCGTCACGGATCAACGGAGCGCCGCCACCGGCCACCCGGATGCCGGACAGGCTGCGAGCCGAGTCGCCGAACAACTGACCGGCCTTGTTGGCGATGGTCTGCGCCA
>DNXB01000396.1 GCA_003506995.1 Verrucomicrobiales bacterium
AACTTGCTGTATCGGCTGCACCAGCGCCCCACCTTGCCGAGGTCCAGGCCGAGGCGTTGGGCGATGTCCTTGTTATTAACCCCGTCAGCGGCCAGCACCACGATGGCCGAACGTTCGACCAGGCGTAGCGCAGTCTTGCGCGAGGCTCTCAAGGACTCCAGCTTCCGGCGCTCCTTGCTTGTCAATGTAATCGGCGGGGCAACTCTCATTCTCCATCATACCCCACACGCCACTTATAACAAGCAATCTGTTGGACGGACTACACTAGACGCTCGCACCGGATTTGCCGGCTTCGGCGGTCGGGTGGCACTGATCGCTTTTGTGGCAGCGACCATCTCCTCCAGCATGCGCAATTTCTCCCCCACCGGCAGCGCAGCGAGCTGCCGACGGCGTTCCACCTTTCGGGCGGCGAGCTGGCGCATGAGATCGGTCATGGTTCGAGGTAGGTTTTCTGAAACTTGTGCCACTTCTCCATCAGATCGTGACGGCGGAGGATAGCCTCAAAAAGCTCGGCATCAAGCACCCCGGCCTCCACAAAGCGGATCACGCGGTCATGATCCTTCGGCCTGCCGACTTGCAGGCAGATGGCAGCGAGGTGTTCTGCGGTGAAAACTCGTGTCAGGACACCGTTCACATCCCGCTCCACGGCCAGAGCCAGGGCTTCCTCCACCAAAGGCGTTCCAGGAGGCACAAACTCCACGGCCCAGCCTTCGATGACGATGAATTGTCCCTGCGGCACATAACCTTTCGCGAGCAGATATTCGTAAATCGGCCCCAGAGTCAACAACGAACCGCCAGGAGCCGTGGGCAGCATGACGAAGACATCAAGGTCTTTGGTCGTGATCGGCTCCAGCCAGAAGATGGAGCCGACAGCACCACCAATGGCATAGCGTCCGATGACGCCATCGACCTCCATCTGGTTGAGCACGGCAAAAATTTTTTTCACGCTGATTTCTACCGCACATTCACCATCTGGGGAATGACGAATTCATTGTACATCACTCCAACAACCACTGCCACGCCGTCACCACTCTCGTCTTCGCAGGCAGTGGCAGCTTCGGAAAGCCGGTTTGATGAAGGGTGATGAGCGTGCAGGTGGCTTTGGGGGAAACGGTGGCGGCATCGGCGAGGGCGCGGAGTTCGCGCTCGGCGGTGTCGGGGTCGCTGGCGTCGGCGCAGACTTGGATGAGTTCGTGGCGGCCATCGGCGTGGCGGGCGAGGAAGTCGATCTCGTAGCCTGCGGGTGTGCGGACCCAGGTGATGGCGGAACGACGGCGTTCGAGTTCGAGCAGCACGAGCGTCTCCAGGGCGTGACCGAGGTTCGCACGTCCGGTGCGGTCGTAGAGGGCGATGAGCGCGGTGTCGATGGGGTAGGCTTTGCGAGGGTTCACCATGCGCTGGCGCTCCGAGGCGGCCTCCATCCAAACAGTGCGCACGAGGAAGGCGTCCTCCAGATGCGCGAGGAGGTCATGCAGCGTGTTTTTTGCCACGGGCATGCCCTGCGAGGTGAGGAAGTGGTGGATCTTCTGCACGCTGAACGGGCTGCCGGCATGGGCGAGCAAGTGGCGCACGAGGAAGCGCAGCGCGGCGACGTTTGCCACCTGATGGCGCTCCACCACATCGCGCAGCATCGCCACATCAACGTAGCTTTGCAGCAGGCGTGAGCGAGCGTCCGCAGGCAGGCCGAGCGTCTCAGGAAAACCACCGACGCTGAGGTAATCCGCCAGCGCCTTCTCAATGCGCGAGCGTTTGGCGGGCGTGAGCGCGGTCACATCCTCCGGCAAGGGCACGCTTTGATGCGCCAACAGTTCCCGGAAGCTGAACGGATGAATGATGACCTCCAAAGCCCGGCCACGCATTGAGGTAGCGACCTCCTGACTGAGCATTTTCGCGGAGGAACCGCTGAGGAAAACCTCCACCTTCTCCGAGTCGAGGATGCGGCGCACGAAGGACTCCCAGCCTTTCACGAGCTGTACTTCGTCCAGACACAGCATGACCTTCTCACGTCCGCGAACGCCGGGATGGGTGCGGTAGTATTCATCGAGCAAATACGTCAACGCATCCGCCTCAAGACCGGGCAGCCGCTCGTCCTCGAAGTTCAGATAGACCAGTCGTTCACGCGGAATGCCCTGCGCCAGCCGCTCCTGCATCTGCTGAAAGAGAAAACACGTTTTCCCCGCCCGGCGCATGCCGATCACTGCCTGTGCCTTGCCTGGCAGCAAGGTCATTGGCACCTGTCGCCGGGTGAGCACAGGCAGTTCCTGGCTCGTGCCGAGCGCGAGCTTTTCCTGGAGAGCGGCAGTTTGGGTCGCGGTCATTTGTCTTTATTTGAGAGACAACTTTCCAGCTATTTATCTTTTTAAAAGAGAGAATTTTAAATGGCTACTTGTAGGCTCGTTCGCCAGAACGAGCTAACCAAGCCGCATTCTGGCGAATGCGCCTACCCACTCACTCCGCCTTCTTCTTCCCTTTGCCTTTCTTCTTCGCTTTTCCTTCGCTGGGATACGGCTTCACCTGCGCCCGCTCGGCCCAGGTCTCCCATTGGGCGGCGAGTTCCTTGGCTTTCTCCGGTTGCTCAGAAGCTAGGTCGTGAAGCTCGGTGCGGTCGGCTTTCAGATCGTAAAGCTCCCACGGGCCGGTGCGGCCTTTGCGGACGAGTTTCAGGTCGCCGACTCGGATGGCAGCATTGCCTTCATGCTCCCAGAAGAGAGCCTCGCGCTCGATGGGTTCGTTTTTGAAAGCGGTGATGAGGCTTTTGCCCTCCATCGGCGTGATGGGCTTGCCGTTGTACTCCTTTGGATACGCCGCACCGCCGACATCGACACAGGTGGCCATGATGTCGATGAGATGGCCAGGCTGGTGGCGCAGTTCGTTCTTCGCGGTGATGCCACTCGGCCAATGTGCGATGAGCGGCGTGGCGATGCCGCCTTCGTGGTTGTAGTGCTTGAAGAGGCGAAAGGGTGTGTTTTGCGGGAAGGCCCAGCTTTCGCCACAGAACCAGTCGGAGTCGGCCTTGGTGGGATCGCCATTCGTTTTGCCTTTCGGGCCCGCCTCGGCGTTGCCGCCGTTGTCGCTCATGAACAGGATGAGCGTGTTGTCGAAGACACCGCGCTGCTTCAAACCAGCCACGAGATCGCCGACGGCCTTGTCCATGCGATGCACGCACGCGGCATACACGGCCATGAGGTGATCGAAGCGCTCCTGCTCCTTCTGCGGCACGTTTGCCCAGGGCTGTACGGCCGGTGGGCGTGGTGACTTGGCCCAGGTCTTGTCGATGATGCCGAGTTCGATCATCTTCGCATAACGGCGGTCACGCGTCGCGCCCCAGCCGATCTGGTACTTGCCGCGAAACTTCGCGATTTCCTCCGCCGGAGCCTGGAGCGGGAAATGCGGCGCGTTGTGGCAGAGATGCAGATAAAACGGCTTTTTCTCCGCCAGCGCCTCGTCGATGAACTTCAGCCCAAACGTGGTCCACAAGTCCGTCGAATACCAGTTCTGCGGCAGACGCGGATCATCGTTCGCGATGGCCTCGCCGTTCAGAAAGAGCTTCGTCTTCGACTTGTCACCTCCCGCGAAGTAAAAGCCGCCGCCCGGCGCGTTCAGCGAGCGATCAAACCCACGCCCCCACGGCGTGACGCCGAGGTTCTGCCCCACATGCCACTTTCCGCTCATGGCCGTGAAGTAACCCGCCGGCTTCAGCACTTCCGCGATGGTCACGCACTTGTCATTGAGCCTGCCCTGATACCCCGGCACGCCTTTGTCATCCGTCATGTGCCCCACACCCGCCTGATGCGGATACAAGCCCGTGAGCAACGACGCGCGCGTCGGGCAGCAGCGCCCCGTGTTGTAAAACTGCGTGAAGCGCAGCCCGTTCGCTGCCAGCGAGTCGAGATGAGGCGTGGGGATCTCGCTGCCGTAGCAGCCGATGTCGGAGAAGCCCATGTCATCGACGAGGATGACGACGATGTTGGGTTTCTCCGCAGCCAATGACGAATGCAGAACGACGAAGGACGAAATCAGGAAGAACAAGAGCTGGCGCATGTCGTGGTAACGACCGCGTGCTGTCTTCTTATCTCGCCGAAATGCGCATGCGCCTATCCGGCATGCACCCGCATCAGCGCAGGTTCACGGCGCCACCATCGAGCGTGTAGTTCGTGCCGGTGGCGAAGGATGCCTCGTCGCTGCACAGGTAGAGCGCCAACGCGGCGATCTCGTCCGGCTTGGCCATGCGACCGATGGGCTGGGCCTCGCTAAGCTTCTGAAACATCTCCGCTTCCTGGCCTGGATAGGTCTTGGCGAGATAGCCATCGACAAACGGCGTGTGGACGCGGGCCGGAGCGATGCAGTTGCAGCGGATGCCGTCTTTGATGAAGTCCTTGGCGATTGAGTAGGTCATCATCAAGACCGCGCCTTTGGTCATCGAATACGCGAAACGGTCTGCCAAGCCCATCTGGGCCGCGATGGAGCACATGTTGAGGATCACGCCGTGTTTGCGCGTGGTCATGTGCGCCAGCGCCGCCTGGGAGCAGGCATGCACGCCTTTGATGTTCACCCGATGCAGACGGTCCATGTCTTCCTCGGCAGTCGTCAGTGCAGTGCCTATGTGGGCGATGCCCGCGTTGTTCACGAGAATGTCGATCTTGCCGTGTTTGGCCGCCACGGCGTCAAACAGGGCCTTCACACCAGCGTAATCGCCCACGTCGCAGGCGGTGGCGTTTGCGCTGCCGCCCGCAGCCTTGATTTGATCCACGGTTTCCTGCGCGGATTCCTGCTTGAGATCGAAGACCTCGACGTGCGCGCCCTGTTTGGCGAAAAGAACGGCGATACCCTGGCCGATGCCTGAGCCGGCTCCGGTGATGATGACGGTTTTGTTGGCGAGTGAGAACATGAGTGAGAGCAAACTGCGATTGGCGGGCCTTTTTTACTTCTTTCCTTTTTTTCGGCCAGCCAATTCTGGCGCTCCGGGCACAAAGGCCGCGAAACGGCTCTCAAAGCGTTTCGGGATCACGCACTGGATCAGCGCACGGCCGCTGTCGTAGTCCTCGCTGAGCACCTTGCCCTCCTGATGCGCCAGGGCGACGAGATCCATGCGGTCCAGCGGCAGATCGAGCTCCAGGCGCACCACGCGGTCGATCAAAAACTCGTCCAGGCGATGCAGCAGCTCGTCCATCCCCTGCCCGGTCTTCACGGAGATTGCCAGGGCCTCAGGAAACGCGCGCTTCAGCTCCATCAGCCGCACGTCATCCACCAGATCGATCTTGTTCAGCACCAGCAGCACGCGTTTGTCTCCCGCGCCGAGTTCCGCGAGCACCTGGGTGGTGGTTTTGTGGAGATCGACGGCCTGCGGCGAGCTGGCATCGATGACATGCAGGAGAAAATCCGCCTGAGTGGCTTCTTCGAGCGTGGCGCGGAAGGACTGCACCAGATCGTGCGGCAGGTTGCGGATGAAGCCGACCGTGTCGGTG
>DNXB01000229.1 GCA_003506995.1 Verrucomicrobiales bacterium
AAGCAGAAGTATGGCCGCAAGATCTCCTGGGCCGACCTCATGATTCTCACGGGCAATATCGCGCTCGAAACGATGGGCTTCAAGACCTTCGGTTTCGGCGGTGGACGTGAGGACACATGGGAACCGGATCACGACGTCTATTGGGGTCGTGAGACCACCTGGCTGGGCGGCGACATCCGCTACGCGCACGGCTCGGAGGGCGTTGAAGGGACGCCAGTGCTTGTGTCCGACGACGATGCGAATGGAAAAATCCACTCGCGCAACCTGGAGAACCCGCTCGCCGCGGTGCAGATGGGGCTGATCTACGTCAATCCCGAAGGGCCGGACGGCAATCCCGATCCGATCGCCGCAGCGAAGGACATCCGCGACACATTCGGCCGCATGGCCATGAACGATGAGGAAACCGTCGCGCTGATCGCCGGTGGTCACACTTTTGGCAAAACGCATGGGGCGGGAGACGCGAAACATGTGGGGCCCGACCCGGAAGCCGCCGGTCTCGAGGAACAAGGCCTTGGCTGGAAAAACAGCTTCGGCACCGGCAAGGGCGGAGATACGATCACGAGCGGGCTCGAAGTCACCTGGACCTCCACGCCGACCAAATGGAGCAACAACTTCTTCTGGAATCTGTTCAGCTTCGAATGGGAGCTGACGAAGAGTCCTGCCGGTGCGCAGCAATGGACGCCTAAGAATGGTGCCGGCGCCGGCACCGTGCCGCATGCGCATGATGCCTCGAAGCGGATCGCACCCTCCATGCTGACCACGGACCTCGCCCTGAGGTTTGATCCCGCTTACGAGAAGATTTCGCGCCGTTTCCTGGAGAATCCAGATCAGTTCGCCGACGCGTTTGCCCGCGCATGGTTCAAACTCACGCATCGCGACATGGGTCCGCGCGCCCGCTACCTCGGCCCCGAGGTTCCAGCCGAAGAACTCATCTGGCAGGATCCCATCCCAGCGGTCGATCACCCCTTGATCGATGCGCAGGACATCGCCTCCCTGAAGAGCAAGGTCCTGGCGGCGGGTCTGACGATCTCCGAACTGGTATCCACCGCCTGGGCATCGGCGTCCACCTTCCGTGGCTCTGACAAGCGCGGCGGCGCAAACGGCGCCCGCATTCGTCTGGCTCCTCAGAAGGATTGGGAAGTGAACCAGCCAGCCCAACTGGGCAAGGTGCTCAAGACGCTGGAAGGCATCCAGGGCGCGTTCAACAGCGCCCAGTCTGGTGGGAAGAAGGTATCGCTCGCCGACCTCATCGTTCTTGCTGGTTGTGCCGGTGTCGAGCAAGCCGCGAAGAATGCCGGCCAAACGGCCACGGTCCCCTTCACGCCGGGACGCATGGACGCCTCGCAGGAGCAAACCGATGCGGAATCCTTCGATGTGCTCGAACCAATCGCCGACGGCTTCCGCAACTACCTCAAAGGCAAGTACTCGGTCTCGGCCGAGGAGTTGCTGATCGACAAGGCGCAACTGCTCACGCTCACCGCGCCAGAGATGACGGTGCTCATGGGCGGCATGCGTGTCTTGAACACCAACGCCGACGGCTCATCCTACGGCGTGTTCACGAATCGCCCTGAAGCGCTGACCAACGACTTCTTCGTCAGCTTGCTCGACATGAGCACCGAGTGGAAGTCGGTTTCGCCATGCGGAAACGCCTTCGTAGGCCTCGATCGGAAAACCGGTGCCTCCAAGTGGACCGCCACCCGTGTCGATCTCGTCTTCGGCTCCAACTCCGTGCTTCGCGCCTTGGCGGAAGTCTATGGCACCTCCGACTCGCAGAAGAAGTTCGTCACTGACTTCGTCGCCGCGTGGACCAAGGTGATGAACCTGGATCGCTTCGACCTCGAGTGAGGATCGGCTTAACTTGAAACGCGCTCCCGGACCTCAGACAGGTCCGGGGCACATCTTAGGCAACGGACGGGCCGGCGTTCTTTGTTTCCTTGCTCAGAATGTCGCCGTAGTGCTTGGTGACGCAATTCGGACAGATGCCATGGGTAAAACGGGCGGCGGAACGCGAGCTGACGTATTCCTCAATCTGGTGCCAGTTTCCGGTTTCGTCCCGGATGTCTTTGCAGAAGGAGCAGGTGGGCAGGAGACCCTCAAGCGTGCGGACGCGGGCGCGCAGGACTTGAGTCTGTTCGGACAGTTTGCCGCACAGGAAGGTGATGAAAAACAGGACGGCGAGACGCACGCCGGCGTTGATGATGGCCACGGGCAGCGTGTAGGGAATGCCCCAGGCATACTGGATGGAGAATCGAATGACGCACAGGATGGCTCCCAGCACCAAGGCGGTGCGGAGCCCGCAGTTCCACGCCATCAGCGCGACGGGAATCACGAACAGGACCGGAAAGAAGACAATGGGGCCCGCCAGGTAGTCGAAGCAGGAAACCACCAGGGCGACGGCAAACAGGATCCATTGGTTGTTCCAAGGATGCCGTTCGAAAAAATATTCAGTGGGGGGTGGGGGTGGACACTCGCTCATGGCTGCAACCCCTTAAGAAGCTGGGATTGAGCGCTGCACAAGCGCGGAGTCATGCCAAAGGGAGCGGTTGCCGTGGCGGAAGTGCGGGATACAGAGTCGAAGAGGCGGCCAAGGAGAAAAGCGATGACGGACAAAGCCATCGACGCCAATCCTGCGAAAAGCGGGGACGTGTACTACGTCGAAGCCGAGATCAACTGTTTGCGAACTATTATTTCAGCGTTGCTAAACCGAGTATCAGGTCAGCACATCCGTGATCACACTTCCTTTGTCACCCACGGTGAAAGGCCGACCGCTGGGCGATAGCACTACCTCGTCCACATCCATGCCCATGGCGTGGCCTACGGTCTTGTGAAGATCCGGAAAGCTGGTGGGTGGGGTGGTGACGACGGCGCCGTCCTTGTCGCTGGCACCGTAGATGGTGCCGCCTTTGGCGGGGCCACCAGCGAGGAGGATGCTGAATGCTTTCGGATGATGATCACGCCCGCCGTTGCTGTTGGGCAGCGGAGTGCGGCCCATCTCCGTGCAGAGGACCACAAGGGTGGAGTCGAGGAGGCCCCTGGCCTGGAGATCGCTGAGGAGGGCGGAGAGGGCGTTGTCAAGCATGCCGCCCAGGAGTCCCATGCGGGCGTCGATATCTACATGCATGTCCCAAGCGGATCTGGCGACTTCGACAAAGCGGACCCCCCGCTCCACGAGGCGGCGGGCAAGCAGGCAGCCCTGACCCAAACTATCCGTTCCATACTTTTTGCGGGTTGCTGCATCTTCCTCCGTAAGCTGGAAGGCTTTGAGGTCTTCGGAACCGAGGAGCTTAACGGTGTTGTCGTAAAAGTCCGTGTAGGCTTTGAGGTTGGTGTCCTGGAACTTGGCGCGAAAGCCGGCATCGACGTCGTTGAGAAGGGCGAGGCGCTTGGTCATGATCTCCGGCGTGGTATCCAAGTCGCTAAACTGGAGCCCGGTCTCCGGATCGTAAATGGGCAGTGGAGCGAAAAGGGGCGAGAAGAAGCCGTGGCCGTAGTCCGGAGAGCGGTTGATGCAGACGGATGCAGGCAGGGTGCCCTTTTTGCCTAACAGATGATGCCCCCATGCGCCGAGCGTGGGATGCCTGATGGTGACCTTCTGATCATAGCCTGTGCGACAAAAGTATTGCCCCACCAGATGAGTGCCTACCTTTGTACTCATGCTGCGGATGATGGCGAGTTTGTCAGAGTGCTCTTTCGCGAGCGTGGGAAGGTAGCCGCCCAGTTGGTAGCCAGCCTTGGTCGTGATGGGATCACGGGGACCTTTCGTATCTCCCGTCTTCGGATCAAGGGTGTCGATATGGGACATGCCACCCAGCATCTGCAGCCAGATGACGTTCTTGGCTTTGCCGAAGCCTGGCAACGTCTTGCTCGGGGCGGAGGGATTTTCCGTGGAGGCACCTTGCAGGTGCGGGAGAAGCGTCACGCCAAGGGCGGCGCTGGCAACTTGTTGGGCAAAAGTCCGGCGGGTCAACGGGTCCAAGGAGCGAAGGGCGGCATTCATGGTGAGAGAAAGTGACGAGCGACGTGACGGCTATTGGACAAAAATGAATTCGCGGGAGTTGAACAGGACCCAAGTGAGGTCCGCAAGGGTCAAGCCGGCGGCGAGGGCGTCCTTGAACTTGCTCATTTCGTGGTCAGTCGGATGGCGGGAAAAAAAGCTGAGGTAGAGGGAATCGACTTTCGTCTCAGGTGTCGCCTGTTGCGCTGCGGTGGCATGCACGAGCGAGGTCTGATTGCGGACGACGGCCTGGGCCTGGCCATTTAAGAGCATCAGCACCTGTGGGATGCTGCCTTCGACGTTGTTGCTGTCGCAAATCAGCCGCGCACTCTGGCCGAACATGCGCAGGAAGTGATCTTCGCGCTCGGGCTGGCGGAGCTCAGAGGCACGGGCCAGGGCGAGATCCTGCATCAACGCAGGCCTGTCGGGACCGCCTTCCTGGATGACGGCATCCTTTTCCTCAAGCGCGCGCTTCGCTGGTTTCCAAGGACGTTTCTTCCCATTTTTGGGATTGACGTCAAAGAGGCCACCACCATTGCGAATCCTGGTTTCCGACTCCTTTTGAGTCAGCACCATTTTTTCTTTAAAGGCTTCCAGGGTTATTTTTGTGGGATCGGTATCAAACTCGTTGGCATCGAAGTAAATCTTGGCTCGCTTAAGCTTGAAGACGTCCACCTTGTTGCCAATGGCGAGAGTCACGCATGAGTCCCAAGCCTGCTCGGCGGTCATGCGGCGCAGGATCGGACCAGGGAAGTGATAGGCCTCGCCGAGTGCCAACTCTCGGGTGACGGCCTCACGCTGATAAGTTTGCGTGTTGCAAAGCAGGCGCATGAAAGCGCGAAGATCGAATTTCAGCCGAGCCATTTCATTCGCGAGATGTTTAAGGAGCAGCGGATTGGCGCAGGCGGTGGGATCGTCGAGGTCATTGACCGGCTCTTTGACGGCGACACCAAAGACGAGCTTCCACAGGCGGTTGGCGATGGTCATGGCGAAGCGGGGATTTTCAGGACTGGTCATCCAGTCGGCGAAGATCTCGCGCAGGTTGGAATCGTCTTTCGCCTTCTTGAGCTTGGCCTCGGCTTCCAGGAAATAGCCCATCTTCTGTTCCTCCTTGCTCCAAGTGATGAGTTTGGGTGAAACGGGATCGCGGGGCTTGCCATCCTCGTATTGGTAGTCATGCGGAAGAGTCAAATCGTTCTTCGTGTGGTCGGTGACGGTAAGGGCGTTGATATCGAAAAGGCGGCGGCCCGCCACGGTGCCCACTTCGGCGAACTGGCTGCCGAATATGCTGCGGCCCAAGTTCTTCTGATAAGTTTCTGAGGCCCCAAAAAAGGCGGCCATTTCATAAAACTGGCGTTGCGTCCAATCGGCAAAAGGATGGTCATGGCACTGGGCGCACGAGACGTTGGCGCCGAGGAAGGTACTGAGCGTCAGGCTGAGATTGTCGAGCCGCATGCCCCGGTCGCGCAGGAGGTAGCCGGTGGCGCCATTGTGAAGCAGTTTGCCGTCGGCTGCCATCATGTCGCGGACGACGTGATTCCACGGTCGGTTGGCGGCCAGTTGCGCCTTGAGCCATTCTTGATAACTGTACGACTTCGCTGCCGTGATTGCTTCTTCGTCATCAAGGATGCGGAGCATGTCCGCGAGGTAGTTGTAGATGTGCGAGTTGAAGCCGTCACTGTTCACCAGGTTGTCGATCACGCCGGCGCGTTTGGCGGCGCTTTGATTGTCAAGAAATGCGACCGTTTCTTCGCGTGTGGGGATGCGGCCGGCGAGGTCCAGGTAAACCCGGCGGATGAATTGCTCGTCGCTGGCCAAGGCATTGGGCTGCTGGCCCACCTTTTGCAGTCCCAGCAGCACTCCTCTGTCGATGGCGGCTGCTGCTTGGGCCAAGGCCGAGTTTTTTTGAATGCCCAGGCCCTCTGGCTTCAAGGCGGCGGCCAATTTCTGATCCTCTGCGGACAAACTGGACAGCGGCAGCTCATACATCGTTCCGTTGCGAGTCTGCAGGTAAACCTTGCCGTTTTCAAAGCCGCGAAAGGTTGCCTCCACCACTTGCCCCTTATTGTTGCGCCACTGTCGGAAATTGGTATTCCCATCCGGTGCTACGGGTGTTTGACCTGGGGCCAAAAGTGGCGCTGCCAGAATGACAGCGAGGAATAGGGACAGTCTGCCTTTCATAAGCGCGTGTTACAAGAA
>DNXB01000507.1 GCA_003506995.1 Verrucomicrobiales bacterium
CCATCGACTGGGCGAACGCCAACGCGTAGCGGCAGATGCCATATTTGGCGTCTGGAAAAATCCAGCCTTGTGTAAAGGGGGGGGATTTGTGCATGATCAATAAATGCACAAGAAACTCCTCCCGGCAGTCTTGTTCCTTGTCATTCCCAGTTTGCTGTCTGCACAGAACAGCACCGGCTGGAAGGCTGGAGCAGCCCACATTGACATCACCCCGGATCATCCGGTGCGTCTCAGCGGCTACGGCGGCCGCACGACGGAGTGTGACAAGGTCGCCGCCCGCATCCATGCCAACGCGCTGGCGCTTCAGTGGCAGGACGACGCCCCGGCGGTGATANNAGTGATCATCACCGTGGACAACTGCGGCGTGCCCGCGTCCATGCGCGCCGAAGTGCTGAAACGCCTCGCCGCCGCAGGCAAGACCGTGCAGGACGAGCGTTTCGCCCTGCACTCCACCCACACGCACTGCGCCCCCATGCTCAAGGGTGTGCTGCCTTTCATGTTTGGCGCGGATCTGCCTGCGGATCAGCAGGAGCGCGTGGATCGTTACACCGAGACATTGACCGAAAAGATGGTGAAAACCATCAGTGATGCTCTGGGTCAAATGCAGCCTGCTCATCTCGACTGGGGCGGCGGAAAAGTTTATTTCGCCTACAACCGCCGCATGAAGACCGAAACCGGATTTCAAAACGCTCAAAACTTCAGCGGTCCCAGCGACCGCGCCCTGCCCGTGCTGCGGGTGCGCTCCGCCGACGGCAAAAAGCTCATCGCCACCCATGTGAGCTACGCCTGCCACTGCACCACGCTGGGCATCGACGAAATCCATGGCGACTGGGCGGGCATGGCGCATGCCGAGATGGAACTGCGCTTCCCAGGAGCCGTTTGCCTCGTCGCCATCGGCTGCGGCGCGGACCAGAACCCCTACCCCAGACGTGAGCTGCGCTTCGCCAGCGATCATGGGGTCAATCTCGCGAAGGAAATCGTGCGAGTCATCAACAAGCCCATGCGTCCGCTGTCAGGCCCGCTCAACTGCGCCACCAGCGAGGTCATGCTCCCTTACGACAAGCTGCCCACCAAAGAAGAGTGGCAGGCCAAGGCGGCTGACAAAAACAAACACACTGCTCACCACGCGAAGAAGCATCTCGAAATGCTCGAACGCGGTGAAAAAATCCCACCCGCCCTGCCCTACATGGTGCAGGTATGGCACTACGGTAACGACCTGCTCACCATCAACCTGCCCGGCGAGGTCGTGGTGGATTACAGCCTGCGCTTCAAACGCGAGTTCGACCCCGCCCGCACCTGGGTGAACGGTTACACCAACGACGTGCCCTGCTACATCCCCTCCCAACGTGTCTGGGAAGAGGGCGGCTACGAGGCTGCTGGCGCGATGATTTATTACGGCCGCCCCACGCGCTTCGCCTCCGGCATCGAGAACATCATCGCCGGCACCGTGAAAAAACTTGTGCCCCAGGAGTTCATCGCCCGGCGCTTGCAGCCCGCCACGCAGCCGCTCGTGGACGACCTCAAGAAGTGAGCCGCAGAACCCGCAGCAATTCCCGCCCTTCCCGGCCCGGATACGCGGCTTCCGGCGTGTAGCTCTCGATCACCTCAAACTGCTCCGCAAAAAGCGCGGCCAGCTCCTCAGGCGAGATGCCAAACGGCGGCCCGGTTTCGCCAGGGTCCATCTCGGGATTCACGAACCAGGTGCCGATCAGCAGCCCGCCCGGTTTCAGCAGCCTTGCCACCGCATCCAGATACCTCTCCCGCCACTCCGGCGGTAATGCGCAGAGACAAGTGTGCTCGATGATGGCGTCAAACTCACCCTGGTGCTCAAACAGATCCGCCAGCACAAACCGCTCCGCCAGTTGCGGGTAACGCTCCTTCGCCCGCGCAATCGCCGTCGGCGCGATGTCGAGACCGTGCGCGTCGATACCAAGCGAAACGAGGTGCGCCACATCATGGCCCACGCCGCATCCCGGCACCAGGACACGCCCTGAAACCTTGTTGCGCGCCAACCACTCCACCAGTGGCGGCGAGGGCTGACCCTTGTCCCAAGGGGTGAAGTTTTCCTGATATGCCTGGTCCCAGTTCGTGATGTTCATGTCAAAAGTCGTTCGTGAATGAGTTGTTCGCCGCGTGGCGTGAAGGCTACCACATCGCCTTCGAGACCATGCGTCACCAGTTGACGCGCATCATGCTCGTAGCGGGCGATTTGATAGCCGCGCTCGCGCAGAAAGCCATAAATCTCCGCCTCGGTGACGCCGTAGCGCTCATGCGAGTGGTTCATCTCAAACAAGATCACCGGCAGCCTTCCGGCCCGCATCGCGTTTTCCGCGCCTTGAAACACGGACAGCTCAAAACCTTCCACATCCACCTTCAGCAGCGAAATTTCGCGCTCGGGCAAGATCGAGTCCAACGTGCGCACCGGCACCCTCGGGCCATTTCCGTCCAGTTCGACATGTGCGAGCGCGTCCGCGTCGCAGAAAGCCATTTCGCCCGCTTTTTCGCCCAAAGCGCATGCCTCGATTTTCACGCTCGTGATGCCGTTGAGCCGCAAATTCTCCTCCAGCCGACCCCGGTTCCGCAAACTCGGCTCCACCGCCACCACTTGACCATTCTTGACGATCCTTGACGCAGGCAAAGTGTACAACCCGATGTTCGCCCCCGCGTCCACAAACCTGTCCCCTGCCCTCAAGAACTCCGTGATGAACTTCGCCGTGTCCCAGTCATGAAATTCCCCACGCTGCACCACATGCAGCGCGATGATGCTGTCTGGATAACAGCGTAGTTTCAACTCTCCGAACACCCGCAGCGTCCACGGCCCGCGCAGCGTTTTCTTGTTCACCAGCCACAGCACGCTGCGCAGCAGCACCTGCACACGCCGGCCTCGATTTCCTGGCGCGCGCCAGATGCGCTTCGGCAGTGTTTTAAAACCTCCAAAAGATGAGAAAAAAGTTGTACCCCTGAGACACAAAGGCGATAGAGAAGGCCTCATGCTCAACCAACGATTTCAATGGTGGGGGCCGCTCAGGCAGCGGCTCTTAAAAAAGGTCGCGTTGTAAAAAATGGCGGGCGACCGGTGACCGAGATGAGCTTGGTGCTCGACGCCTTGTTCTATCGTCTGCGCAATTGCGGCCCGTG
This sequence comes from Verrucomicrobiales bacterium, assembly GCA_003506995.1. Taxonomy (GTDB): domain Bacteria; phylum Verrucomicrobiota; class Verrucomicrobiia; order Verrucomicrobiales; family Verrucomicrobiaceae; genus Prosthecobacter. The sequence continues at coordinate 3,139 of DNXB01000507.1, forward strand.
GCGCGACCTGCCGTCGCAGTATGGTCCTTGGCAGACGATCTATGGGTGGCATCGCACCTTCGCACGCACCGGGCTTTGGTTGACTTTGCTCAAGAGCTTTGCCCGCAAGGTCGGCAACCCGGTAGTGCTGGTAGATGGCACTCATGTCGTGGCACATCAAAGCGCGGCCAACCCAGTTGGCGGAGCTGCGGCTCAGGCGATGGGGAAAACACGCGGCGGACGCAACAGCAAGGTGATGGCGCTGACAGATCGTAAAGGCAGGCTGATGAACTTCATGGTCGTCGAGGGCCAGTGCTACGAAGGCAAACACGTCAGGGCATTACTGCCCAAGTGGCAAAAGTGGAAGGTGGTGGGAGACAAGGGCTTCGATAGCGACAAACTGCGCAAGGAGTTGGAGCGGCTGGGCCATGTGACATGCTTCCCCGGTAAAAAGAACCGGATTCGCAAGGTGTCCTACAGCAAGAAACTCTATCGTGTGCGATATCGCGTCGAGAACTTCTTCTGCCGCATCAAGCGCTGGGCGTGCCTTGCCATGCGTCGCGATAAACTCTCGCTGCACTTCTCCTCCTTGCTGGCTTTCGCTGCCGTCATCGACTGGATGCAGCCGCTCAAGAGGTTTTAAAACACCGCCTCACAAGCTCCCAATAACTGCTCACGGCGTTTTTTGCTTCTCGTGCTTGATCGTTCCTTCCAGCGTCGTCTGCCCCGCGTCACCAGTGAAGAGCACCTTGCTCTCAATCACGTCTTTCTGCTCGCCTTTGAAGCTGTCGAGCACGGTGATGCTGCTCTGCCCGTTGCCGGTGACGGCCTTGAGTTCCAGCGTGAGGTTCACCTCGGAGACATTGCCTTCAAAACGGATCGTCTGGGATGCCTCCGGGCCGCTGAGGATCGCCTCGAACATGTCCGTGCCTGCGTTGTGCGTCATCGTCCATTTGAACGGCTGCGTGTCGCCGTTCATCGTGCGGGTGCCTTCGATCAGGAAGGTGTTGTCGCCATCCACCTTGCCCGTCCACTCCTCTGTGATGGTGACTAGGTTGTCGTTCTCGCCTTTCAACTCACCCGCGGCCTTCCAGTTTCCGACGAAGTGCTTGAAGAACACATGCGTGGACAAATCCGCCCAGGCGGGTGTGGCGAGCAGAAAAATGAGGAGGAGCGTCTTCATGCGATGATGTCGTGAATCACTTTGCCGTAGCTGATTGGCACGTCGCGGCCGATCACGTCCTTGACCATCGTTTCGGGATGGATGCCGAGCAGGTGATACATCGTGGCTGCAAGATCATCAGGCTTCACCGGCTTGTCGGCGGGATGCTCGCCGTTTTTGTCAGAGGCACCATGAACAAAACCGCGTTTCACACCGCCACCGGCGAGCAGCGCGGTATAGCACTGCGGCCAGTGGTCGCGGGAGATGTTCTTGTTGATCTTCGGCGTGCGGCCAAACTCGCCCACCCACACAACGAGCGTCTCGTCCAGCAGACCGCGTTCGTCGAGATCGGTCAAAAACGTCGGCAGTGTCTGCTCGGTGATCGGCAGATGATACTTCTCGATGATCGGGAACATGCGCGTGTCATTGAACCCATGCGTGTCCCAACCGCCTTCGGTCGTGCTCTGTCCGCCGATGCCTTGGGAAAAATTGACCGTCACAAACTTCACGCCTGCTTCCACAAGACGTCGCGCCATAAGCAGGCTCTGGCCATAGGACGAGCGGCCATACGCATCGCGCACCTTGTCCGGCTCTTTCGTGAGGTCGAAGGCCGCGCGCAGCTTCTCGCTGTGCAGCATGGAGAGCGCCTTGTCGTAATAGCTTTCGATCCCACGCGCCTCGGCGGAGAAATCGAGCATCCGCGTCTGCGAATCGACGAGCTTTTGCAGCTCACGCCGCGCATTGAGCCGCTCGAAGCTCACATTGCTCGGCAGGCTCAGCTCCGGCAGCGCGAAATCCGGCGCGTTCGGATCTCGCAGCACGATGAAAGGATCGTGCTCCTTGCCGAGGAAGCTCGCGCGTTGTCCCGGTGTCACGCTGCCATCGCTCACGATGTAAGGAAAGGTCGTCGCCGTCGGGATTTCGCCTTTCAATGGAGCCAGGGCATCCACGACCGACGAGTAGGCTGGGAAAAGATCCGGGGAATCTTTGAGACGCTGATCATCACTTGGCGGCGCATGGCCGCTCAGAGCGTAATAGCCCGCGCTGTTGTGATTTTTCATCGTGTGATGCACGGAGCGGACCAGCGTGACCTTGTCCATCACCTTCGCCGTCTTCGGCAGCTTCTCAGAGACCCAGATGCCGTCCGCGCTCGATTTGATCGGCTTGTGAAAGCCACGAATGCCCTCAGGAGCATCCGGTTTCATGTCAAAGGTCTCCAAATGGCTCGGCCCGCCCCACTGGAAGCAAAAGATGACCGACTTAGCCTTCGCCACCAGCTTCTCCAGCGGCTGGTGCTCCGCCGCACGGAGGAAACGCGGCATCGTCAGCCCGAACATCCCCAAACCGCCCGCCGAGAGCAGTTGGCGGCGGCTGATGCGCGTGCAGGCACCGGTGGGATTGAAGCGATGGGACATGGGTGAAATCAAACGTGGTGCAGCATGGCGCTATTTCCTCACGATACCAGCAGGCGGATTGACATCCGACGGCGTGGTTGTTTGCTTCGCACCCATGAGCAGCGATCCCTCGGCACGTCGTCCGTTAAAGTCACGCAGCACGGCCTGGGCGCAGTTTTTCTCACGCGGCATGCTGAAGCTCGGCTTGAGGCCGAACACGGTCTCGTTGCTCAGTCTCGTTTGTGCGGCGGTGGGCGGTGGATCGGCGTTTTGGGCGGCTCAGGCGGAGCATGCATGGATGTTTTGGCTTATCGCGGCCGCAGGCATTCAACTGCGCCTGTTCTGCAACATGATGGACGGCCTGCTCGCCGTCGAAGGCGGCCTAAAGTCGGCCACGGGTGATCTTTACAATGAAATCCCGGACCGCATCGCCGATGCGTTGATCTTGGTGCCGCTCGGCTACGCGGTCGGCACACCCTGGGGCATCGCGCTCAGTTGGGCGGCGGCTTGCGGGGCGGTTTTCACGGCCTATGTGCGCGCGCTGGGTGCCGCACAGACGCGCAAGCACGACTTCTGCGGTCCAATGGCCAAACCGCACCGCATGGCCGCAGCCACGCTTGGATGCCTGGGCATGATGACGCTGGATTGGCTGCACGTCACCTGGCCGCTCATGCTCTTGACGCTGGTCGTCATCAATGCAGGCATCGTCGTCACCGGCTGGCGCCGCGTCAGCCATCTCGCCGCCACTTTAAACCAAACCCCGCCATCATGAACTCAGAACGCCTCCAATTCACCACCGACGACGGACTCTCGCTGCACTACAAAGCCTGGAACGTCCAGGGAGCCACGAAGGCGCTGGTGCTGCTGCATCGTGGCCATGAGCACGCAGACCGCTGGGACACGGTAGTGCCCTCGCTTACCATGCCTGACACGGCGATTTATGCCTGGGAGGCGCGCGGTCATGGCTTGTCACCAGGCCGTCGCGGACATGCGGCGGGTTTCATGGAGTATGTGCGAGATCTCGACACGTTTTTCCATCATCTGCAAAAAGCGCACGGCTTGACGCCGGAACGCACCGTGGTGGTGGCGCACAGCGTCGGCGGAGTCGTGGCGGCGGCCTGGGTTCACGATTTCGCACCGCGCATTGCGGGTCTGGTGCTCGCCACGCCGGCGCTGGAGGTGAATTTGATCGTTCCGGGTGCTCTCACGAGCATCCGAGTGATGCAGAAGCTCAAACCCGATGCCACGATCAAGAGCTATGTCCGCGGCTCCTGGCTCACTCGCGATCTGAGCGCCGCAGCGGTCTATGATGCGGACAAACTCATCTCGAAGGACATCTCGGCCAAAATTCTTGTCGATCTCTTCGAC
>DNXB01000418.1 GCA_003506995.1 Verrucomicrobiales bacterium
AACTTGCTGTATCGGCTGCACCAGCGCCCCACCTTGCCGAGGTCCAGGCCGAGGCGTTGGGCGATGTCCTTGTTATTAACCCCGTCAGCGGCCAGCACCACGATGGCCGAACGTTCGACCAGGCGTAGCGCAGTCTTGCGCGAGGCTCTCAAGGACTCCAGCTTCCGGCGCTCCTTGCTTGTCAATGTAATCGGCGGGGCAACTCTCATTCTCCATCATACCCCACACGCCACTTATAACAAGCAATCTGTTGGACGGACTACACTAGAAGTTGCAGATGAAAGTCTAAACATGTTTCGTGGCCAATGCCAAGCAGCTTCTCCACCCTCCACCATGCCCGCAGGAGTTTGAGTCGGAATCTTCAGCAATGATGTGCGGCTTGGGAGGCTCGTTCCAATGGCGCATGCTTGCCAGCATGATTCCACGGCTACTGAGTCCCTTCTCTTTGATCATTGTCTCGCTCCTGCTTCACCTTGGGTGGCTGGCGCAGGTGAAAGCCGATGAACCGAGGCGCTGGCAACCAGTCATCGCGACGCAGCATACCGTGGCGACTGGAGAGACTCTGGCTGACGTGGCAAAGGCGTATCAGGTGACGCCCGATCTGCTGCGCTTTGTCAACTCACGGAAGACTGACGAACTGCAGCCTGGGCAGGTGCTGGCGATTCCTGATCCCGAATGGCTCGGCGCGTTTCGTGAGATGCATGAGGTGCGGGCCGGCCAGACGCTCAGTGCCATCGCGCGAGGGCATCAGATCTCGGTCGAGAGCTTGCGCACGGCCAATGGACTGACGGGGGATGTGATCCAAGCGGGACAGCAACTGGTGATCCTGGAGCCGCCGGGGCGCGATCACAATCCTTATGGCGATGAGCTGCATGAGATGGCTCCCGGTGAGACCTTGAGCAGTATCAGTCGCCGCTGGAAGGTGCCGGTGGCGGCCATTCAAAAAGTGAATCTGCTGGAGAGCGATGGGATTCAGCCTGGGCAGGTCTTGCTCATCCCGGTGGCTGAGGCAGCTAAGGCTGTGAAGCGATGAAGAGGAAGGAAGACCCGACGGAAATCATCCGCCATCTGAAGCACGGGTCGCATGGTCTGCTGCTGGTCTGTCAGCAGGAGGGGAAGGTGTGGCTGGCGCGCAGTGGTTCCGACCCGATGGGATGGCGGAAACCTGCCAACCAGACGGTGCCGTGGAGTCCGGCCCGGCCACCGATTGACGCATTGCTTTGCCGAGCCGCAGACTTTGAATCTCAGGCCAAAGAGAACGCGAAGTCCTTGAAGCGATCCATGACCAAGGCCCAACGGACGTGGCGAACCAGGCTGGCTTCCTACGCTGCGGATATTGCAGCTCGCCGAATTTATGTCTATGCGATCCGGCATCAACAATTCGGCCGCGCCACTCTGGCGATCCAGCTTTATGGTGCCAGTTCATGGGAGGTAAGGCAGCTCGCCGGCGCAAAAAACCAAATGCCTGAGATCGAGCTTTCCCGGGTGGTGGAGAAGTGGCTCCGCTCCAGTCAGCCACCATCCAAGCCGCGTGCATTCTCAGAATCGGTCATGGCGATGGAGGAGGTTCCATTTTAACTTGAACCCAATGCACCTCGATTATTTTGATTTGGCCGGGCCTCCCCAGAGTCCCGAGCTGCTGCTGGGAGCGATGGCGGAAAGATTGTGGCCGCTCCCTACCAGCGACTACTCCCTCTCCAGCTATGGAAGCAGTGTTCGGGCGGAAGCTCTCGAAGCGCTGGACGCGCTCTGCACGCCAGGTGATCGCGGCTGCACGCTCGATCAAGCGCAGGCGGATGAACAGGTGCAGCGGGTGCTGGAGACACTGGGGCAGTCGGTCATGGCGCTCAAAGCGGCGCGCATGGACGGGGATGAGGGGCCGCTGCATCGACTGCTGCTGCCATCACCGGAGGAATGGGCCATCCTCAAGGCTGCCAGTCCGCTCCTGCCGCGCACGACGCTTGCGGGTATTCTGCTGCTCAAGCCGATGTGGCTGCGCCCACTGGACGGCTTTCGGGGAGATTCCACAACGAAGGATGCCAGCGGGGATTGGCCGGCTTTGCTGAGGCATTTGTTGGTGGAGGATGCGGCGATTCATTCCGTTCCCGGATGCCTGCTGCGGGCGGATCGCTGGCAGGAGGGCTTTCTTTACCGCAGTCCTGCGCCGTTCTATCGCTGGCCGCTCTGGCTGCTGGCCTTTGGACGCGGACTGGACCTGCGGGCCTTGGGGATCGCGCTGGCGTTTCATCCGGGTCTGTTTGAAGGATGGTGGGTGAGTGCAGGCTTTGTGAGCGCTTTTCAAAGCGGCGGCGATGGCTCGCCAGCCCAGGAGACGCTGCGCGCCGAGATCAAACGCCAGGGCGGCGGGGAAGCGCTCTACCGTGCCCTGCTCTCCTGCGACTGGACCTTCCTGGACCCGACCGACATCACGATGGAAAGCAGCCTGCTGCGCATGGAAAACGGCAAGCCGCAGCTCGATGGCGAGCGGCTGTTTTTCCAAAACACCGTGAAATGGTGGTTGCGCGAAGCGCAGCCCCGCCGGCCCGAAGTGGAGATGGCGACCGAGGAAACCAGGCGTCTGATGAGCTGGGGTCACCATCAATGGCTGCACAGCCGTCACAGTGCCGTCCCCTTCGATTGGAGCGGGGTGAGTCTTGAGGAGGCGTTGAAGAAGGCGTCCGCTTTTGCTTCCGCAGATGCATCTCCCGCCCCAAGCTCAGCATCATGAGAATCCACATCTTCAGCGACCTGCACCGCGAGTTTGGCGATGCTCGACCGGCCACGCCAGAATGTGATCTGGTGATCGCTGCGGGTGACATCGCCACCAAGACGCATGGGGTGAAGTGGCTGCGGGGTTTCTTTCCTGACAAACCGGTGCTGACCATCGCGGGTAACCACGAATTCTACGGCGGCAACTGGCCGGCGATCCTCACGAAGATGAAGGAGGCGGCGAATGACAGCCAAGTGCGGGTGCTGGAGAACGAGTCCTGCGAGATCAACGGCTGGCGGTTCTTCGGAGCCACGCTCTGGACGGACTTCGCCATCAGCGGGCGACCTGCTCAAGCGGAGGCGGTGGCGGCAGATTCGATGAACGACTTCAAACGCATCCACAACTCGGACCGTGGCTACTGCAAGCTGCTGCCCCAGCATGTGCGAAGCGAGCATCTTTTCAGCGTCTGCCAGTTGCGCGATTTCCTGGCTGCGGGAGATCCGCGTCGCAGTGTGGTCATCACGCATCACGCCCCGTCCAGCCAGTCGCTGCGGGACAATTGGGCCAGCGACCTGCTTGCCCCCGCCTACGGCTCCAATCTGGAACCCCTGATCGAGGAGTTTCAGCCGCTGCTCTGGGTGCATGGACATCTGCATCATTCCCGCGACTATTGGATTCGTCAAACTCGCGTCATCTGCAATCCGCATGGTTACATCGGAGTGGAGCCGAATCCGGATTTCATCCCGGATCTGGTGATGGATCTGGAGGAACTCGATACCGCCGTGCAATAAAGCGGGCCGACCCTGCAGAATCACCTTGATAATCAAGGCTGTCGCAAGACAGCCTGCACAATCTTCGCGATGTTACGCGCGTCATCCAGGCCGCGGTGGTGGGTACCTTCCAGCGACAAGCCAAGGTGTTCCAGGGCCTGAGTCATGCCCATTTTTTTGCGCCCTGTCGCCATGGAGAAAGCCGCCTTCAGGTTCAGATGGCCGGAGGGAAACGGCCAGCTCACTCCGTGAAACTCGCAGTCCCACTCGAACTGCTTGCGGTCGTAATCGCCCCAAGATGAGAACATGAATGAGCCAAAGGGATACATCCACTCGCGAAAAGACTGCATGGCCTCCGGATACAGGGGGGCCTCGTTCACCTGCTCCTGGGTGATGCTGGTGAGTTCCGTGCAGAAAGTCGTCAGATGCGGGTGGCGGACCGGACGCACAAAACAGCCGAACTCCCCGACCATTCTGACCGACGCCGCGCAGAGCATCACCGCGCCGATCTCGATAATCTCGTTCTGCGCGCGCGGAATGGTGCCCCGGTCACAGCAGGTGGCCTCCAGGTCCACAACGAGATAATGGGCTTGATCGATGGCGAAGGGAGCGGCATTCATTGGAGTCGGCATCTCACAAAACCTCGTTTATGTCCAGCCCAGCCACAAGCCATGACGCGTGGCCTTTTGAAGTGATCCCGAGCCTTTTAGACGAGAAAAGACAGCAGGGTGGTCTCTGGCACGTCGGTGCCCATGCCAGAATCAAGCAGCCGCTGGTGGTGACGGGGCACTGGATTGTCACTGGCGATGAAGATCAAGGATACGGCCTGCACCTGCGCGATTATGAAGGAGCCGCCCTACCAGAACTGCCGCTCCCACCCGCAAAAGTCCGGGACTTACAGTTTTCATTCGGCCACCATATGACGGGTTACGAGATCCTTCATGAATTCACCGCCGTGCGGAACCTCTGGTTGATTGAGGCTGAAAAACTGCCCGATCTCAACTTCCTTGCGGCCATGCCAGAGCTGGAGTTTTTCAAGCTCAGGAACATGGAAGGCATGCTCGACCTGGCTCCAATGCGGAATCACAAAAGGCTGCGCAAGCTCGACTGGTGGGGCACTTACGCTCAGGAAACGCTCTCGCTGAGTTGTCTCGACGGCTGCGATGCCCTTGAAATCCTCCACTCCATTCCGAAGGTCCTGGTGGATGATCCGGACGAACTGATCACCCGCTTTCCCAAACTGCGCTGTGTGCGCGGCCAGTTTGAATGCCCGAGCGGGGATGGCGGCGTCTCCGTGCTCGACCGCTTGCGTCAGGCGCGACCGGAAGTGATCATCACGGACGAATACAACACCCTGAATTCTGTCAAATGGTGAAAATTAGCGCATTTTTCTTTCCCCGCTCCGTGCTTCTCCTTCTCACCATCGTCACGGGGTGCAACCGGGACATCCAACCCGGTGCCGGAGACATCACCATCAAGCCGCTCAAGTGGTTTACGAAAGACCACCGGAAGTCTGGAAGGAGCAGGAGCTTTCCGAGGACAAAAGGCGTTTTGTGGTCACCTACCCACAAGTGACCGCGCCCACACCCGGGCAGGCGCGGCGGATTGAAGAGGCGCTGAATTTCAGCCAGCTCGAAATCAATCTCGACGAAGAAATCCACCAGTCATCCTGGCTGGATGAGATGGGGTTTGAGGTGGACTACCTTCAGCACGGTTTGCTGTCGGCGACACTGTGGGCCGCCGGTTCTGGTGCCTACCCGTCTGGTCATCGCAAGCGGATGGTGGTCGAATTGGCGAGCGGTCGCCGACTGAAGGCTGGGCATGTGTTCGCGGACTTGCCGGGTTTGGCCGCCAAACTCCAAGCCATGCGGGAAAGCGAAATCCGTGAAGCCTTGAGCGAGATTGCCGAGAATCCGGAGGGGCTTGACGCCTTAGAGGTCGAATCGATTCGCGAGCAACTTCGAGACGCTGAACCGTTCAGCGAGGAGACCCTCAACGATTACGAACTCAGTCAACATGGGATCATTTTTCACCTCGGCTACGGATTCCCGCACGCCATTCAAAGCCAGGAGCCCGGCGGCTTGTTCACGCTGACCTGGCAGGAGTTGAGAGCGCACCTTCAGAAAGAAGGCCCACTTGCGAGGATGTTTTGCGCAGTGAAGCAAAAACAAGAAGCGGCGTTCTCCATATCGATTAGACGCCAAAAAAATGGGCGCTTCGCTGTCTTGAGTGGG
>DNXB01000420.1 GCA_003506995.1 Verrucomicrobiales bacterium
CGGCGTATCAAATCGACGCCCAAGCAGGCACGATCATCGCCACGATGCAGGTGGAAAGCTTCGCTAACACCTGGCAGGCCGTTCCTCTTGCGGGCGCTGCTTCCGGCGCGATCTCCGCCGAACCCAAGGACGCGCGCATCGTCGTCACCGAGGATCATCTCTGCCTCGTCACCGATCAAACCGGTGCGCAGAGCGTGAAGCTCACCTTCGCCCTCGCCAAGGAAGGGCCGGGTACCACGCTGCATCTCGCCGCATCGCCTGTGGCATCGCTGGAGGTCAAAGAATTGCCCGAAGACAAGGTTCTGCGCCTCCAAACCGGTTCCACGGCACAAACACTCGCCACCGCAGGCATCGTCGCCTTGCCCGCCACGGGCGGTGAAATCACTCTCACGCTCGAAGACGCCAGCAAAGCTTCTCAAACACCGGTCGCTGGCCCCACGGACGACGCCATCATCTCCACGGCTGCTTACACGACTCAAGTTGTCCGAGATGGCTCCGTGCTCACCGAAGGCGCGATCACCGTGCGTCACGATCACCCAGTGAAGCTCGTCTTGCAGCTCCCTGAGGCCGCCAAACTCCTCCAATGCCACGTCAACGCCGAGCCCGTGCGCCCCACGATCGGCGAGACCGGCCACATCGAGATTCCGCTCGATGATCCCGCCACCGACGGCGCTGAATCCGAGGTCAAACTCTCCTTCACCTCCACCCTCACCGCCTTGCAGGCCGCTGAAGGCGAACTCGATCTCGCCCTGCCGCAAACACCGCTCTTTGCCAAGCAGATCGACTGGAACGTGCAGCTCCCCACCGGCTACGACCTCAGCTTCACCGGCAACGTCGATCCCATCACCGACAAACCCACGGCCCCCGGCCTCCACCTCCGCAAATCCCTCTGCCGCGATCAACAACCCCAGGCCCGCATCACCTACCGCAAACGCACTTCCAACTGAAGCCAACTTGAAACTTTGAACCTGAAACCTTGAACTTATGAAACTCACCCACCTCATCGCCATCACCATCATCTTCGTCTGCACCACCATCGCCTGGTGGCTGCTCGGAGCCGTCATCACACAGCGCACCAGCCACGTCTCTTATCAGACCGGCGACAGCGTCAGCGGTCGCTGGGGGCCGCCGTTGCTGCAAAAGCATCCGGGCGCACGCTACACTTCCTCCAGCGGCAGCAAGGTCACGCTTCAGCCTGCGAACAGCGACGTGCAGGTCAAACTTGCCTACCAGCCGGTCAAAATGGGGCTGCTCTGGCACCGCACTTACGGTTTACAGTTTGAGGGTGCTTACACCTTCACCAACAACACCGCAATCACCCAGACCTTGGACATCGACATTGAACTGCCCGCTGGCAACACGCTGCTCGACAAGATCAACTTCACCCTCGGCACTGGCGAAAAAGCTCGCCGCTCAGTCGCCGCTCCCGAGCAGGGCGTCATCACCGACAGCGTGCAGCTTGCCCCTGGTGAAAGCATTCCCGTCACTGTGAGTTACATTTGCCGTGGAATGGATCTCTGGCGCTACGCCTTTAGCGATGCCAGCCGCATTCGCGATTTCACTCTCACGATGACGACTGACTTCACCGACGTGAACTTTCCCATCAGCTCGCCAACAGACCCAAATCGCAGGCCGGTTGGGAATGGCCTGCAACTCATCTGGAAATACGAGGACGCCATCTCCGCCCCCGGCATCGGCATGGAAATGCCGCGCGAGCTCAATGCCGGCCCCGTGGCCGCGCAGATCTCGTTCTACGCCCCGCTTTCGCTCCTGCTGTTCTTCGCCGTCATCCTCATCACCGCCATCTCACGCGGCGTCTCGCTGCATCCGGTGAACTACGTCTTTCTCGCCGCCGGCTTCTTCGCCTTCCCGTTGCTGTTCTCCTACATGCTCGATGTCGTGCCTGTGCATCTAAGCTTCGTCATCGCCGCGCTCGCCTCCTTGCTGCTCGTCTGCGGCTACCTGCGTGCCGCCGCCGGGGAATTCATATTCCGCGTCGCCGTCGTCGCGCAAACCGCCTACATGGTGCTGTTCAGCTACAGCTTCTTCTTCAAGGGACTCACCGGCCTCACGCTGACGCTTGGCGGCATCGTCACCCTCGGCGTCTTGATGGCCTTGACCGCGAAAGTGGACTGGAGCGAGCGTTTGGGCGGTTTGTCACCGAAACTCGCATGAAAAGTGGAAAAGTGCTCAGTGCTCAGTTTGGTCGAAAGCCGCTGAGCACTGCTTACTGAGCACTTGATCCGCCAGAAGCCCCGCGTTCGTTCTTTCCAGAATCATGCCAGTCCGCATTCTCATCGTCGAAGACGAACCCTCCATCTGCGAAAACGTGGTCTATGCCCTCGAAGCCGACGGCTTCGCGGTTGCGACCGCCACCACCGGCCGTGATGCCTTGGAGCAGATGAAGTCGCAAACCTTCGATCTCATCATCCTCGATGTCGGCCTGCCGGACATGACGGGCTTTGAGGTGTGCAAAGCGATCCGCAAAACCCAGTCGCTGCCGATTCTCTTCCTCACCGCACGTTCCAGCGAAGTCGATCGCGTGGTGGGCCTGGAGATCGGTGGCGATGACTACGTCGTGAAGCCCTTCAGTCCGCGCGAACTCGTCGCCCGCGTGCGTGCCATCCTGCGCCGTGTTTCCGCCACACCGCTGCCACCAAACGCTCATGATGCCGCCATCCCGCTCGTCATCGACGACGTGCGCTGCCAGGCCATCTACTTTGGCACCGCCTTGAACCTCTCTCGCTACGAGTTTCGCATGCTCAAAGCCTTCGCTGCGCATCCAGGCCGCGTGTTCAGCCGCGAACAGCTCATGGACCACGCTTCTGAAGAACCCGACGCCTCCATGGAGCGCACGGTGGACACGCACATCAAAACCCTCCGCGCCCGTATGCGCGGCGTGCGGTCCGGCATTGACCCCATCGTCACCCATCGCGGCATGGGCTACTCCCTGCTCGAAACCTGGCCTGACGCATGAGCCTCACCTCACGCTTTCTCCTCGGTTTCGCGCTCGTGGCCAGCGTGGGGCTGTTTGTGCTGTTCTCGCAGCTCATTCGTCGCGTGGAGCGGCAATACTTCGAAGCCATTGAGGAGCCGATGGTCGATGTGGCGAACATCCTGGCCGAAATCCTCGCCGCAGACACGAAGAACGGTGTTTTGGAGCCGCAGGCCGTTGAGCAGGCCATCCGCGCGGCACACGGGCGCGAACTCAACGCGCAGATCTACAACCGCAGCAAGACCCAGGTGGACATGCAGGTCTATGTCACCGACGCGCAGGGGCGTGTGCTGTTTGATTCCGCAGGCATCGAAAAGCCCGGCACGATCTCGAATCATCGGGATGTGAATCTCACCCTGATGGGTCAATACGGTGCCCGTTCCTCGCGCACCAGCGAATACGACCCGCTTTCCGTCGTGATGTATGTTGGTGCGCCGATTCGCCAAAATGGCAAGCTGATCGGCATGCTCAGTGTCGCCAAGCCCATACGCGGCGTGCTGGCCTTTGTGTGGGAGACGGAGCGCTGGCTGAAATCGTCCATCGTCACCACCGTCGTGCTCATGCTGCTGGGCATCTACCTCGCCGCCCGCTGGGCCACGCGGCCTCTCGATGATCTCGCGCGTCATGCGCTGGCTGTCAGCCGTGGTGAACGATCCGCCTCGCCGCACATGCCGGGGCATCAGATGAAGACTCTCGCCAAAGCCCTCGAAGACATGCGCGATGCGCTCGAAGGCCGCGAATACGTCGAGAACTACGTTCAAAGCCTCACCCACGAGTTGAAAAGCCCCGTCGCCGCCATCCTCGGTGCCAGCGAGATTCTGCAAGGCGATGTTCCTGAGCCGAAACGCGCCCGCTTCCTGCAAAACATCCGCAGCGAGGCCGACCGGCTGCGCGATCTGCTCGAACGCCTCCTGCATCTCGCCGCGCTCGAAAAACAGAAGACCCTCGAAAATCGCGAGCCCGTGAACCTGCGCGAGATGCTGGACCGCGCCTGGGATCATCACGCGCTCATCGCCGCGTCGCGTGAGGTCAGTTTGCAGCGTGATTTGAGCGACGAACTCGTGATTCAGGGCGATCCCTGGCTCATCGAGCTGGCTTTGAGCAATCTCATTCAAAACGCCATCGACTTTGCTCCCAAAGGCAGCGCGGTCATCGTGCGCGGCTATCGTTTTGACTCCAATGCCGTGATCGAGATCGAAGATCGCGGCCCCGGCATTCCCGATTATGCGCGTGAGCGAGTCTTTGAGCGCTTCTACTCCCTGCCACGGCCCGACACCGGTAAAAAGAGCACCGGTCTGGGTCTCTGCTTCGTCAAAGAAGTCGCGCAACTGCACGGCGGCAGCGTGGAGCTCTCGAACGTCGAGGGTGGGTCAGGCGCGAAGGCGATGCTGATTCTGCCGCTGTGATCGAGCGGCCTGCAAACTGGCCTTTTTCCTGCTTTGGCACGAGGTTTGACAACCCAACCTCGCGCCATAGTCTGCGCCCCAGTTCCTCCCCTAATCCATGAGCACCCCAGAAGCCGGAAAGCCCGTTTACAACGTCAAGAACCCCTGCATCGCGAAAGTGAAGCGCATGTTCAACCTCTCCGGGCCTGACGCGCCGAAACACACGGCTCATTACGAAATCGACCTCGCCGGTTCCGGTCTCGAATACACCCCCGGCGATTCACTCGCAGTGCAGCCCACGAACGATCCCGCGCTGGTCGATGACACGCTTGCCGCGCTTGGCTTTTCCGGCACGGAAATCGTGAAGCATCCGAAAACTGCTGCCGAGGTGCCGATTCGCCACGCTTTGATCGAAGGCACGCTCATCACCGAGATCGACAACAAGCTCATCAAGGCCATCGTCGAAAAAACCGGCGGCAACACCCCGCTGGCCGAGCTGAGCCTGCCCGAGAAAAAGGAAGACCTCAAAAATTACCTCTGGGGCCGCTTTGTGATCGACCTGCTGCTCGAAAACCCGACCGCGAAGTTCACTCCGGAGGAATTCATGCTGACGCAGAAGAAGCTGAACATCCGCCTCTACTCGATCAGCAGCAGCCAGAAGGCGCATCCTGAGGAGGTGCATCTCACCGTCGCCACCGTACGCTATACCAGCCATGGCCGCGCCCGTGGCGGTGTCGCCTCCACATTCCTCGCCGAGCGTGTGACGCCAAACGAGACGCTCATCCCGTGCTTCGTGAACCACGGCAAAGGCTTTCGTCTGCCCGAGCCGCAGGAAGAAACGCCCATCATCATGTGCGGCCCCGGCACCGGCATCGCGCCGTTCCGCGCCTTCCTCGAAGAGCGCAAAGCGACGAACGCCAAGGGTAAGTCCTGGCTGTTCTTCGGCGAGGTCAGCAGCAAGTCTTGTTTCTTTTACAAAGACGAGTTCGAAGCCTACCTCGCCGACGGCACGCTCACCAAGCTCAGCACCGCCTGGAGCCGCGATCAGGCGGAGAAAATCTATGTGCAGCACAAGATGCTTGAGGACGCCGCCGAGCTCTGGTCCTGGCTGGAACAAGGCGCGATCTTCTACGTCTGCGGCGACGCCTCCCGCATGGCCCTGGACGTGGACCGTGCGCTGCATGCCATCATCGAAAAAGAAGGCGGCAAAACCGTCGATGAGGCCGCCGCGTATGTGCTGGCGATGAAGGACGCGAAGCGGTATCGGCGGGATGTGTATTGAACCCTCGCAGTTCCTCCCATGATAACGGTGCCCCTGACTCGTCGAAGACAAAATAGGGAGTCGTCGATTGTGCTTGGCCTTTTCTGGAGCGCTTTTGGAGTGTGGCAGCTTAAAGCGGCTGTCTCATCCGGCGGAATCGCTGTTTGGTTTGCCGTTGGGTTTTTGGCGGTGGGCTTGTGGACGTTCGTGGACTGCTGGAAGGGGTCTCGTGGTGTTCATGAGCTTCAATGGGAGGCGGATCACGTCACGATCACCAGCAACGGGAAGACCGTGTTTGATGGTGCTTTTCACGAGATCAAGACCGTCGTGGGCGATCAACTGGGCTACGACCTTCACCTTGGGACGTTCTTTGTTTATCGGGTGAAGTCGGCGAATATCAGTAACGAACTCCGTGCGCTGCTGGATGCAGCATGCACAAGCTGACGCGTGGATTACACTCGCTTCGCCAACCACAGAATCCCCGTCGCGGTCACCTGGATGTTTTTCTTCGCGGGCGTGAGTTTGACGGTCTCCAGGGTGAGCGCGGCGGGGTCGTATTGATCGCGGATCTTCTGCGTTTCATCGGCGGTCTGCTGTTCGAGTTCGGCGATGTCGGCTTTGACGCGTTCGAGCTCGGCTTCGGCGGCCTTCGCCTCCGAGGACTCGCGCATGACGCGGCTGGCGCTGCTGATGGTGCTGGTTTTGAGGATGCTGGATTTCCGGCCCATGAACGCGCCCAGGAGGCTGCTGCCGATCTGCACGACCGTGCTGAGCTTGGCGCTGGTGGCCTGCGACTTCTGCGTTTCGAGTTTGAGCTCGGCTTTGGCGGCCTTGGCTTCGAGGGACTTGAGAGCCTTATCGGTTTTCTCGCGCAGTTCCTCGATGGCGGCGTCCCGCTTTTCGCGCGTCGTTTGCGTGATGCGGGCTTTGAACTCGTCCTGCTTTTCGCCGGGGTTCGAAAAGGCTTCCAGCAGCGGACTGTAGAAGACTTCGAGCGAATGATTGGAATAGACCCACTCCTCGAAGTCCTTGCTGATGCTGGTGTAGGTGCTGGATTTCAGCGCAGGGCCGGGGAGGTCGGCGAAGGCGGCGTTGGCGACGGGTTCGGAGTCGAACTTCGACAAATCGACGTCTTTCGGAATGTCCGCGAACTTGTCCCACAGGACTTTCTGCTTCTCGATGTCGATGACGTTGACGAGCGTGACGCTGCTCTTGCCGCTGATCTTCTTTTTCGCGTCGTCGAAGTTCACCACGGCGCTACGCAGGATGGCGGGCACGTAGGTCACGCGCTCGCCGTCTTCATCGGTCGGCTGGAACAGGGCGGTGGCGTTTTCCGGGAGGCGTGGACGCACGGTGTTGCGCTCCGCCGCGGTGCTGCTGGAGCCGGGAGGGGCGAAGCCGTCGTCTTCGGCGGCCACCTCGCTCTTCGGCGGCCGGATCGGGTCCATGAGCTGCTTGATCTGCGAGCGCGAGAGCGGGCCGCCGAGGTAGGCGAGCACCCAGCGCACATGGAAGACGACGGGCGCGTCCTCATGCACGTTGTTCATGAGGAAGACGCGGGCGCCGAGTCCGGCGAGCGTGCGCTCCATCGCGCCCTTGTCGAATTTACCACCGGCGGTGTTCGCGGCGCCTTCCAGTCCTTCGAGCACGCGCATCTTGTCGCGCTCGGTCTGCAAACGGCCGAGCCACCAGGTGCCGATGTTCGCCAGCGCCTTGTAGTCGAGGTCAGCAGGATTTTGCGTGGCCAGCAGCAGGCCGATGCCAAAGGCGCGTGCCTGTTTGAGAAGCAGCATCATGGGCTTCTTTGAAGGCGGCATGGCCGTGGGCGGCAGGTAGCCGAAGATTTCATCCATGTAGAACATGGCGCGCAGGGAGGTGGTGCCCTGCTGCGAGCGCATCCAACCGAGGAGCTGATTGAGCAGCAGCGAGACGAAGAACATGCGCTCCGTGTCGCTCAGATGCGCGATGCAGAAGATGGTGACGCGCGGCTTGCCCTCCTTCGTGTAATACATGCGCTGGATGTCGAGCGGCTCGCCCTCCAGCCAGGAGGCGAATCCGGGGCTGGCGATGAGGTTGTTGAGTTTCATCGCGAGCGCGGCGCGCTTGGCCTCCGGCATGAAGCTCTCGACATCGACCACGCCGATCTTCCGAATCGGCGGGTTCTGGATCTGCCGCACGAGATTGGCGAGGCTGATGTTCTGCCCGTTCTTCCAGGCATGCGCGGCGATGTTGCTGAGCAGGATGTGTTCCGGCGACTGCACTGGGTCCGCTTCGATGCCCAGCAGGCCGAGCAGTGAGGAAACGGTGCTCTCAATGCGGTCGGCGAAGGTTTCGGCATCGTCGATCACCGCATCCGGCGGGCAGTCGAGCGAACTGAGGATCGACACTGGCAGTCCAGCGCTGCTGCCGGGCGTGTAGATCGTCATATCGACCGTCTCGCGCAGTTTCTGAATGCGGCTGGCGTCCTGGCCCCATTCGCCGAGTCCTTTCTTCCACATCGCGGCCTGAGAAGCGGCGTATTCGTCCATCGACTGATTTTTGCGGCGTGCTTCGTCCTCATTGATCCACGGCCGAAACTCCTCCGCGCTCAGATTCGGGAAGGTGAGCAGCGCATTGCCGATGTCGCCCTTCGGATCGATGGCGATGACGGGGATGCCGTCGATGGCCGCCTCTTCGAGGAGCGCGAGGCAGAGGCCCGTCTTACCGGAGCCGGTCATGCCGAGCACCACGCCATGCGTGACGAGATCCTTCGAATCGTAGAGCACGAGATCATCCTGGATATGTTTCGCTTCGAGATCGTATTCGCGGCCGAGGTAGAAGGAGCCGAGCTTTTCGTATTGGTCGGGGGAGATGGGCATGGTGGTGGGAAATGTCGAAGGTGGAATGACGAATGCCGAATTCAGCGTGGCGGGGGTGGCTGGAATTGCAAAATGAGAATTGGAAATTGGCAATTGGTGGCTAGCATGGCCGCATGACCAAAGCGCACCAGGAAATCAGGCGCTTCGCTGTCTTGAGTGGGTAAAAAGGACGCCCCGGAACACAAAAAGCCGGGCGGACCACGACATATGGTGGCTCCGCCCCCCGACTGCATTCCTCTCGAAACCCCATCGGCAAGCCGTCGTTATGGGGCTTCGAGAGGAATGCAGTGCTTGCCCCTAAAACCAGCCNNCACCCACTCAGAACAGCGAAGAGTTGGAAATCATCGAATTCGTGGCCGGCGGAAGCACCAGCGCTGATGTGGCTTCGTTCAAACCTTCCGCCAAGGCACAAAGCGGGTGGCGGCCTTGATTGCGAAGGAGAAAACCACCGGACTGCTCCCCGAGGAGAAACGTGAACTGGACGAGTATATGCAGCTCGAACATCTCATGCGCCTCGCCAAAGCGCGTGCGCGCCAGCTTCTCAGTTGTGAGTGAGTCGCACATTGCCGCCGCGCTCCGGCGCAAAAATTGCCGTCCGCGCTTCACGGCGCTGCGAGTATTGCCTGATTCACGAGGACGACACGTTCTGGGGCTGCTAGTGGCTCATGTCAGTAAAGTTGAAGGGTAAAGCCGCTTGAGCTTGATGCGTGCGTCCTCGGTGGTGAACTGCCAGTCCGTGCCACAGTGCGCCGCGTTGCGTTTGCGGCACCAGGCCCCGAGTTCTTTCTCCAGGGTAGCTTGGTCGCCGATGCGGCGGTCCAGGCATTGATGCTGCGCCACGCCGATCTCGATCTCCGCCATGTTGAGCCAGCTTCCATGTTTGGGCGTGTAATGCCATTCGATGCGTTCTTTCAGGCGCATTGCCTCCTCGGGTGTGAACGCCTCATACAGCGAGGCGGGCGTGCGCGTGTTGAGGTTGTCCTGCACCAGCACGAGCTTCTCGGCCTGCGGATAAACTTCGTCACACAACCACTGGATGGTCTGCGCCCAGTGTTGCGCGGTGCGCTGTCCGGTGACTCGCACGCCACGCCATTTCTCCAGCGGCGCATACACCATGAACGCGCTGCACATGCCGCGCCGTTCATACTCGTAATCCACCCGCGCGGCGAGTCCGGGCAGCGCGGGCTGCGGGTCGCGCACATCGGCGATGAGCTGCTTGCACATTTGCCGTCACTTCGTTCCGCCCTTCGGGCAGCCTGCGGCTGGCGATCTCCGCTGCGCTCCGGTTCATCGAGGCACACCAGCGGACGCTTCTCATCACGCGGACGGCTGTAAACTTTGAGCACATCCTCCATCGCACACACGAATGCGGCGCTGCCCTGCGGCGGCAGGCACCACTGCTCTACCTGCCAGGGTTTGAGGTCATTTTTAGAGGATTCGGGTTCGATTGCCCATCAAAGCTACTCCTCCGGCTCGGGCGTGAGTTTGAGCGCGAGGCTGCGGAAGTTTTTCACGCGATGGAAAGTGGCGTGATCGGCATCGTGCTGGTTCGGTGCGTTGATACTGCTGCGGGCGATGATGGCGAGGTCGTCGCCGTCGATGACGGGACGCGCATACATGAAGGACTGCGAGATTTTGCCCGCCTGCGCCACACAGCCCGCCTGGAACCAGTTCAGGCCATCGACGCTATATTGCAGCATCAGAAAGCGCCTGTCATTGCCGCCCAGGCCGCTGGCGTAGCGAACATTGCCGCGCTTTTCGCCCTCGCGGAACCAATCGAACGCGCCCTGCCCATCGACGACGAGGTTCGCCGTGGCCCAGAACAGCTTTGATTGCTCATCCCAGATGACGCAGAACTTCAACTGCCCGCCGGGCATGGGATGAAACTGGGTGAATTTCAAATCGAGCGGGCCGCCCTTGTCCTCAAAGTCCAGCACCGCGCAGAGACCCGCCGTGGACTGGCGCTTGAGTTTCACGGTCATGAGCACACGCAGTATACCGCGTACCTCGATGACGTTCGGCTCCAGATACTGGCTGGACAGTTTCGCAAACTGCGGATTCGTCATCGCCTCTGGAACGCCGGGAAACGGCACGGGTTCGGACATGCGCCACGCCTTTGGATTCATCGGATCGCCGTTCAAATCACCCGCGATGACACGCGGTCCGCGTAACTTGC
Source organism: Verrucomicrobiales bacterium (assembly GCA_003506995.1). Classification (GTDB taxonomy): domain Bacteria; phylum Verrucomicrobiota; class Verrucomicrobiia; order Verrucomicrobiales; family Verrucomicrobiaceae; genus Prosthecobacter. Next base: position 10,676 of record DNXB01000420.1, read on the forward strand.
CGAGCGAAAGATCGTCCGTGGCCCAGTAGAGCCGGTCGG
>DNXB01000326.1 GCA_003506995.1 Verrucomicrobiales bacterium
ATACGCGCTGAACTCGCGCTTCTATCTTCTATTTTATTGCCGGGTTAATAGTGGTTTCTCCCCGAAGGGATTGGGAGCGTGCTGAGCAGCCGGTGAAGCAGGGCGTTGTCATGCCCAACACGGGAGCGCCAGCGAATGGAGCGGGCCGGGTATTGACTGCCCTGCGCGGCTGCTACGTTTCCAAAATTCCAAGTGAGAAACCCCAAGGAGACCATGAAGAACCACCCACAAGAACGGGGGGCAGGAACCTGATGGACTGACTTGTCGCAAAACCTTTACCGCCGTGTGTAGCTTCCATGCGAGGATGCAAACCATCATTCACTTTGAACCTGTCGTCTGGCGCATCGCGCCTCCCTGCTCAGTGTTCAGAAAGCGGACGGAACCGAGCCGGGGCAATGAAAGGTGATCCGCCGGAGGGCGAAGGCGGGCGGAGGAAATCACCGGCTTGCCCGGCGGAGGTTTGGTCCAAGAGGTGGACGGGAAGCAAGCTGGCCGTTTGGCGGTGAAGTGGATGGCTTGTCCCGACTGAGCCGACGAATGGCGGGATTGCTGGTGGTGGAAGTGAGGAGCCGTTTGGCGAGGGCGTTGCGGGACACTTCCCGCTCGAATGGGTAGCGCCCCACGAAGTAGGCGCGAGGGAAAAACTTTTCCCACCGGATGAAACTCCCCTCCAAGTATTCATGATGAATAGAGATGTCCGCCCAAGTTGCCTTGGGCGGACAAGCTGCCGGGTTAGTATTCGCTCGGCAGCATGAGGACGTTATCGGTGAAGTAGAAGGACACTTCATCGAGAGGGAAGTCGGTGAACTCGATCCGCTTGGAGAAGCGGATGTTCGAGTTGCCATCCTCGCATTCGAGGGTGGCGGTGTGGTCAGGATTGACCTTCAGCCGCCAAACCTGGAAGGACTCGGCTGCGACTTCGCGGATGGATTGCGCGAAGGCGATCTCATCGAGCAGCCAGTAGGCTCCGCCGCTTTCGGCGACGTATTGTGCGCCGTCAGTGTAGAGCACGTTGCGTGCGATGCCGTGGCGATGCCATTGCTCCGTGCCGGTGAACTGGCGAAGATCGGTTTTGGTGAGTGTGTTTTGATTCATGTTTTGCTCCTGGTTTGTGTTTTCACCCCGCTGCGGGGCGCGGGTGCAAAGGCGGAGGTCATGAGGCTGCCAGTCATGCCCCCAACACGGGAGCGGCAGCGAATGGAGCGGGCCGGGGGTTGATGGGCAGACGGCCTCTGCCAAAACCAAGCTCCCTCGCAGCGGGAAGACACCAGGAGCCATGCAGGAACACGAACCGCCGAGAGACAGTGAGCGGCTTGGCCCTGACTATGCCGACAAAGGGCGAGCTTGCTCGTGTGGGGATCGGATTGGCACGGAAGCAGCCGGTAGCGCAGCGGAGGGTCAGGCAGGAGCGCAGCGTCCGGCTGGCTTCGGTGTGCGGTATTGGGGCAGGCAGTGACGTGGTTTGACCCCGCTGCGCCTTGACTCTTCAAGGCTTGCCGAAGGCGGGGCAAACGGTGTCACGCGGCGGGCGAGGGCGTTGCCGGGATACCTCCCGCTGGAATGGGTAGCCGCCCACGCAGTAGCGGCGAGGGAAAGGCTTTTCCCACCGAAACGCTGCCCAAAGAGAGGGGTTAGCCCATTTCGTCTATTTCGCCTATTGCGCCCGTTTCGCGAATCTGCTATACTCATTTCAGGAGAAAAAAGCCATGCCAATCCTCGAACCACCCCACAAGGGACTCAGCCAGAAAGACATTGTGTTTGCGCGTGAGTCGGCAAGCCCAGCCAGCCGTAAAGGAGGGAGCAAGAAGGGCGCTTTCGATCTGCAAATCAACGGGAACCACGTTCCCGCAGGAAGCTATCTGAGCCATCTCGTGCTCTCCTGCCTGGAGTTCATCGCGGAAGGACATCCCGTCACCGTCGTGCCCGTGGAAGATGAAATTGGAACCCAAGAAGCAGCGGACATGCTCAAGGTGTCGCGACCCTACATGGTGAAGCTGCTGGATTCCAATGCGTTGCCTTCGCGTAAGGTCGGCGTTCAGCGTCGCGTGAAAATTCAGGACGTGCTGGACTACAAGGCGAGAGAGAAGGAAGCCAGAATCAAAGTGCTGGAGGAGCTTGCAGCCGAAGGGCAACGGCTCAACTTGGGCGAGTGATTTCCGATTGTCCCATTGTCGTCCTGGATGCTTGTGTTTTGTATCCGGCCGGTTTGCGCAGCCTCATGATGTGGCTGGCCGTGCATGGCCTGATACGGCCCAAGTGGTCGGAGAAGATCCACGAAGAATGGATGCGCAACGTGCTCAAGGATCGCCCGGACCTGATGCCAGCGCAGCTTGACCGCACGCGGCGGCTGATGGATGAACATGGGGGCGACTGCCTCGTGACCGGCCACGAGCAGCACATCGCAAGCCTGACGCTCCCCGACATGGATGACCGCCATGTGGTGGCGGCTGGAATTGAAGCCGGAGCTGATGCCATCATCACCTGGAATTTGGGAGACTTCCCAACAGCGGTGCTCGAAGGCTATGGCATCGAGGTTCGGACACCCGACCAGCTCGTCTGTGCGCTGCTTGATGCCAGTGCCACTGAGGTTCTGGCTGCGATGCGACAGCACCGCGTGAGTTTGAAAAATCCACCAAAAAATCCCGAGGAGTATCTGGAAACGCTGGCGTTGCAGGGACTCACGCAAAGCGTCGAGCGACTGCGGGTCGAGATGTCCCGGCTTTGAGCCGAGGCGACCCGTTGGCTCGCTTGAAGCGGGCGCATCAAGCGGAGGGGAAGGCTATTTCAATATGGTGGAACATCACCGGGTGGTCTTAATCGGTATAGATCTTTTTCAGCGTATCCGTGCCCCGGTCACAATATGTCGCCTTCAGTCGCATTTTTTGACTCTTCGCTGTTCTGAGTGGGTGCCTTGGGGGAGTAGATGGAGGCCGAAGACTGGCCGTTCGGCTGGTTTTAGGGGCAAGCACTGC
>DNXB01000557.1 GCA_003506995.1 Verrucomicrobiales bacterium
CCTCGGTGCCTTCTTACGATCAAAACCAGTTCATTCCCAGCATCCAGGATTCCGACTGGGTGGCGCTCAGGGAGAGCAAAACCGTGCCGCTGCTCAACCGCGCGGTACAGGGTTTCGCGCCGGGTTCCACTTTTAAAATTCCGATCTCCTTCGCCGGCTGCCTCGCAGGCATCCAAAAAAGCCGTTTCAACTGCAGCGGCAGCGTGACTTACGGGAACACCTCCATGCAGTGCTGGATTCAGCGCCAGAGCGGCGGCTCGCACGGCACGATCGGCCTCAGTGAGGCCATCATGAAGTCATGCAACTGCTTCTTCTATCGTTACGGCAACGCCGCAGGCATCGCCAACATCACCAAAGTCGGCAAAATTCTCGGTGTGGGCGAACGCACCGGCATTGAGCTGGAAGATGAAAAAGCCGGCATCCTTCCCAATCCCGACTGGCTGCGAGCGAACCGCCCCACTGAACGCTGGAGTGATGGCTACACTGCGAACACCGCCATCGGCCAGGGCATGGTCCTCACCTCCCCGCTGCAAATGGCCTCTGTCACCGCCACCGTCGCCAATGGCGGCAAGGCCTGGAATCCGCATCTGCTGAAGCGCGTCATGGACCACGACAAGGTGGTGATCGACAACCCGCCGAGCCTGCGTGGTGATTTGTCCGCGAATGTCACCGCGGAGGAGATCGAACTCATCCGCAGGGGCATGTGGAAGGTCGTCAATGATCCCGGTGGCACGGGCAAAGGGGCGCGCATCACCGGCGTCGAGGTCGCGGGCAAGACCGGCACCGCGCAGAACTGGCGGCGCAACGAGCGCGGCGTGAAGGTGGACGACAACCACACCTGGTTCATCAGCTTTGCGCCTTATCAGAACCCCAAGTTTGCTGTCTGCGTGCTGGTGCAGAACGGCAAGTCCGGTGGCGGCTGTGCCGCGCCTGTCGCCCGCCGCGTGCTGGAGCAGTGCCTGGCCTTGGAAAACGGCTATGTGGTTCCCATTGCCGCGATGGAGCCCGCCAACGGTCATTTCAATCATGTTTCAATGGTCCAATATGCCGACGCAGGGGTGCCACTGGTGCCCGTCACGGATGAGGATGGCGATGTGGGCGCGGGTGCGCCCTCCGCCGAACCGGTGGATGAGCCTGCGTCACGCCCCAGCGCGACGCCGAACATCCGCCGCAAGGCCGATTCAGCGGGATCGGCCGGAAGCAGCTCCGGGCAGAATGTACCCCAGGCCGTGCCAGTGCGCCGGCCCGGTATCTTCAACCGAGGAGGCTCCCAGGAACCCAAACCATCCGAACCCGCCCCAGGCGGCGGATTTTTCCGCAAATTCTTCAACCGCTGAAGACCACATCATTTCAGGGAGACAACAAATCATGGCATTGACCTTCGTACAAAGAATCAAAGAACTGCTCACCGGCAAACGCGACATCAAGAGCGGCGTGCGCCTCGTCATCAACTGCGAGAAGCTGGAGAACCGCGTCGCCCTTCTCGACAAGGGCGTCGTCGAGGAATACAACATCGAGCGCGTCGGCACTCAGAGCCTCATCGGCAGTGTCTTCAAAGGCCGCATCCGCAACATCGAGCAGGGCCTCAAGGCCATGTTCATCGACATCGGCTTCGACAAGAACGCCTTCCTCCACTTCTGGGACGCCATCCCCGCCGCGCTCGACGCCGGTCTGGAGGAAATCAACCGCGGTGGCAGCAAAAAGAAGAAGCGCATCGAGGCCAAGGACATCCCCACGCTCTATCCCATCGGCTCCGAGATCATGGTGCAGGTCACCAAGGGCCCCGTCGGCAACAAAGGCCCGCGTGTCACCACCAACATCTCCCTGGCAGGCCGCTTGCTCGTCCTGATGCCCCTCAACGACACCTGCGGCATCTCCCGCAAGATCGAAGATCCGAAGGAGCGCGCCCGCCTCCGCAAGATCATCGAAAAAATCAGCCTGCCCGAGGGCATGGGCATCATCCTGCGCACCGAGGCCTCCGGCAAGCGTGCGCGCCACATCGTCCGCGACTTGAACATCCTGCTCGACGAGTGGGACCAGATCGTCGCCAAGCGCGACGGTCAAAACGCGCCCGTCTGCTGCTTCCAGGAGCCCGATCTCGTCGAGCGCACCGTGCGCGATTTCCTCACCGAGGACATCGACGAAGTCGCCTGCGACGACCAGCCCACCGTCGAGCGCATGCAGCGCATGGCCGCGCACATCTCCGGCCGCGCCAAGCGCCGCATCAACTTCTACCAGGGCCAGACCGCCATCTTCGAGCACTACGGCATCCAGAAGCAGATCGACAATGCCTTCTACCGCCAGGTGTGGATGCCCTGCGGCGGCTACATCGTCATCGACCAGACCGAGGCCCTCGTCTCCATCGACGTCAACACCGGTCGCAACAAGGGCCACAAGGACGTCGATAAGCTGCTGCTCGAAACCAATCTCGAAGCCGCCGCCGAAGTCGCCCGCCAGCTCCGCCTGCGCAACATGGGCGGCCTCATCGTCGTCGATTTCATCGACATGAAGCACCGCCGCGACCAGCAGGCGGTGTACAAGCTCATGATCGACCACCTCAAGCGTGACAAGGCCAAGACCCAGGTGCTGCCCATCTCCCAGTTCGGTCTCATGGAGATGACCCGCCAGCGTCTCAATGAAAGCCTCGGCACCACGCTCTATGAACCCTGCCCGTACTGCAAAGGCCACGGCCAGGTCAAAACCCCGCTCACCATGAGCGTCGAGCTCCAGCGCCGCCTCGTCGGCATTCTGGGCCGCTCCAAGGAGGAGCAAAAGCAGATCCTCGTCGTCGTGCATCCTGATGTCATGAACCGCCTCAAGACCGAGGACGGCGAGCTGCTGGTCGATCTCGAGCGCAAATACCACGCCCGCCTCACTTTCCGCAGCGACCCCACCTACCACCGCGAGCACATCACCCTGCTCAACGCGCAAACGGGTGAGGAAATCCGCTGACAGCAGACGCGACATGCGGATCCAACGATCCCAAACTTACGGGGGCGGCCGGGGCATCCAGCGCCTCGTAAGTTTGCCAATCCGCGCCATCAAAGTGCCACCACTCGGAGTCATAGATGGCGAAACCGTGTTTGAAAAACAGAACGCGGTTAAAGAATCATGCCTCAACTCAACGCTGGGACACTTTCGCCCCCTGCAGGAGCTTTTCGAGATTGGCGTCCGGTTTCACACCTTTTTTGAGCGCCTCGTCGTACTCGACACGCGCCTTGTCCCACTGCGGCGGGTCCCAGGTGATGTAAAGCACGGCCAGATTGAAGTGCGCCTCGCCATAGGCCGGATCAATCGCCAGCGCGGTCTTGAACTCACGCTCGGCTCGCTCGATCAGGCTCAGCTTGGTGGCGATGATGCCGAGGTAATGTCTGCCGCTGGCGTTGTTCGGACGTTTGGACAGGCTCTTCTCGAAGTAGGTCATCGCGTCCTTCCAGCGCTCCTGCTTGAAGTAGGTGACGCCGAGCGCGAAGGCGGCAGGCTCGTTCACCGGGTCGTAGGCCAGGGCTTTTTGCAGGGCCACCTCGGCCTCGGCGTGATTGTCCTCACGCTGCCGCGCCATGCCCAGGCCGATGAGCGCGCCGACGTTTTTCGGCTCCACGCGCAACGCGTCCTGATAAAGGCGTGATGCCTCCTCGAAGTTTTTCTCCATGTATGCCTCGTTGGCCTGCGTGATGAGTTTTTCAGCGGAACCAGGGGCGGGCGGCGCGGCTTTTTTATCGCTGTCCGGCATGGCGTTGGCGATGAGCGTGGCCTGCACCCCCTTGGGGCCAAGTAGTTCGCGCACCACCGGGTCTGAGAAGAGTTTTTCCTCATCAGGCGTCAGCGTCATGCGCGCGTTTTTCAGCTCCTCGACCTGCTGGATGAGATCATTCGAGGCGCTCTCCATTTTTTGCAGCTCGGCGATCATGAGATCCTTCGCGGCCTGCTGGCGGTGCTGGGCGCGAAGCTGGCGCATGATGATGGAGCGGAGCATCTCGTTCTCCTGTGTGAGCTCGGGAGTGGCCGCGATCTTGGCATCCATGGCGGCTGGCATTTCCTTCAACTGCTTCGTCAGCTCGGCCACCTGGGTCTGGTAGGCGGCGCTTTCCTGGCGCAGCGTGGCAAGCTGGCCCTGCAAACCGGTGAGCTGGCCGCGCAGCGCGACGATCTCCTGGTCTTTCCGCGTCGCATCAGCCTTCAAGGTCACGACCTGCTGCTGCACCTCGCCGAGTTCCCTCTTCAAACGCTCGTTTTCGGCGACAAGGCGCTTCATTTCGACGCTGCCGGTCTTTTTCTTCAGCTCGTCCACCTCGGCCTGGAGGCCGAGGCTGCGGGCGCTGGCGGCATCCCGGTCTTTCACGGCGACATCGCGATCCTTGATGGCGGAATCGCGTTGTTTTACGGCGTCATCACGTTCCTTGAGAATCTTTTCACGTTCCTGCTCGATGGCGGCGATGCGCATGGAAGAGGCGGCCAGCTTTTCAGAAGCGTCCTTCGCGGCGGCCTCGGCGGCGATGAGACGCTGGCCGTTTTTGCGCACCTCCAGTTCCACGGCCATCTTTTCCTCCATCAGCTTGTCGAGCTGCCCCTGGGCCGCGCGGCCTGCCTCCACGTCCTTGGCCATTTGCAGGATGCTCTGCTCCATGGCGGTGGCTTTTTTGCCCAGCGCGTCATTTTGAGAGCGAGCGGTGGTGATCTCTCCGGAGGCCCACTGATACCACTGCTGCCACTTGCCGAGATCGAGCTGGAACTGGTTGTTCTGCGTCTCCAGCTCGAGGATGCGCTTTTTGTGCATCGCCTCCCACTGGCTGAGCATGTCGCTCAAGCTGGGCAGGGAGCCCGGCGTGGAAGGTGCCGACGGCGCTGTCTGGGCCAGAATGCCCGGGGCAGGCACACCGGTGGCCGCAGGCACATAGCCGGGGGCAACGGGCGTCACCACCTGAGGAGTGGGCGCCATCGTCGGCGCTGGGGCGGCCTGAGGCTGGGAAAGCCGGGACTGAATGCGCGTGAGGGAGTCCTGGATCTTCTGCTGCCGCGCGGCCCGCATCTCCGGCTGCCATGTCGGGTAATTGCGGGCGATGCTGTCCATGATCTCGCCCGCCTGCTTGAACTTGCTCTGCGCCTGGGAGAAATCCCCGGCGCTCTCCAGCTTCACCGCCTCATTGTTCAGCACGAAGCCGCGAAAATACTGGTCTGCCACCTCGCTGCTGGCATCTATGGACTGGGCATTCGACACCGGGGCGGCCAGGGCAAGCGCTGCCAGGAGTGTGAAAACGAAAAGAAGACGGTTCATGGTGATTTTCGGGATGGGGGCCTGAGTTTACCGCCTCGCGGGGGTCTTGTAAATGGCCTTGGCGCTTCCTCAGCCCCGCCGCTGCCGCAGCACGGCCACCCAGCGGTCCACCGATTTGCCCGGCGCGTCGCCGAGGGCGCGGCTGGCTTGGTTGCGTTTGTTGCTGACCACCTCCATCCCCAGCGACTCCAAAGCACGGAGCGCAAGGCGGTGCTCGACATCGAAATAGCTGGTGATGACCAGCATGCCATCCGGCCGCAGTTTGGCGATGCCCTGGTCGAAAATCTTCTTCCACAGCTCCTGCCCGTGCCAGAAATTCTGATGGCGGAGGAAGACCAAGTTGAAGTCGTCCCCGATCGTCTTGTGCTGGTCGATCTTCGTGGCGTCCTCGATCAAAAACTCCGCCGGGAGATGCCCGTGCGTCTCACGCGCCTGCCGAATTTCGCGAATGCGGATGTCCGCGCCGACCATTTCCACCGCACCGCCCTTCGTGAGGCCGGAGCCGACCTTGATCAAGGTCTCCGCCTCATCGCAGCGTCCGCAGGCCAGATTGAGGATGCGCATGCCCTCCTTCCCAGCCGGCAGATGCGGCGCGAGGGATTCCTGGAGAAGCGTTTGCAGCTTCGCCATGTCTTCCTGGATGGGTTGCGGGGCTTTGGGGAGGTCCATCTGGATCAACGTCGGAACGGCGAGGCGGGCATGCCTGCGCCGTTGAAAAGGGTCGCGGTGGGATTGTCCTTCCACGCATAGCGAACACTTTTCGGCTCCGCAACAGCCTTGGCGGAGACGATGACGGTTTCGCTTTCGATTTTGGCCTCCGCAGGCTGCCACTGACCGTCGGCTCCGGCGACTTCAAAGCCGGTCAGATCGCCTTTGGCCTGCAAACCCTTCGCATGCTTGAAGGTGAGCACGAATTCGCCGCCTTTCGCCGTCGCAGTGTCAATCAGCGGTCCGCAGATGGCGGGAACGTCTTTTTGATACACGGCTCCCAGCGCCCACTGCGCGAGTCGATAGCCGACGTCCTGCTTGTTCTTTGGGTGAATGTCCTTGGGATCTCCAATGTCGAGCGTGATGGCCATGCCGCTGTTGGGAATCGTGCTCAATGCGTTCAGCATCTGCTCGCGCACGAGCGGCCAGCCTTCGCCAGCACGCGTGAAATTCGGAAGCTGCACCCAGGCGAAGGCAAACTCGTCGTTCCAACGCGTGCGCCAGTCTTTGGCGAGCAATGTGAGTTGATGCTGATAAAACGGCGCTTTCGCATCCGGGCTGTTCGCCTCGCCCTGATACCAGATGGCACCGCGAATCGCATAGGGGATGAGCGGCGCGATCTTGCCGTTGAACAGGCCGCCAAAGTTGCCCTTCTTCTCCCGCGTGGCGATCGGGTCACGCGGCTTGCGCGGCAGCGGTTTGCCATCAGCCTTCGCTTTCTTCACGTCCCCGGTCCATTTCGCGACCTGCTTCTCATACAACGCCTTGGCTTTGGCCTCATCGAACTTCGCATCCTCCTGCTTCATCGTTGCAAAGAAAGGTTTGAGCTCCTCGCTGGCCTGCTGCGCCTCGGGACTGATCCAGGACTCGATGGGCGTGCCACCGACGGAGGAATTGATCAGGCCCACGGGTGTTTTGAGCTCGGCATGCAACGTGCGGCCAAAGAAAAACGCGGTGGCGGAAAAACGGCCCACGGTTTCGGGCGAACAAACCACCCAAGCACCCTTCCCCTGCGTCTGGGCCGTCGCATTGGCACCGCTGCCTTCGGTAAACATGCGGATTTGAGGCAGATTGGCGGCGGCCTTGGTCCCTTCGAAGTCATTCGAGCTCTGCACGGTCATCGCCATGTTCGACTGGCCGGAACCGAGCCAAACCTCGCCGACGAGCACGTCGTTGATCGTCTTGTCGCCAATGGCAAGCGTCTGCGGTTCGGCGGATGCGGTGAGCGGATCGAGCTTGAGCGACCATTTTCCTTCGGCGTCGGCCTTGGCCGTCTTTTTCTGCCCGGCGATGGAGACAACGACCTCCGCATTGGCATCCGCCGTTCCCCACACGGGCACCGGCTTGCCGCTTTGCAGCACAAGGTGGTCGGAGAATACGGCAGGCAGCGTCAGCGCGGCTGAGGCTGGAAGGGTGAGGAGAAGCAGGCTGAGCAGTGATTTCATGACAAGTGGATTGAGAAGCGGCTTGTCAACGTCGTCACCCCTCGGTTTGCTTCATGAATGTCAGCCGCTCTTTTCGCCGCCGGTCTGGGGGACGTGATTCGTTCCTGCTACCAGAACGCCGCCTACCATGTGCTCAGCGAGGCCACGCAGCCGGTGCCGGTCATCATGGCTTCGCACAACCCTTTCGCGATCGAGATCTTCCGGCATCACCGCAACGCGAAAAACTTCATCCTCTACGATCTGGCGCACAAGTTTGAGGAGTTCTTCAACGCCGGGCTGCGCGGGCCGGACATCAGCCGCGCGTTGTGTGATTTCGCCGGCGTTGACTACGGCAAACTGATTCGCGGCAACGCGAACGGACACATTCCCGTGTTCGACGCGCCAGATGAGGTCGATTCAAACGGACACATCGTGTTTCAACCCTTCGCGGGAAACGCCTCCTACCGCTCGCTGCCGCCGGAGCTGATCGAAAAAACGGCGCAGGTGCTGCGCAAGCTGCCGTGCCAGGTGTTTGTGATGACACGAAGTTATTTCCGTCCCGGTGTGAAGGGGAAAACCATTCATGCCGTGGAAGACGCCCGCACCTTGGAAGGCGGCAACATCACCGTGCTCGACTGCCTCACCGTTCCGGCGACGCTGAACCTGATCAAAACCTGCCGCGCCTATGTGGGAAGCTGGAGCAGCCTGCAGCAGGCGGCATGGCTCGAAAACAAGCCGGTGGCGGTGTTTTATCCGGTCAATTACATCGACGTGCAAAAGCACACCGCATACGCCTTCGGCATGGGGCGCGACAACACGCTTGGCTGCGAATATCCGCAGGTGGATGTGGCGGTGCTGGAGACGTTTCTGCGCCGCTGGTGAATCAGCGCTGAAGAAACCGACGCAGCACCTCGAAATGGCCGGCGGCAGTGCTGATGTCCGCGTTCAGATCCTCCATGCGGATCTTGTAAGGCGAATCGACCGGCGTGATGAACGGCGCGCGGCTGACGCGGGCGAAGATCATGCCGTGATAACGGCCCGTGAGGACGAACCGCGACCGTGCGATGGTTTCAAACGCAGCCTGCGGACCGGGCCGGGCGATGATCTGTGATTGGGGAAAGCGTTCTGTTACCTCCGCGAGCAGTTTGTCATCATCCACCGGTGCGCCCATGCCCAGCCAGCGGGTTGGCGTACCGCTGGCGGCGAATTGGCGCATGTAGTGCTTGATAAGCGTGTTCCGCGCATTGACGAGACCTGCGGGAACCAGCGTGACGGCCTGCTGATCCGCTTCAACCGTCGGTCGATACAAATAGGCCGCGTCGGGAAAGAACCGCGCGTCATCACGCCCGCTGATCTCCTGCGCGATGCGCACGCAGTTCGGCGAGCGCAGCGTGATGAAGGCCGCTTGTTTCAAGTAAGGCGCCCACGGCTTGAGCGCGGCGGCATACTCGGCCTCGCGGTTGATTTGAAATTGAAAACCGCAGGACAAGATGCCCCACGGGATGCCACGCGCGATGGCGGCATCCATGTAGAACTTCATGGCGCGGAAATGCGGCGATTCCGCATCCGCCGGCCCGTCCTTCGGGTTGTTGTAAAGAATGCCGCCACCACCGAGCACGAGCAGCGCGAGGTCATCCGGCAGCGCGGCGGGCAGATCGGAATTGTAGATCACCAACTCGTGCTCCGGCAATTGCTGCGCGAAGACGAGCGGATAGGTGTCGTCGCCAACGTTGCCGTAGCCGGACGCGCCGACGAAGGCGATTTTCATGCGCGCTGCGGTCGTTTCGTGGATTTTTTGCCGACGACGGGAGCCAGGATGGCGTGGAACTGCTCCGCGATGTTGCGCCAGTCGAAGTCATCACGACGAACATGCTCGATCCCCTGCGCGGAGAGTTTCGTGCGAAGCGCATTGTCAGTGTAAAGCGCCTGCAAGGCCGCCACGAACGGCGCGTGATCGACGAGAGCGCCGGTGGTGTTGATCTCAGGGTTCATGAGCAGGCGTGAGCACGGGATTTTCACCGCAGGCACGGCCCATTCGGCCAGCGCGGATGAATCTGGCACGATCTGCGGGATGCCGCAGGCCATGCCTTCCATGGTGGTGAGACCCCAGCCCTCGCCAAGCGTGGTGGAAATCTGCACATCGAGGCTGTTGTAGATGCGCTGGAGATGCCGCGGGCTTTGCAGGCCGCGAATGTCCTCGCAGCCGGTGAGCAGCAGACGGTCGGAGATGCCGTGGAAGGCAGCGACGCGGCGGAGATCCCAGCCAGTGTCTTTTTGCGCACAGTGGAGCAGCAGGAAGGCGTTGGAGACGCGGTGCTGCTTGATCCAGTCGGCGAAGATGTGAATGGAAAGATCAAGACGCTTGCGCGGCTGGTTGCGGTTGAGATTGCCGACGATGAAGGCGTTGCGCGGCACGTTGAGGTCGAGCAGGCGACGCGCCTCCGCACGATTCATCGGCTGAAACACCGCCGTGTCGATGCCATGTGCAATGACATGCCGTTTACCTTTGAATCCGGCCTTCACCGCCTCGCGATGGCCGAAGTTCGTGTACCACACGGCGGCCTGGAGCTTGTTCAGCTCCCGCATGGCCGCAGGGTCAAGATGGCCGCCGTCCACGGGCATGTACCCGATGATGGGAACGCCCTTCGGCGCGATCTTGGCAAACTGGGCCACATTCCACCAGTCGTTGTTGATGATGACGGCGGCGGGATCGAACTCGGCGCAGAGATGCGCGAAGCGGTTCATGCCCCACATGTCGCCGCCCTGCCACGCGGGCATGACTTGGTACGGCAGGTCGTGCGCGGAGCCGTCGTGATTGACGCCGGAGACGACTACTTCCCAGTCATGCCGCAGGTGATTCAACACGGCATGGGTGACGGTGGCGAAGCCCGTGGGCACGAGCGCGTCGCCGATCCATAGCAGGCGTGGTTTGCGACGCGTGACGCCGAAGAACCGCCGGAACCACCCCTTCCGGGTAGATTCTTTTTCAACAGTGGTGGTGGTGCCGATGGCAAATTCACCGCTGGCCATCACAGCGAGTGAGCTGGCGCCCGTCTTGAGCACCGAAACGGGAGCCTTGGTCACCGGGCGTTTCACCCCAACGCTTTTTTTCACGGACGCCTTTTCCGCAGCCGCCCCTTTGAATCCTGGTTTCTGTCGGGCGATCTTTGGGCGCACGGGTGCTTTTTTCACCGCCGTTGTCTTTTTCATGGCCGTTGGATTTGGTTTCGCCGTTTTGCGAACGGTTTTCTTGGAAGACGCGCCCGCCGCCTTGCTGCTTTTGGTCTGCTTTTTCATGGGATGTGTGTGGGTTGAGGTGAATTTCTTGGGTCATTCTTCGCGAATGGCACAATCCGGCAGGAGAAGGCGCAGTTCCGCCACAACCGCATGATCTGCGGGATGACCAGAGTCGCCGAGACGCAGCAGTTTCAATTGTTTGCAGGCGGCGAGGTGCGGCAGAGCCTCGCGCGTGATCATCATGCTCGCGGTGAGATCGAGGTTGCTGAGGTTGCTGAGACTGGAAAGGTGGCTCAGTGCTGTTACAGGCACCTGCAGACCGCGCAGATTGAGGTTGGTGACCGTGCCCGCCGCTTTGAGCAGTGCGACAAGTTCCTTCAGGTCTATTTCATTTGAAATCGGCAGACCGGTGACGGCAAAACAGACCCGCCAGATAGTGAAGGACTCCCCCGCCAGCCGATCCATCTGCCAGATGTCGGCATTGCCGCCCATGTCCTTTTCCATCTTGTCAGGCGTGAGCACGTTGAGGAATCCATCATGGGCGAAAACCCACTCGGCGAGCCTGATCTGCTCTGGCGCTGCCTTGGCCGGCCTCACCTCAGGTGAGGAGAGCAACACCACCGGCCCGTCCTTGGCGGGCCGCATCGACCGCCAGCCAAAGGCCGTCAGCGCGCTGAGCAGCATCACCGCCGCCGCCTTGGCCGGCCATGTTCTGCGGAACTTGTGCGGTTTGATCTGGATCGTGTCGGCAGATGTGGGAATGCGGCCCAGCCTGTCCACCTGTGCCACCACCTCGCTCCTGGGATGGCGGCGGAAATTTTTCCAATTGTCGCTGTTTTTGAGCAGCTTCTCCAGCACCTGCGTCATGTCGCTGACATGCTGGTAGCGCTTGTCCGGGTTGCTCTGCATCGCCTTGCTGACGACGACATCAATGCCCTTGTCAGCGCCGGAGCAGACGGAGGGCGGCTCCCACACGCCTTTGGGCAGATGCCCGGTGAAGATCTCATAAATCATCACGCCGAGGGAGTAAATGTCCGCGCGGTGGTCGATCTTCCCGTCGTGATCAAGCGCCTCGGGCGCGATGTAGTCCGGCGTGCCAAGCGTGGTGCCGGTGGCGGTGTATTCCGCCGACTGCGGGCCGACGACCTTCGCCAGGCCGAAGTCCGCCACTTTCACATTTCCGCGCTCGTCGATGAGGATGTTCGCCGGCTTGACATCACGATGCACGATGCCGTTTTCGTGGGCAAACTGCAGCGCGCCGCACACCTGGGTGATGATTTTCAGAATCTGCCTCGGCCCGGGCGACTCCCGCTTGAGCAGATGCTGCAAATCCATGCCGGAGACGAACTCCATCGCGTAGTACATCTGGCCGTCGATCGTCTCGCCAAAATCATATACGGCGACAATGTGCGGGTGATTGAGCCGTGCGAGCGCCTCGGCCTCGCGCCGGAAGCGCTCGGCAAAGGTGGCCTTGTTTCGATGCACCTGCGGCAGCAGTTTCACGGCGACGGTGCGGTTGAGGCTTTTCTGCACCGCCTTGTAAACCGCGCCCATGCCGCCGCTGTCGATGAACTCGATGAACTGGTAGCCGGGAATCAAATCATCCAGCTCCGCCGTCGAGGGCGGCGCGAAGGGTTCGAATTTGATGGCGTCGCCGCCCTGGTCCTGCGCCGGCTGCATGAGATGATTTAAGTGGGAGAATGCAGATTAGCAAGACCTCCAGGCCGACAATCCCAAAATAAGCATTAGAACCCCCAAGGAGATTTCCCCTTTGGGATTCTTCGCGCTTCAAGCCGCCTGATACGCGGCCAAGAGCTGCTCCACGCTGCGCTCCCAGTTCAACTCCTGCGTGAGGCGCCGGTGACCGGCCTGGGCGAGCGCCAGGCGGCGGGGTTCGTCATCAAGGAGGGCAAGGATGGCATCCCCGAGCTGTTCGGCGCTGTTTTCCATGACATAGACGGCGCCGTCACCGGCGGAGTAGCGGCCCTCGACGGTGCCGAACATGACGATCGGTTTCGCGAAGGCCATGTATTCGAGCACCTTGTTCATGGTGCAGTGGTCGTTGTAGGCGTTGATGGGATCACAGGCGACGCCGAGGTCGATGGTGCGCAAGGCGCGGCACAGAAACTCATCGCTGACACGTCCTGGCATGCTGATGTGGTCCTGGAGGCCGAGCTTATCGCGCAGTGTGAGCAATTCGGCATGCTCAGGGCCGGAACCCATGAGAAGGAACTGCACGTCGGTGCGTTGGCGTGTTTTGACAATGTGTTCGGCGGCGCGGACGAGGTAATCGACCCCGTCGGCATTGCCCATGACGCCGATGTAGCCGACGAGATATTTTTTGCCTGCCCGCAGCGCTTCATCCGGCTCTGCGGCGGTGTGCATGCGGTTCGGGGCGGTGCGGACGACGAAGGCGCGCTCGTCGCGCAGCTTGCCGCGCTGTTTGACGGCACGCAGCACGCTTTGATTGGTGGCGATGACGACATTGGCGAGGGCAAGCGTGCAGCGCTCGGCGACGCGCACCGCCCAGTACATGAGACCGCGTTTGCCAAACTTCGCCTCGAACATCTCCGGCCACAGGTCATGCACGTCGAAAATGACCTTCACGCCGCCAAAGAGCTTGAAGGGCAGAGCGACGAGAAACAGCAGGTCGGGCGGATTGCAGAGATGGATCACGTCGAATCCGCCGCGCTTCCAGGCTTTGAGAGCGCAGCGGAATTCCCCCCACAAGGCGGAGGCGTACTCGGAAACAAAGCCACCCACGGACTTCGCCTCACCGCTGATCCAGTGGCGGTAGATCTGGATGCCTTCAAGCACCTCTTCCGGCTGCGTGTAGCCACGCATCTGTGGGCAGATCACCGTGACCTGATGCCCGGCATCCCGCAACGCGCAGGCTTCCTGCCACACACGTCTGTCGAAGGGCACCGGGAGGTTTTCGACGAGGATGAGGACGCGCATGAGGACCAAAAGTTAGGAGCCCGGGGCAGCCTTGGCAGTGCGCTGCTCCTTGGAGAGCCATAGGATCTTCGGCACCTTGCCGTCCTTGGCGCCGCCGCCAAAGAAGTCGCCCGTGTCCTTGAGCGTGACGAAGATGATGAAGCCAAACAGCATCAAGGCGCAGGCGGTCTGCACATACTCAAGGATGCGCCCCTGCGCCGGCTTGCGGCGGATGGCCTCCGCGACAGCCATGGTGATGTGGCCGCCGTCGAGCACGGGGAAGGGCATCATGTTGAGGATGGCGAGGTTGATGTTGAAGACGACGCTGAACCACAACACGAGACGCCAGCCATCAGGATGCTGGAAGAGCTTGTAGTAAAGACGGCCGACACCGACGGGGCCGCTCATGTGCGCGGGGCTGAGATCGGACTTGGGAGAGAAGAGCTTGGTGACGAGGTTGCCCATGTGACGCACGGCGTCGCTGATCTGCTCCCACGGCGTGATGGTGATGGGCGTGCGCCTGCCTTCCACATCCCAGGCCACGCCGATCATCGGATATTCCTTTTTGTCCTCGGTGAACTCCTTGAGGTTGCTCTCATCCGGGATGCGCGGCAGCACCGGGATTTGCAGCACTTTGCCGGCCCGCTCGACATCAAGCGTGATCGTCTTGCCGGGAGTGGCCTTGATGTAGTCCCCCAGGTCTCCCATGCTGCGCAGCGGGTTGCCATCGGCCTTGAGCACGAGATCGTTGGGCTTGAGGCCCGCCTCGTCCGCCGGGCTGTTTTTGGCGACTCCGCCGATCATCGGGGTCATTTGTCCTTCCAGGCCGACAGAACGCAGGTCGGGGCGCTTGAAGATGGAACTCCACCAGGAGGCGGGAACGGCGGCTTCGTCAGACTTCGGCCAGACCTTGGGATTCACGTCAAATTTGCGGACTCCTTCTCCCGGACGCTCCACCTCAAAGGCAATGGTGTCCCCCTCGCTGGCCACCACGCCCCAGCGCACGCTGTCCACGAGTCCCTCGAAGCGTTTCACCGGCTCGCCGTCCACGGTGAGGATT
The DNA here is from genome assembly GCA_003506995.1 of Verrucomicrobiales bacterium. Taxonomy (GTDB): domain Bacteria; phylum Verrucomicrobiota; class Verrucomicrobiia; order Verrucomicrobiales; family Verrucomicrobiaceae; genus Prosthecobacter. The sequence goes on from DNXB01000557.1 coordinate 14,642, forward strand.
TTGTCACCCGGAAGGATGCCTGCCTGCATGGCGGGGCTGCCTTTGGCCACATGACCGACAACGGTGGTGGTGTGCGCCTCGCTCTGCGGCTTGCCCACGATCCAGACGGTCACGGCGAACACGCAGGCCAGCAAAAAGCTGAACAAGGGCCCGGCGAAGGCCACGATGGCCTTGTCCAGCGGAGTGATGGGCGGAAGCGGCTCCGTGCTGGCCTCGCCTTCGAGGCCGCCCATCGGCGCCATTTGCGGCAGGGCCACAAAACCACCGGCGGGGATGCTGCCGAGGCCGTATTCCACGCCGTTGATGGTCTTTTTCCAGATCGGCTTGCCGAACCAGATGTAAAACTTGTCAATCTTCAGCCCGCGCCAGCGGGCGGCGAGGAAATGACCCCACTCATGGACGACAATCATGAGATTGAAGACCAGGATCACCTCCAG
>DNXB01000414.1 GCA_003506995.1 Verrucomicrobiales bacterium
CTACTGCCGCTACTGCACGCGCAGCCGGGTCGTCTCCGGCGTGGGCGAGCAGGAGCTGCACACCGAGTTTGAGGCCGCCTTCCGCTATCTCGAACGTCACACCGAGGTGCGCGACGTGCTGCTCTCCGGCGGTGATCCCCTGCTCTTCTCCGACGCGAAGCTCGACGCGCTGCTGACCCGCCTGCGGGCGATCAAGCACATCGAATTCATCCGCATCGGCAGCCGCGTGCCGATCTTCCTGCCGCAACGCATCACCCCCGGGCTGTGCCGCATGCTGCAAAAGCACCATCCGCTCTGGCTGAGCATCCACACCAATCACCCGCGAGAGCTGACCACCGAGGTGCGCGACGGTTTGAGCCTGCTGGCGAACCATGGCGTGCCGCTGGGCAATCAAAGCGTGCTGCTGCGCGGCGTGAACGACAACGCCGACATCATGAAGAGCCTCATGCACAAGCTGCTCATGTGCCGCGTGCGGCCCTACTACTTGTACCAATGCGATTTGATCCAGGGCAGCTCGCATCTGCGCACCAGCGTGGCCGACGGCATTGACATCATCGAACAATTGCGCGGCCACACCACCGGCTACGCCATTCCGCAGTTTGTCATCGACGCCCCCGGCGGCGGCGGCAAGGTGCCGCTGAATCCCGATTATGTGCTGGTGCGCGACGAACAACGCGCCGTCATCCGCAACTACGAGGGCAAGACTTTCGAGTATCCCGAACCGGCGCTGGTGCGGCGGTGAAGACTGCGGAAACGTCTTTGTTGACCTGGCAGTTTGCCAGGTGCCGCAGCCTATGAAACCCGCCGGATGATGCAGAAGCCTTTCCCCTGCTTGTGCCAGCGTTCCCCCAAAAAGACCCCTTGGTTTTTGGCGAGAAAATCATCCACGCTCCGCGTCACGCTGTCGATGCGTGTGCCGTTCGGGGGGCCGGAGCGATAGTCATCGACCATCATGACGCCGTTCGGCGTCATGAACGGTGCCACGGCCTCCAGATCATGCATGCACCCCTCGTAGGAGTGATCTCCGTCAATCGTCGCCAGATCAACGCCTTGCGGAAACTCCTGGCGGAAAAAATCTGGTGCAAGGATCATCCGGGAAGAATTTTCGATGACACGCCAGAACGGAAAACGCTTTTCTAGCAAGGCGGCCATCTGGCGGCCATGCGGTGCCTTGTAGTCGAGGTTGATGTCGATGCTGATCATCCGCTCAAGACTCCTGGAGTGGTGTAAAACGCAGGCGGCGGAGCGTCCGGTGCAGAAACCCGTTTCCAGGACGCTTCGCGGCTGCAATCGCTCGCAGATTTCCGCGTACTTGTCGGCCTGGTCGTGGTTCAGGTGCCCCCGCTTGCACCACAGGTCGGTTTCATAGACCCGTCCTTTCTGCGGCCTTGCAACCGTGGCCGCGTCTCCACCATCTCGCGCTTTCCTGCGTTCTTTGAGGTGACGAATCAACTGACGGTCACCCGCCGCTGTCCATGATCTGATGCCCGCCAGATTTTGCCGCACCACCTCATCATAGGCGGTCACCCATTTGTCCGCATGAAACGGCAGTCCGCTGCGGCAATGCTTGCGTCCATGATAGTGAATGATCCGCGTGTCTGGCAGGTCGGGATCGTCATGACGGCAGGAGCGGTTCCAGCGCCCGTCCAGAATGCGGTGCGGGTGGCGGTGCAGCAGCATCTGGCAGCTCACCTCGTCCGGGATGAAATGCTCCCGGCCCTGTTCTGCGACATCATGCCACTCTTCAAAAAGAGCAGCCTCCTGGCAAAAGGCCATGACGCCCGTGTTGATGGCAGGCCCAAACTGAATGGCAGCCTCCAGATCGTCCGGGAGAATGTCCGCCCACTTGCGGAGCCGCCCTTGGATGATTCGGCCGCTGGTCTTCCAAGCTCCGAGCTGCGCGACACAAAACATCCCCCGCTCCGCCCTCAAGAACAACTCGTCGATCGGTCCCACCACCAGCGTGTCGGAGTCCAGCGCCACCGTTGTCTCATAAGGTGTGCCCAGGTGCAGCCGTGTCTTCGCCAGAAACGGCGCGTTCTTCCCAGGTTTCACGCCTGAGTCCCAGCGCTTCACCTCAGCATTGAGAGCCTCGCCAATGGGTTCACACAGGAGATGAGATGCATCGCCTTCGGACAGAATGGTGACCGGACCCGCATAGTGCTTGCGGAGAGAGGCCAGCGACACCAGCAGCCGCACCGCGCAGCTTGTCCCGCAGTTGTAGTAGGTCACCCCGCGCCAGTCAGCCCCCAGCAGTTTTTTCCCTGCTCTCTCCGCCCTGACCCGGCGGCGGCGGGGACGCTGGTGTTTCCAACCGTGGTTGGTCATCCTCATGCGAACGTGACCGCAGCCCAGCCGCGTGGCACAATAAGACATGAATGTGTCCTGTGATGGCACCGGCATCCGGCCATCGCTCCCGCATAGCGCCGCCATCTCCCGCGTCCAGTCCGTCCGGCCAAAGAACAGCCAGGAAATGATGCGTGGATGCTTCACGACCGATGACTGGGTGGAGTATGGCAGGTTCAACCTCGATGTTCCGGTAAAAGCCGGCACGCCATCCGCCCAATCGTCCAGCACATCCATCACATAACGTGGCTTGGTGTAGCCCCAGGCCGGGGCGATGAACACCGGCAGCTCCCCTTTCTCATCCGGCGCAAACCACTCCGGCTTGAGCCACTCGCCCGGTCCCATGGCAATCACATCCGTGTCCAGCTTCAGATACCACGGTGTTTGCACCTCCCGCGCCGGGACATGCACGAAACCTGTCAGCATTTTTTCCCGCTGGTTTCGCGCCTGCGGCAGATCCCATGGCACATGCCGCACCTGCGGGTGATCGCTCATGAAGGCCATGTCTTCCGGCCCGACCTGCCCGGCGTCGTAAAACACCACGCAGGGCATTGCCCGCAGTTCCGGTTTGTACTGCATCCAGCCGGGCCAGACCAGACGCAGTTCCTCCAGGTGCGCGGCGTCCACGCCCAAAATCAGAGTGATGTCTTCGAGTTTCATAGGATCAAACCTGGAACCATCCGCCCGGCCTGACCGTGGCGGATGCGATACACGCCGGGCAGGTCCACTGGACGACCTCCGCCGCCCAGTTCGCGGCGGAACCACACATCCTCGTGCGTGCGTTTCCATTCCGACCTCGGCTGCTGCGCGCGGCGGCTGTTTTTCAAATACCCGTGCTCCCGGCAATAGTCTCCGCTGACGATCTGGATGCCGCCAATCGCCCGCCGCATCCGCTCCGGCTCAAATTCGGACTCTGCCACACTCACCAGCCCCTCCGTCACCCGTGCCCGTTGGATGCACGCGTCGCCCAGATCGTGGGAGCGGTGTCCGTTCACCTCGCGGGGAAAGATCAGCCGGACATCGGTGTCCCCAAGCTGTCTGAACGCTTCCCAGCATTCTGCGGTGAACCAGTAGTCCGCGTCGCAGAACCACATCCAGTCCGCCTGCGTCGCCAGCGCGGCGCGATTCCGCCCGATGGACCGGCGACATAGCTCCGCCGTCGGCAGTGGCAGCCAGTTCCAGGTCACCCCCGGCACCTCCTGCTGCCCAAACCACGCCAGCGCCCGCGTCGTCTCCTGGTCCTCCAGCGTGTGGCACACCGTCATCGTCACCTGCACGCCGGGCGGTGGCGGTCCCAGCACCAGGCTGCTCAACTGATGGCGCAGCAGCGTGGCGTAGCGGTAGCAGTGGGTCACCACCTCGATCTTCAGCGGCTCCCTCATACACTGCCAGCGGTCGAGGCCGCCGCCTCAGGTTTCGGTGCCGCAGGCGGCGCGGCGGCTCCCTCCGGGCTGCTCGCCGCTGCTTCCGCAGGCCCGGCGGAGGCGGCCTTTTTCTGCTCCGCCGCCCGCGTGTACATCCCCTCAGTTTTCTCCTGCGTGGGATCGCCGATCTGCGCGCCCGAGGCCGCCAGCGCCTCGTCAAACGGCAGGAAGGGAAACGCCGTCAGCTTGCTCTCCAGGTTGCAGTTGAAGACCTTGAAGCCCGCCTTCTTGAACTGCGGTTGCAGCTCCGTGAACCACTTTTGCAGCTTCGCATAGGTGCTCATGTTTCCCTTCACCGCATGAGGCGTCCGGCCCTCCTCGAAGTGGTAGCGCTTCGTCGCCGACATGTCGAGGTCCACCCCCAGCAGATACACATGGCGGAAGCCCAGCAGATGCAGGATGCGCAGGGACGCCAGCAGCACGCTGCGACCGCCACCCCACTTGCCGTGGTTCCCCCAGTTCACCGTCTCCTCGTTCAGCCAGCGCGGCGCGTGAAATTTTTCATTCCGCCGGTAGCCCGCCACGTTCGGGCAGTCCCCCAACTTGAGTTTGGATTCCTCCCATCGCTGCACCCAGCCCTGGTCCGTATGTACGAGCCGGTTGTCCCACAGCGACTTCTCAAAGTGGGACATCGGCGCAAATTTCAGGATCGTCGGGTCCAGCCACATGGAGAGGCTGAAGCGCGAGGGCTCGTCCACCGTGCAGTTCGCGTTCCCCCGGAAGGTCCGCGCCCCGTTGTTCAGCGTCATCACCCAGCGACGGTGCAGCGGCGTCAGGTCCAGCAGGCCCACTGACGGCCCGTTCGCCATCAGAAAGGCATGCCCGCCGCGATACTGCCCCTCCAGCGGCAGCACCGCCCCGGCCCGTGTGTAAAAGAACGGCACCGGTTCCCCAAGCTGCCGCACAGGAATGTCGTTTTCCTCCCGCCATCGCGGCGAGTGCAGCGCGGTGAGGTCAGGACCGTCTTTGGCGAGGGATCGGGAGGGAGTCATGGTGGAAGTTGGCGTTCAAGAGTTCGTGCAAGCCCCGCTGCCTTCTGCATGCGGCGCAGTTGAAAGTCATTCATCACTTGATACTGGCCCTTATCTGCGACAAATCGGGACAGACATCGTCGCGCAAGTCGCGTTGCTAACTCGTTTCGCAGGAGGTTCGCATCTCCGAGGTTGCCGAGGACTAACACTGGATGTGGGTGGCCCGTGTGTTGCAGCGTTCGGAAAGTAAGGAAAAGCTGATCCTCCGAATTTGCGGACCGTGAAGTATCGAGGAGCTGGCGCGGCTGCAAATTCTACGAATGAAGGCTCCGACCGTCCATTGGTTGCCACTATTCAGCTTTCTTGATTTCATTTTCCCAAATAGGTTGGCACGACCAATTCTATTGGTTGGCTTGCTGGTTCATCTCCCACGTTTTCAATACATAATCTGGGACTTTTCCAGTGTCACAAAATTGCGTTAATGTAGCGTCCACCCAATACGTCACTTGCCCATCACGAAAAAGCACTACATGCCTCGGACGCCTTCCATCGGCTTGATAAATAATTAGCGGATCATCACCCTTTGTAGTAGAAAATACCAAAAAACGGCCCACTTGATCCTTCGTTAAGTACCGTCTTACTTCCTCGCTCAATATTCCAACTGGCAATATATTCAAATCAACCATTTGCGCCTGCCACTTGAGCCAAGAACTTTTTAAAGTAACACGAACGTTCTCCGAATGTTCGCGTTGCACTTTTGCATTGTACCTTCCTAAACTCAGCGCCACTAATATCGCAATCACAAGAAGTGCTAACCAGCAACTCAGAATATTTGAAACTAAATGTTTGGCTTTAAACATCGAATTGATAACTCCAATCAATGAATCTGAAATCTCGAATATCGTAATCTTTACCTCCAGGCACCCCACCAAATAGGCTAGGAATTGTAAGAATATATTTAAGCGCAGTATTTCCAAAATTTCCGCTAGGATCTCCTCCGTACCCCCCAAAACCATAGTGGTCAAACAAGTGTACAGGGAGTCTTGTTGTCGCAACGCACTTACAAGTGGCCAATGGTTTAAATTTACAGTCAATAACCACCTCATGCCCTTTTGCAATTTTAACATCAATCCCACCAGCTATAGTTCCTGCATGAAGCCTCTGCAAAAAATTCATGTTAGGAGAATTCTGCACATGTATATGAAATTCACTCCCAACACCTTTTGCAATCCTCTTTTCAAACCAAATCGCTTGGTTTTTTGAAAGCACCTCAAGATCGCCAAGATATTCTTGAAACTCCGGAGATTTTTCAACTGCCTCCCAAACTGAATCTGGGAACCTACTCGGAGGGTCAACATACGCCGGAAAAAGATACGGAGCTAGATGCCCGCCTGGCGTGTCATTTACAAAACTGTACAGACCAACATGATCCACTTGATTTAGCGCATTATCTCCCGCCATCACATAAAGATTAACTCCGCCTTCCTCCCCAATCGGATCTTTTGAGAGCCACCTTCCCAGTTGCGGTGAGTAGTAGCGGTAGCCGTAGTTGAGCAGCCCGCTCTCTTGGTCGAGGAACTGCCCCTGAAACCCGAACTCCATCCCGCACTCGCTGTCGCTGCGCACCGTGAAGTCCGGGTTCAGGATCGTGCGCACCCCAAACGCGCTGAACGCATAGCGTTCCTTCACCACACCGCTCTGATCGGTGATCGTTGCCGGGTTGAAGTAGTCCATCAACACATACCGTGTTTCGTTGAGTGAGGTGCCTCCTACCGCACGATCTCGCCGCACCAAGTCATCCCGATGCCGCGCTCCCCACAGATAGCTCATCGCCGCAGTGGTTTCAGCATCCCTGCGTTCCTCCACAGGACGCCACTGGCTGTTGAAGTAGCTATGCAGGGTTTCGCCGACCACCTCACGAGTGACGCGGCGATGCGTTCCATCATAGGTGTATTCGCCGACCACCGTGCCGTTGTTCTTCACCCGCGTGATCCGGCTCCAGGCATCCCAGGTCAGCTCCAGTTTGCCATCCCAATCGCCTTCCGCGTCCGGGGCCATCTGCCTCATCCGGCCCACACGGTCCAAAATCATGTTGTTCGGGTTGTCCTCGATCTGCGTCATCCGGTTCCCCCGGTCATGCACACGATGTTGATCCAGCGTAGGCGTGCCGTTGACGGCGGTGTGGTAGCCGCGCCAGTTGCCGGTGGGATCGTAGTCCCAGCTCTCCGCACTCGCTGGAATGCCGCTGATGGCAGTGGCGTTGAGATTGAGGCTGCCGCGTGCAGCAGCGCTCACCTGGCTGAGGGCGTCGTAGTTGTAGTGCCGATCCTGTGTGTCCGTCAGCGAACGTCGCTGCCAAGTGCGGCGGCTGTCGCGGTCGAAGCCGTATTGGATTTGTTCGAGCGTGGTGGACATGGGTCAGAAGTGGTTGGCCGAAAAAGGAAAAGAGATGAAAAGTGGCTGAGTCCGTTTTATTCTTTTTATCTTTTTCGGCAATGGCATTTTCAAGTTCTGCTTCAACATAGGAAAATTCGGAACCGAGCAGCCTTCTTGATTTCACTTTCCCAAATAGGCTGGCACGTCCCGCGCTATTGGTTGGTGCGCGGGTTCATTTAGTTGGCGCACGGGTTTATTTCACACTCAATCAGTCAAAATGGGCATAACCTTGTAAACAACACCATCTTTCACCACAACATTTATCCCGCCCAACTCTTCATGCGGCCCTAGATTGCTCACATCTTGCAGATATGTTAACATTTCATAGCCATTGCTGTCTTTCTGATAGTAAACTGGGTCGCCAAGTTTTCCTTTGACTTGATCTAACGTTATTCCGATCTCGATTATTTCTATCGTTAAGCGAACGTGTGAATTAGGTTTTATATTTTGCTTCAAAACAACCACCAGAACGATGGCAATACAAAGCGCGATAACAAATCCGAGTTTCATCAATTTCAATGACTTCATTTTGGGCACCCCCAATCGACGTAATATGTTTTATGCGATTGCTCTGGTGGATTAGGCAGGGGTATATTAAAATAGTCGTTCAGCATTTGACTGAATCCTGAAATTGGGTTGTAAAAAGGTTTGAATGACCCATGCTTGCGCGACTCTTCGCGTATCGAAGAACAGGACTTTTGGATTATAGTTCCTGTTGCTGGCATGCCTGGTATCCGCATTGGTGCTCCGGTAACAGCTTGAAAAACAATATGGGTATCAATCACGCAACAACAACACCCGGAAAGGTTGGCAACTTCAAATATGTTGTAGGCAACGTTTTCCTGGCATTGCTTACGGCCTTCGTTGTACATCTCAGCCCCAAGCCCTGATGCAATCGACATTTCAATATAAAGTATAACTGTAGCTGGTCCAGATACTGGATCCGCTCGCGCCGGATTTGGTTTCGGTATATACGTTGGAGGCGGCATAGTAGTTGGAACCAATGGAGTGGTTGGTATGCGCGGGGTAACTCCAGGAGTACGCCGCCCAAATGGTGCCTTTGGTCCAAATCTACCATTTGGGAGTCGGGTATTATTTGGTATTGATGGCTCCCAATAAATGGGATCCAAACCAAGATGATCCACCAAGTTCACTGCATTATTGACCGCGTAGCCGTAAAGATTGACTCCTCCCTCCTCTCCAATCGGGTCTTTACACGCCCAGCGTCCGAGTTGTGGCAAGTAGTAGCGGTAGCCGTAGTTAATCAGACTGCTCTCTCCGTCGAGGAACTGCCCCTGAAACGCAAACTCGAAGGCAGACTCGCTGTTACTGCGCACGGTAAAGTCAGGATTGAGGATCGTGCGCAGGCCAAAGGCGCTAAACGCGTAACGTTCTTTCACTTCTCCTGTTTCATCTGTGAGCGCGGCAGGATTGAAGTAGTCCATCAGCACATATCGCGTCTCGTTGAACGTCGTGCCTCCCAGAGCACGGTCGCGCCTCACCAAGTCATCCCGATGCCGATTTCCCCACAAGTAGCTGATGGCTGCCGTGGTTGCAGCATTCTTGCGCTCCTCCACGGGCCGCCATTCATCATTGTAGTAGCTGTGCAGTGTCTCCCCATCCACTTCGCGCATGATCCGTCCATTAAGACCGTCATAAGTGTACTCACCGACCACCTCGCCGTTGTTCTTCACGCTCGTGATCCTGCTCCAGGCATCCCAGGTCAATTCGAGCGTGCCGTCCCAATCTCCCTCCGCATCGGGAGCCATCTGGCGCATGCGCCCCACGCGATCCAAAATCATGTTGTGGGGATTGTCTTCGATCTGCGTCAACCGGTTGCCACGGTCATGCACCCGGTGCTGGTCGAGCGTGTTCGTGCCGTTGGCGGCGGCGTGGTAGCCTCGCCAATTTCCCGTGGGGTCATAGTCCCAGCTCTCCGCACTCGCGGGTCGGCCGCTAATCGCGGTTTTGTTCAGATTCAAACTACCGCGTGCGGCAGCACTCACCTGAATCAGCGTATCGTAGTTGTACTGTTGATCCTGGGTGTCCGTCAGCGAACGTCGCTGCCACGTCCGGCGGCTGTTGCGGTCAAAACCGTATTGAGACTGTTCGAGAGTCGTTGGCATGGCGGATAAAGTCAGAGGTTGGATGGGCCTACGGAAAACACGGAACAAACGGAAGGAGGAACCATAGATGGGGATTCATGAGCTTGGATTGGCTGTTCAGATTTCCGTGTCTTCTGTGTGTTCCGTAGGCGGCCATTCTGTTGTTTCTTTCGGCCATCACTCAATGGGACTGCTCCAGTGGATGTCCACGGTGCGGCCGAAGCGGTCGTAGCCGTTGTAGGGATCGCCGGCGTCCCCATCCGGCTGCCCAGTCTGCTTGCGGTAGTCGCACATGAGGTCCGGCTCGGGATAGGCCAGGCGCACCTGCCAGTTCTGCCCCACGTAGCGATACTCCACAAGGTTCTGGCTCTCGCCCGTGACCTTCTCCGCGCTGACGCGGTTGAGGTGGTCATCCATCGAGTTCGCGGCTCCATAGAGATATTCCACCACGCGCCCGTTCGGGTAGGTCACCGATACTTTGCGCAGTTTGTTGCCCGCGCCGCTGGTGAATGCGTACTGCACCTTTGGCGTGCTGCCATCCACCGCTCCCGCATGACTCTGTTTGTCCGCCACCAGATTGCGGAACGCGTCGTATTCCAGGCCGACTTCGTTCACCACGGAACCGCCGCTGGCTGCGTTGTAACTCGTGACCTTTGCCGTCAGGCCGCGTTGATCGTAAGTGGTGCCGATGCGCCGCACGGCGTCATCGAGTCCAGCCGCCAGCACCGTCACGCGGTCGTCCGTCGGGTTGCCCAGCTTGTTGTAACTATACTCATGCGTCGTCCCATCCGCGTCTTTGAACGCGGTCTGCTGGCCTTGGCGGTTGTAGTGGTATTCGAGTCGCGAATAGACTCCATCGGGGCCGTCCGCCGCAGGCGCGGGGCGGTCGTCGCTCTCGGGATAGATCTTCGTGCGCACCAGGCCGTTGCTGGCGATGGCGCTGTCGGCCAGCGTGGTGCCGAAGAGCCAGCGCGTGACTTGGTTGCCCGTTTCCGCGTTCACGAGGATGAGTTTAGCCAACTGGCCGCTCGGGTGCCAGACAAATTCCGTGATGCGGGGTGTTGGATGGGGTGGATAAGGTGGATGGGTGCATGAAGCCTCCCCAGACCACGCCCTTGCGGGCGCGGCTACGCCCCCTTGGATGCCTTCGATCAGGCGGATGCGTCTGCCGGCCTGGTCGTTCTCCCAGCGCGTTTCGATGCCCATCGGATCAACGACGGCGTTGGCGTCGCCGCTGTCTTTATACCGATTCGTTGACACCAGGATGGTGTCGCTCCGCTGCGGTGCCACATCGCGACGTGTGGGCACGCTGCCGCCATTGGTGCCGTAGTCCGCGCTCACTCGCGGACGCCCGAGCGCATCGGGCCAGGTCATCCCATAGGTGTCGCGCGACTTCGGCTCCGTCTGCGGGCCGTTGAGCACGCCGGTGCCGGTGGCATCGTCGAAGCGCTGCTTGCGTGTCTGCATGATGGCGTTGCCACCACGGTCATAGACCGTGTTCGCCTGCTCGATCACCGTGTCATCCACCACGCTGTTGTCATCGCCGCTGGGGACACCAGCAACACCAGGGCGACAGCACAGGTAGGCCACCCTGGGCCGGTTCAGCTCATCATACACGGTCTTGGTGAAAGCGGTGTTCCCCGGCTGCGACTGCTTGATCACATTGCCGACAAGATCGTACCAGTTCTGCCCGGTGAGCGTGCCGGTGACATCGCCCGTGGCCGGATCAATGCCGTCGATCTCCGTTTTGAACACCCGGCCCAGCGCGTCGTAATACGTCCGGCTCTGGGCGATGCGGTTCGTGTTGTTCACTGCCGTGTGGTAACGCACGCTGGCCGTCACCCGGTCCAGGTTGTCAAACGTCGCCTTGGAAATCCAAACCGTCGTGCCGTCGGTCTGTGTCGTCGTGTCGCGCCGGTCGCGGAAGTCGTAAGCGTAGGTGGTGATGCGGTCATTGCCGCTGGTGTCGTCCACCGGCAGGGTTTCCTCGGTGAGGTTGCCGTCGCCGCCCGCCGTGCCGTTGTCGTATTCGAGCAGCGCCACCGCCACCATGTTGTTGCCCGTGGCCCCGCCGCCGGTGGGATCACTGTCGGTGGCTCCGGTGTCGTCCGTGCCCACCCACTGGTTCACCACTTGATCCCGCACATCATAAACCGTGCGCGTGATGGTGCCAGCCTGGTCGATCATGCGGTTTTGGCGGCCCATGGCGTCATAGCCGTAGAGGGTTTCGAGGTAGTTGGTGATTTCTTCGCCGACAGCATCGGAACCGCATAGGGGACTATGCGGACCACTTTGGGGGATCGCGTGATAGACCCGCTGCGCGTAGAGGCGGCCCCAGGGATCATAGATGCGGTGCGTCCAGCGGCTCCACTGGCTCTGCGGCAGCGCCTCGCCCGGTGTCAACGGCCCGGTGGGGCAGCAGCGCACCGCCTGGATTTCGTCCACCACGCGCCCGTTCGCATCGCTGCGCGTCACCCGCACCGCGCCCACCACCGTGAAAGTCGGTGTCGGGTTGTCCCCGGTCAGGTAGCCGCTGGCGCGTCGCACCTCATGCGCCTCGTCATCATAGGTGGTGAACTCCACCCGCCGGATCGCCGTGGCCGTCGTGTCCCCTTCCCGGAGCTGCACCTCATGCCACGGCCCCCGCTGCTGCACTTCCCGCCCCAGACCATCGCTGACAAAATCACTCACCAGATGCTCCCCTTCGGACACCCATCCTGCAGGTGGGACCGGCATCAGCGTCGTGTTCACGTCCTCAATGCGTTGCAGCAGCGCCCCCGTGGCCTCCACATAGCTCATGAAGGTGATCACGCCCCGCTGGTTCATCTCCCACGTCTGTCGGCCAAAGCGGTCGTACACCTGCTTCGTCACCCCGGCCACGCCGCTGCCATTCTCCGCCTCTTCCACCACCGCCTGCGTGGTGATCAGCTCCTTCACCTGGAAGCTCTGCGCCGAGCCGTCATTGTAATAGGTCCGAACATAGGTCGTCTTCGGCGCGTCTTCGTCATCCATGCCCGCCAGCGGATAGACGAGGCGCTCCTTGATCGGATGCAGACTCTGGCCGCCCACCGTCTGCGTGTCGTACTTGAGCTTCTCCAATAGTTGCGGCGTGCCGCCGGAACCTTCCTTCACACTGCGGGTGAACACATAGCCCGCCACCGCGCCGGTCGTGGGATTGCTCGTGGCGTAATACTCCGTCAGCTCGATCTTCCCCGCCGCGCTGCGCAGATTCACCGTCAGCGTCGTGCTGCCGCCCGCAGGCTCCGTGACCGACGCCACCGCCGAGGGATGCGCACGCGTCTGCGGCCGGCTCTCCGCCGTGTAAGTCCAGGAGTCCACCCACTGGTCCGCGCCGCCCGCCTTCTGCAAAATCTTCACCAGCATGACATTTCCCCCGTTGGAATACACCCGGTGCTCGCTGCCATCCGGCAGCGTCTCCACCGTCTTCGTCTTCCAGGTATTCACATCGCTCTCCTCATCGTGATCCGGATTGGTCGTGTAGGCGAAGGCGTACTGCCGCCGCCCGCCCTCCAGCCGCTCCAGGGTCACCCGCTTGTCCGCGTCATACTCGTAGTAGAAGTCGGCGTAGTTGAGGAGTTCCTCCTCCGTGGCCGTCTCCGGGTTCAATCCCGCGTCCAGCATCAGTTGGTACGCTCCCGCTCCAATCACCAATTTCAGACCGCTGGCAAAACCGTGCGTGTCCTCTTCCATGTAGTAGCGGTAGTGCTTCCGCTCGACGATCCGCCAGCTCGCCGTGCCCCTGTCATACTGCTCAATGGTGGCCGACTTCAAATCATCCAGGCTGCCGCCCGTCTCCCCGATCTCATAGTAGGCGAAACTCACCCGCCGCACGTTGCGGTCGTCCAGCTTCAGCGTCACCGAGGCGATCTAGCTGATGGCCGTCCAGGTGTAGTAGAACCCGGAGGCCTGGCCGTCCTCCACCTGCTCAAACTTCTCCAGGTTGCCGTCAGGATCGTAATCGCAGCTCACCACCCGCCCGGCGGGATCAATGACCCGTTTCAACTGCCCGCGCAGCTCCGGTGCCGTCGTGTGGTCGTAAAACACCCATTGCTGTCCGCTGCGCGCCTGCGTCAGCGTGAACTCCTCCGCCTCCTCGTCCCAGGCCAGCATGTTCCAGCCCGTGAACTCGTTCACATACACGCCGCCGGAGAGGATGAAGTACTCGCTCGAGTTCGCCCCGTCCGCCACGACCACCCGCGTGGGCTGTGTCGCACCATCAGCAAATTCAAAGGCCAGCCCCTTCAACTGCCGCACATACCAGCGGCTGCCGTTGACTGAGGAGCCATTTCCGCCGGTGCCCTCCAGCACGTTCGCATACGTTCGAGTATGTCCCCAAGGAATCCCAAACGCGTTTGTGGCCAGATCCGTCTCCGCATGCACCATCTGCCCGGTGGCATAGCTCACCGGCCCACCGCTGGTCCCATCCGGCGGGCATGTCTGCCCTTCCGGCACCGAGTTCTCGCCACCACAGCCGCCGCTGCTACAGCCCGTTTCACCCGCCGGAGGGTAATCCACATCCTCCGTGGGCGGTTCCGTCTGGGAGGATGCATCCGACACCGAGGAATCCGAACGCGCCTCTGATGACAACGACGGAAACGACTCATCTGAACTCACGTCCGAGGGCGGATCGACATGTGAGGACTCGCTCGACTGCCATGGCCCCGAGGACTCGCTGGACGAAGAGGACTCGGAGGAATAGCTGGAGTCCGACGACACCGGCCCCTCCGAGCGCGCGGAAGACCCGCTGGAGGCAGACGAGGGTGACGACACGCTGGAGATCGAGGACTCGCTGGAGGACAACGAGCTATTGACCGAGGACTCGCTGGATGACGAAGAGCTGTTGACCGAGGACTGCGAGGATTCGGAGCTGGGATCATCCGAATGGCCGCCAGACGACTGCGAGCTGTTGTCCGACTCGTCCGATGATGCGGAACTGTTGGCCGAAGAGTGTGAGGAGTCCGAACTGGGCACGTCCGAAGGGCCATCAGATGGCTGAGAACTCTCGTCCGACTTGTCCGAGTCTGATGAAACTGAGGACGATGAAGACGAACTGTTGACCGAGGAAGCAGAGGATTGCGAGCTTGGCTCCTCCGAAGGGCCGTCTGAGGAAGCAGAGGATTGCGAGCTTGGCTCCTCCGAAGGGCCGTCTGAGGACTCCGAGCTCCAGTCCGACTTATCCGAGTCTGATGATGCTGAGGACGATGAAGACGAGCTGTTGAGCGAAGACTCCTGTGAAAGGCTGGAGGATGACGAGTCCGAGCTGCGCTCACCCTCGGAATCAATGGAACTGCTGCTGCTGCTCTCCACCGGCGAGCTTTCGCTGCTGTCGGAGTTGTAGTCATAGTCTGAGCTGGACGATGAAGAAGATGAGGAAGAGGCGGGCATAAAGCAGAAGCGGGGATGAGGAAATTCGGGTGGGCAATCAAGAGCAGGCACCTCCACTCAAAGCGGCGGCTCGGGCGGGGTCGGCTCCGCGCCGGGGCCGTGGCCGTTGTCCCGAATCGTGCGGGCGGCGTGGTAGCTGGCCACGAAGATCTTGTCCGTGAACTGCCCCACCAAACCGTCGAGGCTGGCAAAGACGGCCTCGACCGCATTGAAACGGTCCCGCATCTGCGCCGTGGTGGCCTTCCTGCCCGCGATGGCCTGCTGCGGGGCGCTGATGACCGCCTCATAATCGTCCGCCTCCTTCTTGCACGCCGCCACTGTGGCGGTCGTGATGCCACACTCCGCAGCGGCAGCGGCCTGCGCCCCGGACAGCAGGCTCTCCGCGACTCGAATGACCTCCCGTGCGTTCGCCAGCAAGGCCGCGTCCCGCATGCCACGCCAGGCGCTTTTGGAAAACGCGCAGCGGGCCGCGTCCGCCGCATTCCCCAAGCCCCGGCAGCACTCCGCCACCGCCTGCCCCAGCACGAAGGCCGCGTCCTCCAGCTCCTTCTCCTCCCGCGCCTTGTCCACCGCCGCGCCTTTGATCACCGCGCCCTGCTGCTGGCAGAATACCGCCAAAGCCGCCAGGGCGGTCACCGCCTCCGCCACCCGGCTGGTGAAACGCAAGGGCGGCTGCCCGTCCCACTTCAGCTTGTTGGCCGGGGTTTGCAGAAAATCGAGCGTGGTGCGGAAGGCTCCGAGGCGGTTGGTGAATTCGTCTTTCATGGTTTTCTATTGGGTTCGCTGTTCGCTGTTGTCAGTAGGACAGGTGTGCCACCTGTCGCCAGTGGAGCGGGCATTCTGCCCGCCTGCTTGAGCCGGGGCAAAATGCCCCAGGCACTCGTGACAGGCAGCATGCCTGTCCTACCCGCCCTGCTGGGAGCCGCTGCCGAACATTTTCGATCCTCGACTCGGCTGTTTGGACTCCTGACGGGATGTTTTGAGCCGCCGACGCGGCGATTGGGGCGCACAACCGGGTGGCTGGAGAAGACGCCCCGATCATCTGGCTCAACCACTGACGCGTTCGGGCGGGCCACCGTGTCGTTTGGACACCCAACGCCGTCATTGGGGCGTCCGACGGCTCTATTTGAAGCTCCAACCGCGCGATTTGAACGCTCGACCGCCCGGTTTGAAACGGCTTCTTGACAGCCCCACCCGTCAGTTCCGCGAAGCGATGAAGCGTTGGAGAAATGGCACTCATGATTATCTGCGAATTATCAATGATAATTAACGCAAGCGCTTGCTTTACATCAATACTGATCTCTAACGGCATCATCAACAGACTTAAGATTACTGAATCAATTGCTTGATTTTCAAAAGCCAGAGACGCTGAAAAATATTTTTCGCGCCTAGGCGTGATGAGACGAAAACGAAGCCCATGGCCGGGCATGGGCCCCTCACCCAACCAGCCAGACGGTTGGATCCGGCTGATGCTTTCTTGAATTTCGGCTCCGGGATGAACGCATGAGCCGTCTGGGAGACAAGGTCATTCGCACCGCCCGTTTCTTCCATTTCGCGGCAGCCATGCAACTGAGAGACTCATTCATCATCTGGCCCCGCCCCTGCGCTCCGCCGGGCGTCTTCAGCCAGACCCCGGCCATGGATCACGCCATCCCAAATCGCCGACAATCTCGAAGGTATAAAACAGCCCCCAGCGGCGAAGCCGCCAGCCACAGCAGACGGCCCCCGGTGGACTGCAGCTCACGAAACTGCCGTGACAATCCCACTCCGCTGAGCAGCGAGAAGCGGACGCTTTGCGCCGCCGCCCGCAGCAGACGCAGCGGGGCGCGGAAAAACCAGCCGCTCTCCAGGTCGAGCACCATCTTGAACATGAGCCGATGGCCGACGGCGTTGGTGCGCGGATTGGACGGGCCATGGACGAGCGAGGGCGCGTCCGTCCAGTAGATGCGCAGTTCCTCGTTGATGTGGCGCGTCTTGAACTGGCGTGAGACCTGGCACCAGATGAAGGATTCCGGGATGAAATTTCCCGGCACGTCCTCGGGATACGGAAAACGCCTCAGCACATCCAGCCGGAGAAAGCCCCATTTCTCCCCGCGCACCTTGTGGCGGTACTCCAGCTCGGCGGCGGAGCAGTCGAGCGGATCGGTGGGAAACAACGTGCCGACGCGCGCGCCGTTTTGATCACGACAGAGGCCGGTGACGCCGGAAAAGCCGTCCCGCTCTGTCTGCGGGATGCTTTCCCAGTGATGCTTCAGTCGCTCCAGGGCCTCCGGGACGCAGCCGTCGTCGGAATCGAGCTTCAGCCACAGCTCGCCATGGGATTCGCGCAGGGAGAGGTTGTGCGCATGATGCGCGCCGCGATGCGGCATGGGCAGGTAGTGCACCGGGAAGCCGGCCTCGGCCTGGTAGCGCCGCATGAGTTCCGCCGTTCCATCGGTCGAGCCGTCGTCGATCACCAGCCACTCAAAGTCCCGGCAGGTCTGCGCATGCAGGCTTTCAAACACACGATGAAGGGTGTGGGCGCGGTTGAAAGTGGGGGTGTAAATCGTGAACAGCGGCATGGGGAGTGAATGACCAATGCCGCTTCCGTGGCCGGCGTGCCACCACGAAAACCCACCCTCCTCAATAGGCGTTGTCCCGCTTGAAGAAGGTCAGCAGCATGACCTGGAGATCGAGCCAGAGGCTCCAGTTTTCGAGATACCAAAGGTCACACTGGATGCGCTCGCCGAGATCGGTGTCGCCGCGCAGGCCGTTGACCTGGGCCCAGCCGGTCATGCCAGGCTTGGCGTGATGGCGGGCGTTGTAGTGCGGAATGTGGTGTTTGAATTCTGCGATCAACTCCGGCCGCTCTGGGCGCGGGCCAACGAGGCTCATCTCCCCCTTCAGCACGTTCCAAAACTGCGGCAGCTCGTCGATGTTCCACTGCCGCATGAAGGCCCCGATTTTGAGACGGCGCGGATCATCTTTGACGCACCACTGGGCACCGGAGGCTTTTTCTGCATCGATCCGCATGGAGCGGATCTTGATGATCTTGAAGGGCACGCCTTTGGCCCCCCAGCGGCGCTGACGATAAAAAACGGGCCCAGGGGACTCCATCCACACCATGAGGCTGAAGAACGCGACAATCGGCGCGCTCAAGACAAGTCCCACGAGAGCGCCAATGATGTCCATTGTGCGCTTGGACACCACATTGAACGTGCTGTCGAGCGGCAGCCGCGTGATACCCAGCACCGGCGTGCCTGCGATGGTCTCCAGCCTCAGGCCGGAAGTAAAGATGCGAAATCCCGAGGGGATGACCTTGAAATCGATCATTTCACGTTCGCAGAGGTTCGCCATGTCCACAATCTGCTCACGGTGGCTATGCAGGTTCGCCACCACCACCATGTCCACCGCATGGGTGGCGACGAGGTTCTCGACCTCGTTGATGTCCCCCAGGCAGGGAAAGGCATCCGGCGCGGGCAGCAATTCCTCGTCCTGGTTGGTTTTGACCCAGCCCACCACATCGTAAGCGCAGGCCTGGTCACGCTTCAGCGTCTTCCACATGGCGACGGCCGCCTCATTCCAGCCGACAAACAGCGTGCGCTGCTGCAATGCCTCCACCCGTCCAGGAGCGCTCAGAAAACGGAAAAACACCGACCGCCAGGCCAGCAGCAGCAGCAGGGCCGTGGCCCCATTGAGCGCCACATAAACACGGGAAATCGACGGCTCCAGCTTCAAGGCAAGCGTGATGGCCAGGAAGCAGGCGGTCCATAACAAAACAGCCTTGGCAATGCGGGCAGCCACCCAACGATGGCGCAGCAGCAGGCTCTGATGGTAGATGCCATGCCTGCCGAGAGCCAGCAACAGAAGCAGGCTGCCCAATGCCATGTGGCTGACATACTGATGAAAGTCCATGACATTGAAATTGCCGATGTCCTTGATCACCGAATGGAAGCGCAGCAGGTAGGCGGCGACCGCAGCCAGCAAGGCCATGGTAAAATCCCCCAGGCAACTGATCAGCACCCATGAGTGCGGCGAGATGTGCTCCTTCGCCCGCCAAGCACGCCGGGCCTCCAAAGCTTCGTACGCAGTACCCCGGTTGAGGGTGGTGGCGTCGGCGACGGAGGCGTTCATAGGCGGTGGTTGATTTAGAAAATCTATATCCAATACAAAATCGCAGCAAGATATTGTTGTGGGTCAACTCCACCCTGCTCATGACGACAGTGCCCAGGACACACGTCCTGGGCACTGTCGAATCACGGCAGGCGCAGAACGTTCCCCGCGCCTTTTCGTTCAATAGAGCGCAAAAGATGCGGCGTTCAGCACATCAAAAAGTCACCTTCACCCCGGCCACGATCCCACGCCCCGGCAGAGGCAGACGCTCTTTCAGGATGGACGTGTGCTCACGGGCGTCCTCGTTCGTCAGGTTCATGCCTTTGACATAGAAATCGACCGTCGTCGGCCCCTGCACCAGCCGGTAGCTCAGGGCCAGGTTCACCAGGAAATAGCTGTCCGTGCCGAACTCGTTGGCCGCCACACGATCCTGCGGCGCGGCGTAAATGCCCTCCAGCCGCGCTCCAAACGGCCCGCGCTCCAGAATCAACGCGCTGGAGAGATGGAACGGCGGAATGCGCGGCAGTGAGGCGCCCGTGCTGCCATCACGCGCCCGCACCGCATCCGCCTTGAATTCCAGATGCAGGTTCGTGTCCGCCTGCTTGGGTTCTTCCGTCACCGGGTGCAGCAGATGGAAGGTCGTCTCCAGCTCCGCGCCGAGGAATTCCGCATCCACAGCGCGGTAGTTGAACTGCGGCGTGTCAGGGATGAGGTCACCATCCGTGTCCACCATGAACCCGGCGGGAAACAGGCCGATGAAGCCGCTGTACCGGCTGTAGTAGCCGCCCACGCTGCCCGTGACCCAGCCGGTGCGCTTGCGCAGGTTCAGATCGAAGCTCACCGAATTCTCCACGCCCAGGCCGAAATCACCCACTTCAAAGGTGTTCGTCGCCACATGATTGCCGTTCGCGAACAGCTCCTGATACGTCGGAGCACGCTCCGCGTAAGTGATCGTGAAGGCGGCGGAGTATTCCTCATTCAGCGTATACACAAAGCCGACCGAGCCGCTCAGATTGTCAAACTGACGCCCACGAGCAGGGCCAAAGACATCGTTGTTGCGTGACTCGGTCTCGATGTGGTCGTAGCGCCCGCCAAACTGAAAACTCAGCGGTCCCCGCGTGATGTCCTCAAAGAAGAACAATGAGTTCGACTCCGTCACCGTCGGTGGAATGAATGCCTCCGCGCCCGCCACAAAGAAATCGCTGCGCTCCGACTGGAAGCCGATCACGCCCTCCATGCCCGCGATTTTTTCATGCTTCAACTCCACGCGGAAATCATAGGCGTCGTTTTTGAAGACCGTGTTGTCCATGCCGTCCTCGAACTCGACGTGCTCGTAGTCCGACCACGCAAAGCGGTAGCTGATCTCCTTGATCTTCGGCAGCGGCTTGTAGAAAGCCCCGCGCACATCCAGACGCGTCTGGTTCATGTCGATGAACACCGAGGGCTCCGCTGGCGAGCCGTAATTCGTGTGAAACTCCGTCCAGGAGAAGCCGATGAAACCCGCGTCCCACACATAGCTCAGGCCGCCTGAAATGCCCTCGGCGCGGAGATTGCTGTTTGTCGCGATCTTGTTTGGCTCCGGCGTCCCCGCCGGCAGCGGATTCCGCTCCTGCTCGCCGACGGTGCGCAGATTTCCCGGCACACGAAAATCCTCCGCCGCGCGTGTGAACGCCTCAATGTGAAACGCCAGTCCCTTCCAGCCGCCTTCCAGCATGAAATTCGACTGGTAACCCTGGTCCACCGACGAAAACCGTCCGCCCATCGAGCCACGCAGCGTGCCATCGAGCTTTTCATCCACGATGCGTCCATCAATCGCGTTCACCACGCCGCCGATGGCATTGGAGCCATACAACAAGGTCGCCGGACCGCGCACCACCTCCACCGACTTCAAATTCGACGGCTCAAAGCTCAGCGCATGGTCAGGACTCGTCGCCGAGGCGTCCATCGTGTTCATCCCGTTCTGCAAAATGCGCACCCGGTCCCCGTCCAGACCTCGAATGATCGGCCGGCTCGCCGCCGGGCCGAAATACGAACTGCTCACCCCCGGCATCCGCGCCAACGTCTGCCCCAAAGTCGGCTCAATCGCCAGATTCAAATTCTGCCCGCCCAAAATCGACGCCGCCTGCGCCTGCTGATACAGCGGCCGGTCCAGCGGGGCTGAAATCACAATCTCATCCAGCGGAATCAGCTCGGCATCATCATGCGCATGCGCCGGATCATGCCGTTGCTGGGCCAGCGAGTTCAAAGTGGAGCCAGCGGCCAGGACGAGAAGGAAAAGGAAATGTGAGGTCTTCATGCGCGGTTTGAGTTGCCATGAATGATAAATGCAATCGTCTTGCAGTTGCAAGTGATTTGTATTTATTAATGCATGGCTCTTTCTTTCTCCACCCCAAAACTCCCCGTCACCGTCCTCTCCGGCTTCCTTGGCGCTGGCAAGACCACGCTGCTCAACCACATCCTGCGCAATCGCGAGGGCCGCAAAGTGGCCGTCATCGTCAATGACATGAGCGAGGTCAATGTGGACGCCCAGCTTGTCAAAAACGGCGATGCGCAGCTCTCCCGCACCGAGGAAAAAATGGTCGAGATGAGCAACGGCTGCATCTGCTGCACGCTGCGTGAGGACTTGATGCAGGAAGTCACCAAGCTCGCCCGCGAAGGCCGCTTTGACGCCGTTTTGATCGAGTCCACCGGCGTCTCCGAGCCCATGCCCGTCGCGGAGACTTTCACCTTCACCGACGACTCCGGCCGCAGCCTCAACGACCTCGCGCAGCTCGACACCATGGTCACCGTCGTCGATGCGCGGAACTTCCTCGAAGATTACCACAGCACGGATGACCTCCAGGACCGCGAGATGGGCATCAGCGGCGAAGACGCCCGCAGCATCGCGAACCTGCTCACCGATCAAATCGAGTTCGCCAATGTCATCCTCATCAACAAGACCGACGCCGTCAGCGCCGACGAGCTGGATGAAGTCCAAGGTATCGTCCGAGCCTTGAATCCGAAAGCCAAAGTCCACCTCACTCAGCGCAGCGAGGTGCCGCTCGATGTCGTGCTGGACACCGGTTTGTTTGCCATGGCCGAGGCGGAGGAGAGCAAAGGCTGGCTCGACAGCCTGAACGGCCATACGCCGGAGACCGAGGAGTATGGCATCAGCAGCTTCGTCTATCGCGCCCGGCTTCCGTTTCACCCGGAGCGACTGCAAAAACTGCTCCAGGGCGCCTGGGAGGGCGTGATCCGCGCGAAAGGCATGTTCTGGCTCGCCACACGCATGGAGATCGCCGGTTACGTCTCGCAAGCCGGTGTGCTGCGCGACACCCGTGCCTTCGGCTTCTTCTGGAGCGCCGTCGATGAAGCCGAATGGCCGCAGGACGAGCAAAGCCGCGCTGAAATCCGCCATCACATCGACGGACCTTACGGCGACCGCCGCACCGAACTCGTCATCATGGGCCGCGACATGGACAAAGCCGCCCTCACGGCCCTGTTCGACGCCGCCCTGCTCACGGATGCCGAGTTTAAAAAAGGCCCGAACGCCTGGATGCAGCTCCCTGACCCTTTCCCACAGTGGGTGCCAAATGAGGCGCATGCGCACGCAGCCTAATGGCAGCCATCGACACCCCGCTTCCCTTCAACGCCAAGCACCACTTCGACTCCTGCCCCTCCTGACTTACTCAGGAGTTGCTCCCCGTCCCACAATCTAGCCCGACTTGGCGAACTGGAC